>CASFCW010000046.1 GCA_949293165.1 uncultured bacterium
CAGCCACTTTTTCGAGAAGGGCTGCACGCAGGATGGGCCTCGATTCCTTACGGAAAAGTCGGCCCATCCTGCGCGAGAAGTGTCATTTCCGAGGTACACGCCCCCGGAAATGTCGGGCGTTCATGTTATTACGTCGCCTGCGGGCGCCGGAACTCCTTGCAGGAGGGCTTTTTTGACAAGAGGAACGACCGGTATTTCTAGTAATTAGAAATACCGGTCGTATTTATTTTCCCCTATGCGGGCGTCTTTGCGGGGTTCACATGGATCATCACATGCTTCACGTCAGTGAAGGTGCGCTCCACATCCGCGTGGACCCGCTCGGCCACCTCGTGGGCCTCCCACAGGGTTTTTTCCCCGTCCACCTGGATCTCCAGATCCACGTAGACCTTGTTGCCGAACATCCTGGACCGGAGAAGGTCCACGCACACCACCCCCTCCTGGGCGGAGATGTGCTCAATCATCTTCTGTTCATAGCCCTCCCCGCAGGAGGTGTCCAGCAGCTTGGTCACACCGTCTTTCAAAATGTCGTAGGAGACCTTGATGATGAACAGGCAAATCACCACGCTGGCCACGGAATCCAGCACCGGGAAGCCCAGCATGGCCCCACCGATGCCGATTAGGGAGCCGATGGAGGACAGGGCGTCGGAGCGGTGGTGCCACGCGTCGGCCAGGAAGGCGGAGGAGTTAATCAGCTTCGCGTAGTAGCGGGTGTACCAGAACATGGCCTCCTTCCCCACAATGGAGACCACCGCGGCAATCAGGGCGATGGTCCCGGGGACGGCCAGGGTCTCGTACTGTCCGGACAGGATGTTGTCCAGCCCCACCTTTCCTACCCCCAGGCCCGTAACCAGCAGCACCGCCCCCAGCAGCAGGGAGGCCACACATTCCAGCCGCTCGTGCCCGTATGGATGGTCGGAATCCGCCGCCTTTTTGGACACCTTCACGCCAATCCACGCGATGAGTGTGGTCAATACGTCGGAAAAAGAGTGGACGGCGTCGGATATCATGGCTCCGGAATTGCCGGCCACGCCGGCAAACAGCTTGAAGCCGGACAAAATCCCGTTGCCCACCACGCTGACCAGGGACAGGTTCCGGATCACTGCCGCCTCATTGACGCCGGCCTGCCGCCGCCCCGGCGGGGCATGGCGCTTCGCTTCCGCTTTCATAAAAATGCCTCCTGTCATCTACCACAGAATCTAAGGGGTCCCATCATCTCTGCACATTTACGAGAAGGCATGCTCCAAAGATAAGAAAAAGCATCTGTGGAACATACAACTGTCCCACAGATGCCAAAGGAACACCTGCTGCCGCCTGCGCGGCCCGGCCCACCGCCCAAAGGGGCGTTGCCTGCTCAGTTTGTACTGTTGATCTCGCATTCCAAACGGAATGTAATGCAGTGCAAAGAGTTGGTTTATTATAGCCCATCTTATGCGCCCCGTCAAGAGCCGGTTCCGCCGCCCGGAGAGGCGGTCAGCGGATGTTCAGCCCCCGGTCCCGGTTGAAGCAGGCAAAGATCTCCTGTCTCCTGGGCCTGGCCAGCGGCAGGGCGCCGGCGCCGCAGTCCCACAGGGCGGACAGCCCCTTTTCCTCCATCAGCCCATCCAGCCGGTCCACAATCTGCCTGACGGTGGCCGTACCGTCCATCAGATGCCGCCCGGCATAGGCCAGGCAGCAGCCCAGGGCGGCGGACTGCTCCCCGTCCACCAGCTGCTCCACATACCGCAGGTCAATGGTGTCCCGGTTGACCGACACGCCGTCCCTGCCCATGGGCTTCACCTTCACCCGGTCCCCAGGCTGGGCCCGCCGGTCCCCCTGGGGCCGCCGGCCCTCCCTGATCCCGGCGGCAGGCGCCAGCCCGGACGGGTCGCTGGGGAAGGCCCTTGCCTCCTCCTTGGCCAGGGCCGTGATGTCCCGGGGGACATACCGGTCCATCTGGATGACACAGTGGGCGGCATGGAAGAAGGCGCCGGAGCTGCCCGCCACCAGTATGGTGGACACCCCGTGGACGCGGTACAGCTCCTCAATCCGCTCCAGAAAGGGGGTGATGGGCTCCATGTCCCGGTGGATCACCCGCTGCATCAGCTCATCCCGCACCATGAAATTGGTGGCGCTGGTGTCCTCGTCCATCAGCAGGAGCCCGGCCCCCGCCTCCATAGCCTCCACCACATTGGCCGCCTGGGAGGTACTTCCGCTGGCGTCCTCGGTGGTGAAGCAGGCGGTGTCCTTGCCGTTGGGCAGGCGGTTGATAAACATGGAGATATCGGTGCTTTGGATGCTCCTCCCGTCCTCCGCCCGGATCTTCACGGCGGTGGCGTCGGTGATGACATATTCCCGTCCGTCCCCGGCCACGTGGTTATAGACCCCCAGCTCCAGCGCCTTCAGCAGGGTAGATTTCCCGTGATAGCCGCCGCCCACCACAAGGGTAATCCCCTTCCGGATGCCCATACCCGTGATTTTCCCCCGGTTGGGCAATTCCAGGGTGACCGACAGCTCCGGAGGGGACTGGAAGGGTACAGCCCCCGCCATGGGCAGGGCGGACACGCCGGAGGCCCGGGGCAGCACGCTACCGTCGGCCACAAAGGCGCACAGGCCCAGACCGGGCAGGCTGTCCCGAATATACTGCTGATCCTCCGCCAGGTCGGCCACGCCCCGGAGCTGGGCGCCGTCCCAGCTGCGGTACATCAGTGCCCCCTCCACGCACCGGGGCAGCAGGTCAAACAGGATCTTTTCCAGCTCCCGGGCGTTAATGGTGCGGCCGTTGGCGGGAAAGCCCACCTCCAGGCGGAGCAGGACCTCCCCGCTGTCCGGATTCAGCCCGCAGGCCGTCCGCTCCAGCACCTGCTGGCCGCAGCGGCTGACAGAGACCAGCCCGCTGTGGCCGGAGCCCTTGGCCTGGAAGGACACCTTTCCCGCCAGCGCGCCGAAGCGCCGGGTCAGGGCGTCCTGGAGTGCCACCCGCTGGCAGGGCATGGCGTACAGCCTGGGCGGGAATCCAGCCTGACGCCCTCCCACCCGGACGCTCACCTTGGACGGGGCGGCGAAGGGGTCCCCCTGCACATGGTCGATGGACAGCACATAGCCGGGGAACTGGTAGGCTCCCCTGGTGTCCTTGTAGGCGGGATAGGGCCTGTGGTCAATATTCCGTAGCAGCTGTCTCAGTTCTGCCGCTGTTTTCAAAGCAATCTTCCCCTTTCATTGGTTTGGGCCTTTCCCACTGCCGGCGGGGCAGCTCAGCCCCCGGATCTGCCGCCCAGGGCACGGGCCAGACGGGCAAGGCGGGGATAGGCGTACGGGAAAAACGCCTGGTAGGCCTGGCAGAGCTCGTTCCGCCTCAGCTGCCCGTCCAAAATAGGCTCCCAGTCCCGGCGGCACCCGCCCCTGCACAGAGGATACCACTGGCACGCCCCGCATACCTGTCGTTTTTGCGCCGAAAGCTCAATAAAGCCCAGCTCCTTCCGCTTTCGGTCCACGTCCTCCACCGTGTCGGTGAGGAAATTGCCCAGCCGCCACTGGTCCAGCACGTAGAAATCGCAGGGATAGACGCTGCCGTCCGCCTCCACCACATACTGCCGGCCGCACAGCTCCCCCATGCCGCAGGCCTCCGGCCGCCGGCCCATCAGGATCAACAGCAGATTGGTAAAATAGCGGTTATCCAACAGCTCCCCCTTGGCCGCGTCCTCGTACCAGCAATCAAACAGGTCCTTCAAATACCTGGCGTAGGCCTCGCTGGTGAGGGAGTAGGGATGGCCCCCCCGTTCCTCTCCCAACGGGTCCAGGCAGGGGATATACTGCTGGTAATCCAGTCCGTTCCGGCGCAGGAAGCGGTAAATTTTCCGGATACTGCGGCAGGTGGTGTTGGTTACAACGGTGAGCACATTCACCTGCGCGCCGTGCTTTTTCAAACAGGCAATGGCCTTCATCACCCGGTTGTACGTCCCTTTCCCCTGGCTATCCAGCCGGTTGAGATCGTGAACCTCCTGGGGCCCGTCCAGCGACACCCCCACCAGGAAATGGTTTTCCGCGAAAAATTCCGCCCACTGGTCATCCACCAGGTAGCCATTGGTCTGAATCGCGTTGTGGATTGCCACGCCCCTGGTGTTCAGCTCCCGCTCCAGGCGTACCACCGACTGGAAAAAGGGCAGCCCGGCACAGGTGGGCTCCCCTCCCTGAAACGCGATGGTGCATGCCCCGTCCGCGTAATCCAGCACCCGGGTCAGCACCATGCGCAGCACCTGCTCCCCCATGATTCCATAATTGGGAACCTCCCGTTTTTGCTGTTCATCCGCATAGAAGCAATACTGGCACCGCATATTACAAAGGCCAGAAGCTGGCTTTATCATCACCGATAGTTCCGGCACGGTTTACCCCTCCCTTTTATTCGCCAATCGGCAGGCCGCAGTCTTACATCCCCGGCCCGCCAAACGCCGCCGCCAGCCCAGGGTCCCCAATTCTGTTTCATCTTACCGGAAATTTCGGCCGCCGTAAACAGATTTCGTTTGGAATAGTGCACAAAATCCCACTTCCCGATTTAGGCGCTGGAATCAAATGGCTGATTGCTTTCATGAAAGCGTCAGCCCTATAATAAAAACAGACAGTGAGAAACGGAACCGTCACAGGAAGGAGGCCCCTATGCAAAAGCTCACCATTTACGATATTTCAAAGCTGTCAGGTGTCTCCGTCACCACGGTGTCCCGGGTGCTGAACGGCAGCTCGTGCGTCAACGAGGCCACCAGGGAAAAGGTGGAGGAGGTCATCCGAAAGCACGGCTATGTGCCCAGGCAGTCCTCCCGGAACTTTGTGCAGCGGGATCTGTATGCCGTGGGTCTGCTGATGGACGACATCCGCCACGCCTATATGGCGGAGCTGGCTTACGCCATCGACCTGGAGCTGAGCAAATGGCAGGTCAATACCGTGGTCTGCAACATTGTGGACGTGGAACGGGAATTTGTCAGCCAGGTGGACAACCTGATTGAAAAGCGGGTCAACGGCGTCATCCTCATGGGCTCCATCTTTCAAAACGACATCTGCCGGGTCACCATTGAACGGCGGTACTCCGGCTTCCCCTTCGTCTCCGTAAACGGGAACTTTGCCCTGCCCAACGTACACGAGGTGATGCAGGACCAGTTCCGGGGCACCCGGGAAGCTGTGCGCTACCTCCACCGCCAGGGCAGGCGGAATATCGGCTGGATCTGCTACAACAAGTCCAATTCGGACAAAAAGAAATACGCCGGCTTTATGGACGGCGCCAGGGAGTGCGGCCTTCCCGTCCCCAACATTCAGGAGGCAAATGAAAAGTCCCTGGCCGAGGGGAAGCGGGCCACCGCCCTGCTGCTGCAGCGTTATCCGGAGACAGACGCCATCATCTATTCCGCCGATATTTTGGCCGTGGGCGGGGCCCATGCACTGAATGAGCTGAAAATCCCCATCCCCCAGCAGGTGGCCATCATCGGTTTCAACAACTCCAGCTATGCCTGCCAGTGCTACCCGCCGCTGACCTCCATCGACAACAACATCGCCGAAACCGGGCAGGCTGCGGCGCGTTTGATGATGCAGGTGCTCAACAAGCAGGAGGCGGAAAATGTGGTCATCCCATGCGGCCTTGCGGTGCGGGAAAGCACCGAGGCAATTCATCATAAAACAAACATGGAAGAGGGGCTTGAACTGTGAAGAAACCAAATATCATATTCCTGATTCAGGATCAGCTGCAGCAGCGGGTTTTCCGTGAGGATTCCGGCTGTATCCTGCCCAACCTGCGGGGCCTGATGGAGGACAGCGTGGTCCTGGACCACGCCTATTCCTGCAACGCCATCTGCTCCCCCGCCCGTGCCTCGCTGATTACCGGCACGCTCCCCCACGTCCACGGTATGGTGGACTGCACCCATACCGTCCCCCCCTACCGGGCGGAATACAACGACCAGCTGGACACCATCACCCAGGCCATGCATGATGGCGGCTATCATGTATCCTACTATGGTAAGTGGCACATCGAGCGCACCCACCAGCTGGAGAAGTTCGGTGTGGACGATTACGAGACCGAGATACATATCCCCGGCTTTTCCGTCACCATGGAGGACCGGGTGATGCTCACCACCCCCGGCTACGCCGACAAGATGGTTTGCGGCGTGTTCTCCCAGGGTGAGGACTGCACGGAGGAGCACTACATCTATGGGAAGGCCATGGCGGACATTGCCCGCAGCGTGGAGCAGGGGCTGCCCTTCTGCACCTTCATTTCCACCTACGCGCCCCATGATCCCTACTGCGTCCCCAGGGAGGTGTATGACCTCTATGAGGGTGTGGACATCCCCCTCCCCCGCAGCTTTTACGACCCCATGGCGGACAAGCCCGCCATCTACCGGAGAATGCGTTCCTGCCTCAGCCAGCTGACGGAGGAGGACTTCCGCAAGGCCAGGCGGTGCTACTACAGCTACTGCTCCCTGGTGGACATCCAGGTGGGCCGGCTCATCGCCTATCTGAAGGAGGCGGGCATTTACGACAACACGCTGATCGTCTGCATGTCCGACCACGGCGACATGATGGGCGCCCACGGCCTGATGATGAAGAGCGTGGAATCCTTTGAGGAGATCTACAACATCCCCCTGATTTTGAAGCTGCCCAACAGCCAGTACGCCGGCAAGCGCCCCGATTTCTACATGGGCACCTGCGAGATTGGGCCCACGGTCCTGGATCTGGCCGGCTGCCGCCCCCTCAGCGGGGAGTACATCGGCAGCTCCATGGTGCCCTGGCTCACCGGCGAGAAGGCCGACACCCATTACGCCTTCGCTGAGTTCTTCGGCCAGCGCTACGCTTACACCCAGCGGATCTACTGGGAGAACAACCTCAAGTATGTATTCAACGCCTTCGACCAGGACGAGCTGTATGACCTGTCCATCGACCCCGACGAGCTGATGAACCTGACGGATCACCCCGCCTATCAGGAAAGGAAAAAGGCGCTGTGTGCCAAGATGTGGGAGATCATCAAGGACACCCAGGACGACACGCTGATGGACGCAGAATACTACCTGATGCGCTTTGCCCCCGTGGGCCCCGGGGAGAAAAAGCGCAGCAGCTCCTACTCCGTCTACAATAAGAGCTTTTAATCCCAGAAGAAAGGAGTTTCCAATGAAGATTCACTATCGTTCCAACCTGATGGCGGGCTGCCTGGCCATTGTGTTTGCCGTGGTGCTGTTTCTGATTATCCCGGCCCAGGTGGGCCTGGAAAAAAGCGCCACCTTCGGCATCACCTCCCGCACCCTGCCCTATGCCCTGTGCGTGGTCAGCGGCATTTGCGGCATCGGCCTGATTATTCAGAGCCTGGTGTTCAAAAAGGACGAGGTCAAGGAAATTGAGCTTGGGCAGGAGGGGAAGGGCCTGCTCTACATGCTGGTTCTGCTGGCCTACGGCTTCGGCTTTTCCCACAGCTTCCTGATCTCCACCAGCCTGCTGGGCATTGTGACCCTGGCTTTCCAGAAAGATAAAAAGCCCCTGCATTATGTCATCGCAGTGGCGGTCACGGCGGTTCTCTACTTTGTATTCACGGAACTGCTGCACGTCCGCCTGCCCTAAGGAAAGGAGAAAAAAATGGACGTTATCCTCTCTTCCCTGACCCACTTGTTCACGCCGGAAAGCCTGATTTTTCTGCTGATCGGCGTGTTTGTGGGCATCCTCTTCGGCGCCATCCCCGGTATGAGCGCCAACCTGGGCGTCACCGTGTTTCTGCCCTTCACCTTTACCCTGGGCACCGTGCCCGCCCTGCTGATGCTGTGCGGCATTTTCTACGGCGCCAACTTCGGCGGCTCCATCAGCGCCATCCTCATCAACACCCCCGGCACCAACGGCGCCTGCGCCACTCTGCTGGACGGCTATCCCATGGCCCAGAAGGGGCACCCCTTGAAGGCCCTGGATATGGCCCTGGTGGCCTCCACCTTCGGCGGCACCGTCAGCGCCCTGGCCCTGCTGTTTTTCTCCCCCCAGATCAGCAAGGTGGCCATGAAGTTCGGCGCGCCGGAATACTTTGCCCTGGCCCTGTTCGGCCTGTCCATCATCGCCTCTGTCAGCGGCAAGAGCATCCTCAAGGGTCTGGTCAGCGGGTGCCTGGGTATGCTGCTGGCCACCGTGGGCATTGACAGCGTCAGCGGCGTGACCCGTTTCACCTTCGGCAACGTAATGATGTTCCGGGGCGTCAACATGATCGCCGTGCTGCTGGGCGTGTACGCCATTGCCCAGATGATCTCCCGGGTTAACGGCACCGAGCAGTGCGTTGAGGCCAGCACCCTGGAGGGGACCGACCGGAAAAAGGATCGCCTGACCCGGAAGGAAGCGTTTTCCATGGTCCCCACCATGGCCAAGTCCTCCATCATCGGCACCATCATCGGCGCGATCCCCGGCACCGGCAGCGCCATCGCCGCCTACATCTCCTACAACGAGGCCAAGCGTACCGCCAAGCCTGGGGAGCACTTCGGTGAAGGCGAGCTGCGGGGCATTGCCGCCCCCGAGTCCGGCAACAACGGCGCCACCGCCTCCTGCCTGATCCCCCTGCTGACCCTGGGCATCCCCGGCGACGCCGTGGCCGCCACCCTGATGGGCGCCTTCACCATGCACGGCCTGGTGGTCGGCCCCAAGCTGTTTGAAACCTCCGGCGAGCTGGTTTACGCCATTATGATCGGCTCCGTGCTGGCCCAGTTCCTCATGTTCCTCCAGGGCCGGTATCTGATGCCTGTCTTTGTGAAGATCACCCATATCCCCCAGAACCTGCTCACCGCTCTGCTGATGATCGTCTGCTGCGCCGGCGCCTTCGCCATTTCCGGCTCCTCCTTCGAGGTATACATCATGCTGGTATTCGGTGTGGTGGCCTACTTCATGAACAAGTTCGGCTTCCCCGCCGTCCCCATCGTGCTGGGCATGGTGCTGGGCCCCATTGCCGAGTCCAACATGCGCAACTCCCTGGCCCTTTCCAACGGCAGCTGGCTGATCTTTGTGCAGCGGCCCATCTGCCTGCTGTTCATCATCCTGACCGTCGTCCTGATTGTCATTCTGAAACGCACCTCCAAAAAGACCGGCCTTGCTTAAACATTATTTGTAATATATGACAAATATTTGCCCTCTGGTTTTGTATCTGGGACAAAAAAGGCCGTTGCTTTCATGAAAGTATCACCCATATAATGAAGCTATAAGGTAGCTTGCAGCTGCATTTTAGCTCTAAACAAAAATTTATGAAGAAAAGGAGTCATACACAATGATGAAGAAACGTTTGTTCTCTGCCCTGTGTGCCGGCGCCATGGTTTTCTCCCTGGCCGCCTGCAACAGCAGCACTCCCTCCTCCAGCTCCGGTTCCGGCAGCGGGGACGGCTCCTCCAGCCAGTCTGAGGCCTACACCCCCTCCGGTGAGTTCAACATCCGCGTATTTGCCGCAGCCGGCGGCGTGGCTGATACCGTCACCCGGATCGCCGCCCAGGGCCTGCAGGAGCAGTACGGCGTCACCGCCATTGTCAACAACCTCACCGGCGCCAACGGCGCCGTGGCTGCCGCTGACATGGACACCTATGATCCCTCCATCAACGAGCTGTCTGTGGTCAGTATGAGCCTGTTCACCATGGGCCCCCTGATGAACCCGGAGCTGAACGTCAGCCTGGACAACTACGAGATGGTCGGCTCCCTGATCCGGGATGAGTTTGTCCTCCTGGTCTCCGCCGACAGCGGCATCAAGAGCTGGGACGACCTGGTTGCCTACGGTCAGGATCATCAGATCATCTACGGCTCCAACGCCCCCGGCGGCAGCACCCATGTCATTCAGATCGCCCTGTTCGGTGAGGCCGGCCTGGACGCCCAGGCTCTGACCTCTGACGGCAGCAACAAGGACATCCTGGCCGTCATGTCCGGCGACGCCATCTGCACCGCCGCCACCGTGTCCTTGTCCGCTACCTATGTGGAGAGCGGCGACCTGATCCCCATTGCCATCTTCTCTGACGAGCCTTACACCGGCTTTGAGGGCTACGAGGTCCCCACCGTCCCCAGCCTGGGCTACGACATCACCATCCCCTCCTACAACTTCATCATTACCCGCGCCGGCGTGCCTGCCAACGAGGTAGAGGGCTTCTACAACGCCCTGCTGGCCTACCGTGAGACCGACGAGTTCAAAACCGCCGCTGAGGCTGCCAACTACACCCCCGACAACACCGACGGCGAAACCCTCCGCAGCGAGATGGAGCATTACGCTCAGGTCTGCAAGGAGATCTACGACAAGTACTATTGATCCTCTCTTGATTTAAGCCTCTTCATTTCATTCTTCCTATGGGGCAACGGGGAACCGCGTACAGCGGCTCCCCGTTGCCCTGCTTATCGGCCCCGTTCCCGCCGGAGCTTCCACAGACAAGCACAGCGGCGGGCCCCGATTTGGGGCTCGCCGCTGTGCTTGTTTTACTGGTACCGCTCCTGCGTGGCGATAAAGCTCTGCATCTCGCTGTAGCTGGAGAAGAAGCTGTGTTTCCCGTCGTCGCCCAGGGCGTAATAGTAATAAGACGTGCTGTTGGGGTGCATGGCCGCCTCAATGGACTCCATGCCCGGATTGGAAATGGGTCCGGGGGGCAGCCCCTTGTAGAGGTAGGTGTTGTAGGGGGAGTCAATGCTCTTGTCCGCCTCCGTGGGGATGTTGCCGCCGTTGATATAGGCCAGGGTGGCGTCAATCTGCAGATACCCGTTGGTGGCTGCGCCGGGGTTGTTCAGCCGGTTATAGATGACCGACGCGATGTCTCCCCGGTCGCTGCCGTCGGTCTCCTTCTCAATCAGGGAGGCCACGGTAAGCACCTCGTGGATGGTCCGGCCGCTGTCGGCCACCTCCTGGCGCATCTCCTCGGTAAACAGGTCGTCAAACCGCACCAGCATCTTATTGATAACATACAGGGCGCTCTGGGGGGTGGTAAACTCGTAGGTGTCCGGGTACAGGTACCCCTCCAGGCGGTGGTAGTCACCCAGATCAATGTCCTCCAGGAAGGAGAAGGCATAGTCGTGGTTGGCGGCCATATCCTGCAGGTCCTCCACCGAGGCCACGTTCTTCTCGTCCAGCAGCTTGAAGATCTGGTCGATGGAATAGCCCTCCGGGATGGTGACCTGAATGGTGGCCTTGGTGGCGGAATAGGCGCTCATCCCGTAGATCAGGGCCCGGTAATCCATGTCCGTATCCAGCGTGAAGGTGCCGGCCACCACCTTGTCCTTGGAGCCCGTAATGGCGGCAAAAAGGTTGAACAGCAGCTTGGAGTCGATCAGCCCCTCCTTTTTCAGCATGGAGGCCACGTCCCCAAAGCTGTCCTCGTCCGAGATGGTGATGGTAACCGACTTTTCCGGCTTGTTCAGCGCCAAGACGTCGTTGGCTGCCACCCAGCCGATGCAGGCCAGAATGGCGGATACGCCGATGACAAACACCACGTAGATCAGGGCAAAGCTGACCGACGAGGCCGCGCCCCTTGATCGCCGCGGCCTCCGCTCCCGGCGCTCCGGCCGGGGCTGTCTGGTTTCCTGTGCCATAGATTCAGCTCCTAACTCAAGAAATTTTTCATCCCGGCGGAACCCGGGACGGGCTATAGCCATAGACTGTAACACAACGGTCGAGGGCGACCCCGGCCGAATAAAAAACGAGGTGAATCGTTATGTGTTGTGGTAACAATAACTTCTTCGGTGGGAACAGCTGCATGTGGATCATCCTGCTGATCATCCTGTGCTGCTGCTGCGGCAACGGCAACGGCTGCGGCTGCGGCAACAACAACGGCTGCGGCTGCGACAACGGCTGCGGCTGCTGAGCCGTACCTAGCTACCGTCCGGCGGGGCTTCGGCCCCGCCCCTTTTTTATGCCTCCACGCCGCCTGTGATCCGCCGTATCTCGGTCAATACCGTCTGAACCGGCAGATCGTGGGCCTCCCGGGGAAGCCGCCGCTGGAGCAGGCACTCCCGGCACAGCCCCACCGTCTCGCCGGCAAACCGGGCCAGCCAGCGGTCATAGTAACCCCCTCCGAAGCCCAGGCGGAAGCCCTGGCGGTCATAGCAGACCGCCGGGATCAGGGCCAGCTGGATCTCCTCCGCCGCCAGCAGGGGGGCCTGGGCAGAGGGCTCCTGTATGCCGAAGGCGGCGGAAACCATGGGCGCGCCGGGTACAAACTGCCGCACCTCCAGCCTGCCGCCGGGCAGCATCCTGGGCAGCCCCACCCGCTTTCCCATGGCGGTCAGCTCGCGAACCAGAAGCCCCGTCTCCGGCTCCCGCCCAGGTATGCCCCAGAACAGGAACAGGGTGTCCGCCCGCCCCACCTGGGGCAGGGCCAGGAAGGCGGCGAAAAGCGCCCGGTCTCCGGCCCGAAGCTGCTCCTCCGTCTGGCAGGCCAGCTTTTCCCGGGCCCGCAGGCGGAGGGTTTTCTTCTCCTCAGCGGCTGTAATAGATCTGTCCATCAATCCGGCGGGCCGCCTCCTCTCCCCGGAGCGCCGCCACCAGCTTCAGGCCAAAGTCAAAGGAAGATCCGCAGGCCTGGCCGGTGATAAAAGGCCCATCTGCGGCCACCCGGGCCTGGGGCTGCACCCTGGCACCCGCCATGCGGTCCTGAAAGGTGGGGTAAACCGCGGCCTCCCGGCCCTCCAGCAGGCCCAGGCCGGCCAGCAGGCTGGGCGCGGCGCACAGGGCGGCCAGGGGGATGCCCCGCCGGGCCGCCGCCGCCAGCAGCTGGGCGACAGCCTGGCTTTTCCCCAGGTTCTCCACCCCCACTCCGCCGCCGGGCAGCACCACCATCTCCGCCTGGTCCAGATCCACCTGGGCCAGCTCCAGATCGGTTTGGATGGTAAAGCCCCGGCCGCCGGTGACCGCTCCGCCATTCAGGGACACCAGCGCGGTGTCCACCCCCGCCCGGCGAAGCAGGTCGGCGGGGACAATGGCCTCCGCCTCCTCAAAGCCGGGGGCCAGAATCAGATAAACCATATTGTTTTCCTCCTGTGGCGCGTTCCTTCTCCCATCAAGGGCCAGCCTATGTTACAGGCAGGGGGACACCAGCCCCCAGATCTCCGCCTGGATATCAGGGATGGAGCGCAGCGCCCCATTCCCGTCCAGGCAGGCCACCTTCCGCCAACCCAGCAGCTGGGCGGCAGCCAGGGCGCTGTCCCTACAGGCGGCCAGATAGGACACGTCCTTCTCATGGATGTCCGCCTGGGTGTGGGTATCCGCCTCCCGGCGGCGCATCAGCTCCACCGCCTGCTGGGTGGGCATGTCCAGATAAATCACCAGGTCAGGCCGGGGAATCCCCAGCTTCTCGTGCTCATAGTCGTCCAGCCAGCGGAGGAAGGCCTCCCGCTCCTCCGGCGGGCACTTCACCGCCTGATGGACGGCATTGGAGGTGGTGTACCGGTCGGCCAGCACCAGCCCGCCGGCCTGATAGGCCGCCCCCCACACCTTTTTCATGGACGCGTAGCGATCCACGGCATAGAAGGAGGAGGCGGCGTAGGGGTTGACGTCGGCGGGGTTGTCCCCAAACTCTCCCCCCAGGTACATCCGGATCAGAGCGGAGGATGGCTCGCTGTACTGGGGGAACACCAGCCTCTGAAAGGGGCGGTTCTCCTCCTCCAGCCGGCGGCACAGCAGGCGGAACTGGGTGGATTTGCCGGACCCGTCCGTGCCCTCAAAGACAATCAGCTTTCCCGCCATGGTCAGCGCTCCTTCCCCCGGCCGCCCGCGGCCCGCTGGCCGGCGGCCTTTACCAGCACCAGGGGCAGCTTAGCCATGCGGCCCACCCGCTTGGGCTCCTTCATCAGCCGGTAGGCCCATTCCATGCCCACCTTCTGCCAGGCCTCCGGCGCCCGCTCCACATTGCCGGCAAATACATCCAAAGCGCCGCCCAGCCCGATGGCCAGCTTGGCGCCGGTGAGGTTTCCAAACCGGGCAATCCACTTCTCCTGTTTGGGCGCGCCCAGGCAGACAAATATCAGGTCCGGCCGGGCCTGGGCCGCGTCCCTGGCCACAGGGCCGGGATCGTCAAAGTAGCCGTCATGGGTGCCGCACAGCACGATATTGGGGTGGCGCTCCAGGATGGCCCGGCCAGCCTGCTCCGCCACGCCGGGCTTGGCGCCCAGCAGGTACAGCCTGCCGCCCAGCTTGTCCAGCTCCTCCAGCATGGCGCAGGCGAAATCGAACCCGGCCACCCGCTCCTGTAACGGCGTACCCAAAATCCGGGCGGAATATACCACCCCTATGCCGTCCGGCAGCACCAGGTCGGCACGGTTGATAATGTCCCGGAACACCGGGTCACGCTCCGCAGCCAGGATAAACTCCGGATTGGGGGTGACGACATAATGGAACTGATCCGAAGCCAGCATGGCGGCTCCAGCCTCCCGGGCCTGGGCCTGGCTGAGATTGTCAAAGGCAATCCCGAGTACGTTGGTTTTCAAAGGGAACTCCCTCCAAACGCAAAAGATAAGTCCGGGGCGCAGACCCCGTAGATATTGTATTCTACCACGCCCCGGGAAAAAAGTCCATGGAAAAAGGCCGTATATTGGGGAAAATGGAGGCCTTCCCCCACAGAATACGGAAATTCCGTTGACGTGGGCCGGAATGTGGCGCATAATGGAATCCACTGCACCGGCAGCCCGCGTCCAGGGGGACAGGGCGCCCATAAGATTGATTGGAGGCAGGACGATGAAGGAGATTCTGTTTGTCAACGCCTGTATGCGGGGGCAGGGCTTATCCCGCACCTGGCGGCTCAGCCAGGCCTTTCTGCAGGCCTGCAGGGAACGCTGGCCCGACGCGATTGTTACGGAGCGGGACCTCACCGGATGCGACCTGCCCATTTTATCCGGCCCCATGACCGACGAGCGGGACAGCCGTTTTCTGGCCGACCCCCATGATCCCATGTTCCAGCCGGCCTGGGAGATGAGCCGGGCCGACCTGGTGGTGGTGGCGGCGCCCTACTGGGACCTGGCCTTCCCCGCCGCCCTGAAGGTCTATTTGGAGTGGGCCAGCGTGCTGGGCATTACCTTCCACTACACGGAGCAGGGCGCCCAGGAGGGGCTGTGCAAAGCCCGGAACCTGGTTTACATTACCACCGCCGGAGGGCCCGTGGGTGAGGACAATTTTGGGTTTCAGTACCTTCGGGGGCTGGGGAACATGCTGGGCATCCCCCAGGCCCATTGCCTGACCGTGGAGGGGCTGGACGTATGGGGCGCCGATGCACAGGCTCTGATGGCCCAGGGGGCCGTCCAGGCCCGGGCGCTGGCCGCGGCGCTGTAACCTCTCCCAGGCGTCTTTCCCGGCACATTCCCACTTTTTCCGGTACACAGGAGGTTTTTATGACAAACAATGCCCCCATGGAACTGCTGGCCCCCGCCGGCGATATGGAACGGCTGGAGATGGCGGTGGCCTACGGCGCAGACGCCGTCTATCTGGCCGGCACCACCTTCGGCATGCGCTCCTTCGCGGGCAACTTCACCCCGGAGGAGCTGAAAACCGCGGTGGCTCTCTGCCACAGCAAGGGGGTGCGGGTTCACGTGACCTGCAACACCATGCCCCGCAATGACGAGGTGGAGCGGCTTCCCCAGTGGCTGGCGTATTTGGAGGAGCTGGGGGTAGACGCCGTAATTCTGGCCGATGTGGGCACGCTGGCCCTGGCCATCCGCCACGCTCCCCATGTCCAGCGGCACATCTCCACCCAGGCCAGCGTGGTCAATTACCAGTCCGCCCGGGCCTGGCACGACCTGGGCACCCATCGGATCATTCTGGCCCGGGAGCTGAGCCTGGAGGAAATTGCCCAGATCCGGGCCAAAACACCGGGGGATCTGGAGCTGGAGGCCTTTGTCCACGGCGCCATGTGCGTCAGCTACTCCGGGCGCTGCCTGCTGTCCAACTACATGACCGGCCGGGACTCCAACCGGGGCGCCTGCGCCCAGCCCTGCCGGTACCAGTACGCCCTGGTGGAGGAGAAGCGGCCGGGGGAATACTTCCCTGTTTACGAGGATGAAAAGGGCACCTATATCATGAACTCCAAGGACATGTGCATGATTGACCACATCCCGGAGCTGATGGCCGCCGGGCTGAACTCCCTGAAAATCGAGGGGCGGGCCAAATCGGCCTATTACGCCGCCGTGGTCACCGGCGCTTACCGCCACGCCCTGGACGCCGCCGCCGCCGGCCTCCCTCTGGACCCCATCTGGCGGGACGAGGTGGAGCATATCAGCCACCGCCACTACTCCACCGGCTTTTACTTCGGCCAGCCGGGGCAGTACACCCAGGACTCCCGCTATGTCCGCAACTGGCAGGTGGCCGCGCTGGTCACCCACTGCGACGAAGCGGGCAACGCCACCCTCTCCCTGCGCAACAAGTTTGCCCTGGGGGCTCAGTTGGAGCTGGTAGGGCCCGGCGTCCGCCCACTCCCCCTCACCGTGGACCAGCTATGGGATGGGGAGGGCCTCCCTCTGGAGGAGGTGCGCAAGCCCGAAATGGTCTTCCGCATGAAGCTGCCTGTCCCCGTGCCCCCCCTGTCCATTCTCCGCCGCCAGGCGGATCTCAGCCCCCAGTAAAAATCCGACGCCCCTGTCCCGACCGGGACAGGGGCGCCGGAGACTGTCGAAAAAGTGGCGCAGCCACTTTTTCGAGAAGGGCTGCACGCAGGATGGGCCTCGATTCCTTACGGAAAAGTCGGCCCATCCTGCGCGAGTTTTGACAAGCTGAGGCGCCCCTGTCCCGACCGGGACAGGGGCGCCGTTTTTCATGCTTCATCCAGCAGCTGGGGGCAGATGCCCAGCACGCCGGAGCCGATATACACGCTCAGCGTGGCGTCGATCTCGCCGCACCACAGGTGCTCCGCCCGGGGGAAGGCCTCCTTCACCGACCGGATCAGTTCTTCCAGCTCCTGGGGGGCGCCGCCGTGGGCCACCGCCAGGTTATAGCGGCCGCTGTAGCCCTCCAGCTTCTGGGCGGCCAGCTCCAGCAGCTTGCTCTGTACCGCCCTGCGCCCCCGCACCTTGGCCACGCTGACCAGCTGGCCGTCGGCGGTAAAGCCCACCACCGGCTTGATGTTCAGCATGGTCCCAGCCAGGGCGGTAATCTTGCCAATCCGCCCCCCCTTCTGCAGGTACTCCAACGTATCCACGGAGAAGTAGGGGAAGGTGTTTTGAATCAGGCTGGGAACCCGGCTATGTACCAGCTGGTCAAAGCTCATCCCCGCCTGGATGTCCTCCCACACCTGGTACACCATGCTGCCCAGCCCCAGGCTGGCGCTGAGGGAATCGAAGGCCGCCACCTCCAAATCCTTCCGGTACTCCGCCTGGAGCCGCACCATGTTGAAGGTGCCTGACAGCCCGGAGGACAGGTGCAGGGCGATTACCTTTTCATACCCTTGGGCGGCAATTTCATTGAGCACCCGATCCACCGCCATGAAATCGGGCAGAGAGGTCTGGGGCAAACTGCCGCTTTCCAAAATTTTGTAGATATCCCGGGAGAAAATGTCCACCCCGTCCTGGTATTCCTTCCCCTCGCTCAGAATCCGCAGCGGCACCACAAAAACAGGCATGTTTTCCCGCTGCTCCATGCTGAGATCAGCGCAGGAGTCGGTCAGCAGGGCAATCCGCTGGGGATTCCCCTTTGTCTCCACATGGTTCATATGCCACCTCACTTCAAAATTATGCCGGTCCGCGTAAGAGGATTATAGTCATTTTTCGGGGTTTCGTCAAGATTTCTCCCCTCCCAGCAGCAGTTCCTTGGCCATACCCAACAATTCCATAGACTTGAATTTCAGCACATATCCTTCGTTTTCCTCCGTCACCAGGGCTACCTGGTCGGGGGAAAACCACCCCGCCTCCGCTGCCGTCTCCAGCGTCTGGCTGACAGCGCCCAGGCACAGGGGCGGAAAGGCCACGCACCACCAGTTGGCCCCCTCTCCCTCCCCAATGACCACCCGCAGGGCGGTGTACTCCCCCGCCGGCAGGGAGAAATCCTGGTAGGATTTTGTAGGGAACCAGCACGACTCCATAGCCGCGGTGACGGGATAGTCGTAGCCCTCCGCCTCCACCACCGACTGGCCGGCCTGGGCCAGGTCCTCCAGATGGGCGGTCAGGGCCTGGCGCGCCTGCTCCAGGTCGGCGTCCGCCGGATAGACGCTTTGGGCGCAGGCCAGCACCTCGTCCCGCACCCTCAGCTTCAGCTGCTGGTCCTCCGGGCTGTCGGAGTTGGCCAGCACATGGAACCGGATCACCTGGCCGGCCAGCTCCCGCTGCTCCTCGTCCACCCAAAAACCCCACGCCAGGGCAAACACCATGCCGAAAATCAGCGCCAGCTCCCAGAGTCTCAGTTTTTTCTCACCCATAAACAATACACCGTCCATCCTGTTTGTCGTTACAGACAGGATGGACGGTGAGACTGTCGAAAAAGTGGCGCAGCCACTTTTTCGAGAAGGGCTGCACGCAAGATGGGCCTCGATTCCTTACGGAAAAGTCGGCCCATCCTGCGCGAGAAGTGTCATTTCCGAGGTACACGCCCCCGGAAATGACGGGATTTCATGTTATTCCGTCGCCTGCGGGCGCCGGAACTCCTTGCAGGAGGGTTTTTTTGACAAGCTGACCGTCCATCCCGTTTGTCATTACAGACAGGATGGACGGTGTTTCCAATTTTTAAACCGTCTGGCACAAAAAGGTATCCTTGCAGTGGGGCAGCAGCGCCTCGTAAGCCCGCCCGGCCTGCTCCTCCTCCCGGAACAGCCCAAAGGCGGTGGGGCCGCTGCCGCTCATGTTGGCTCCCAGGGCTCCGTTTTGGATCAACAGCCGCTTCAGCTCCTCCACACGGCCCCGGTAAGGCTGGGGCAGTACATCCTCAAACACGTTATACATCCGCCGGGCCACGCCCTCCAGGTCGCCGGCCTCCAGGGCGTCCCGCACGCCGGCGGTATCCGGGCGGCAGCGCAGCTTCACCCCGTCGATGCGGGCAAACAGCTCCGGAGTGGAGATGGGGAAGTCAGGTTTGCACACCACCACCCAGCAGGAGGGCAGGCTGGGCAAGGGGGTCAGGATTTCCCCCCGTCCCTCCGCCAAAGCGGTGCCGCCCATCACGCAGTAGGGCACGTCGGAGCCCACCTGCTCCCCAATGCGGGCCAGCTCCCCGATGGAAAAGGGGCTGCCCGCCCGGCGGTTCAGCGCCCGCAGCACGGCGGCGGCGTCGCTGCTCCCCCCCGCCATCCCGGCGCAGACGGGGATGTGCTTGTCCAGGGCGATATCCAGGCACTCCGGCTCCCGGCCCAGGGCAGCCCAGAAGCGGAGGGCCGCCTTCACCGCCAGGTTATGCTCTCCCGTGGGCAGGTACTGCAGGTTGCTCACCGACCGCACCCCAGGCCCCTCCCCCTCCGTCAGGGTGACGGTGTCGTGGAGGGAGATGGACTGCATCACCATCTGCAAATCGTGATACCCGTCCTCCCGCTTTCCCAGCACATCCAGGGTCAGGTTCAGCTTGGCGTAGGCTTTCTCTTCCATTGCGCCCTCCTTACAGCCGGATCTTCCGGCCCTCCAGATAAAATCGTTTGTCATGGGCCTCCCCCATGGAGAAGGTCTTTCTGGGCAGGGCTCCGTCGTACACCACCGTGGGGAACAGGTCCTCCTTTGCCATGGGGGGCAGCAGGAAGGCCACAGCGTCCTTCCGTCCCTGGGCCAGCTCCCTGGCCACCTGCTCTCCGTGGATATAGTCTACCCTGGCCTGGGGATGGGATTCCAGATACCCGTCCAGGAAGGCCTGCAGCGTGCCCACCGGCAGCTGGGCGGCAGGGCGCTTCACGCAGACGCAGCCCTCTCCGCCGGCCCAGACCCAGGGCAGCAGATGCTCCCCCTCCTGTCCGGCGCTGAGCCGGCCATCCAGGGCGGCCTGCTCCAGGTCCTGCACCAGCTGCTCCGGCTCCACGCCGAACACCACCCGGTGGATGGGCTCAAACTCCAGGGAATCGTCGTGGAGATTGTTCAGCTCCACCAGGGCGTACCGGGCGGGCAGCGTGGCCCACTGCTGGGGGGGTGTGAGGCGTTTTTGCCGCTCGTAGCACTCCTTGGCGGTGGCCAGGGAGTGATTTCCGTCCCCCACCGCAAAGAGCATGGTCTCCTCCCGGCGGTACCGCTCCCGCAGGCGCTGGGGGTCGGCCAGCTCTATCAGGGCCCGGGCCACCTGTTCCTTTTGCCCCTCGGTCAGCTCCCAGCCCCGGATGTGCCCGCCCCGCTCCATCAAATCAAAATCATACAGCGGGGCCATCTCCCCGGTTTGCCCGCTCAGGGGTTCCAGCACCGTCTTTCCCGGGTCGTCCATGAGCAGCATCACATGGGGCAGCTCAATGGGCGCATTCTTCCGCACCGCCACCCGGGGAGGAATCCGGGACAGCACCGTGCCCTCCGTGGCGCGGATGGGGGCGGCAGACCCGGGCTCATAGTCATACTGCTCCAAATCCACCATGCCGATCAGGCCCCGGCGGAGCTTGCCGTTGTCCAGGGTGCGCTCCACATAGAACAGGGCGTCGGGATGGCAGACAAAGCGCCCCTCCCGGATATAGTGGCTCATGGTGTTGTTGATGGACATGATGTCCGTCTCCACATCCGGCCCCTCCAGGCAGCTTTCCGGCAGGATCAGGCGCAGGGCGGAGGGGTTTGCCCCCACCCGCTCCTCCACACGCTGCCAATACTCCGGCTGGGAGGTATATTGGTCGCAGGCCACCACGCTCCAGGTGTCATAGGGGCAGTCCCGGGGCAGCAGGATGTCCGCCGGCCGGAAGGGCAGCTGGTCAAATAGCTGATTCATGGTCTCCCCCCTCACAGAGCCTGCTCAATGGCCCGGAGGAGCTGGTCAAACTCCTCAAAGGCGGGAATCTGGGGGTAGTCCGCCTTGATCTGGGGGGTGCTGCGGAACAGGAAGCCGGCCTTGCTGGCCTGGATCATGGCCAGGTCGTTGAAGCTGTCGCCGGCGGCAATGGTCTCATACCCGATGGACTGCAGCGCCTTCACCGTGGTCAGCTTGGACTGCTGGCAGCGCATCTTATGCCCCAGGATGGCGCCGTCCGGCGCCACATCCAGGGAGTTGCAGAAAATGGTGGGCCGGCCCAGCTTTTCAATCAGGGGCTTGGCAAACTCCTCAAAGGTGTCGCTGAGGATCAGCACCTGGACCTCCCCCCGCAGGGCGTCCAAAAACTCCTTCGCCCCAGGCAGGGGGTCGATGGTGGCGATGGTGGCCTGGACATCCTTCAGTCCCAGGCCGTGCTCCCGCAGGATATCCAGGCGGTATCTCATCAGCTTGTCGTAGTCCGGCTCGTCCCGGGTGGTGCGCTTCAGCTCCGGGATTCCGCTGGCCTCGGCAAAGGCAATCCAGATTTCGGGGACCAGAACCCCTTCCATATCCAGGCATACAATATTCATACTATTTCCTTCCTTTCCCACTGTCAGTTTCGCGGTCAGTCCCGGATTCCCTGCCTGCGGCGGAGGTTGACCAGGAAGTTTTCCATCCTGCGGACCGATTCAGCAATATCTTTCATTGAGGCGGCATAGCATGCCCGCACATACCCCTCTCCCCCGGGGCCAAAGGCGTTGCCCGGGATCACCGCCACCTTCTCCTCCAGGAGGAACTGCTGGCAGAACTCCTCCGAGGTCAGGCCGGTGGAGCGGATGCAGGGGAACACGTAAAAAGCGCCCTTGGGCTCGAAGCACTCCAGCCCGATGCGGTTGAGCTGCTCCACCAGATAGCGGCGGCGGCTGTCATATTCCCGCTGCATGTGCTCAATGTCCGGGTCGCCGTTGCGCATGGCCTCCACCGCGGCGTACTGGCTGGTGGTGGGGGCGGACATGATGCCGAACTGATGCAGCTTGACCATGGCCCCGATGATGGGCTTGGGGGCGCAGACATACCCCATCCGCCAGCCGGTCATGGCATGGCTTTTGGAAAAGCCGTTGACCACCACCGTCCGGTCGTACATGGAGGGCAGATTGGCCGGGGACACATGGCGCTGGCCGTAGGTCAGCTCGGCGTAGATCTCATCGGAAATTACCATGATGTCCGTCCCCTCCAGCACCTGGGCGATGGCCTCCAGATCGGCCCGCTCCATAATGCCGCCGGTGGGGTTGGAGGGGAAGGGCAGCACCAGGGCCTTGGTCCTGGGGGTGATGGCATCCCGCAGCTGCTGGGCCGTCAGTCGGAACTGGTTCTCCCCCTTCAGCTCCACATACACCGGTACGCCGCCGGCCATCTCGGTCAGAGGGCCGTAGCAGACAAAGGAGGGGGAGGGGACGATGACCTCATCCCCCGGATTGACCAGCACCCGCAGGGCCAGGTCAATGGCCTCGCTGCCGCCCACCGTCACCAGGATCTGGCTGCTGTGGTCGTACTCCAGGTTGAACCGCCGCTTCAGGTAGGCGGCAATCTCCCGCCGCAGCTGGAGCATACCGGCGTTGGAGGTGTACTTGGTGTGTCCCCGCTCCAGGGAGTAGATCCCCGCGTCCCGAATATGCCACGGGGTGACAAAGTCCGGCTCCCCGATGCCCAGGGAAATGGCATCGGTCATCTCCTCCAGCAAATCGAAAAACTTGCGGATGCCGGAGGGCTTGATCCCCTGAATCCGCTGGTTGAGGATGGAATCATAATTCATGTAAAGATGTACTCCCTTTCTTCAGGCTCCCGGGGGCGAAATACCAGGTGCTTCTCTTTGTACTTTTTCAGGATGAAGTGGGTGGCCGTACCGGTGACGCCGTCAATGGTGGACAGGCGCTCCCCTACAAACTGGGCCACCTCCCGCAGGGTGCGGCCGGAGATAATCACCGTCAGGTCAAAGGAGCCGCTCATCAGATACAGGCTCTCTACCTCGTCATACTGATAGATCCGCTCGGCAATGCGGTCAAACCCGTCAATGCTCTGGGGAATCACCTTGACCTCAATGAGGGCGGTCACCGTCTCCCGGTTCACCCGGTCCCAGTCCACAACGGCCTGGTACCCCAAAATGGTCCCGTCCTCTTCCATGCGGGCCAGCTCCGCTTTGACCTGGGCCTCCGTCATACCGCACTGGGCGGCCAACTGGGCGGGCGGCTGGGTGCAGTCCTGTTCCAACAGCTCCAACAGCGTATTCATCATAGTTCCCCCTCTGTTCCGCCCACCGTGGGCGGTTCATTCAGTGCCACTTATTATAGTACACTTTTCTCCCACTGGCAACGTATTTCTCCCCCTGGGGTTGTCTGGTTCCTGGTTTGGGTATACTGGTCTCAGGCAAAGCAAGGGGCCGGTTTTGGGAGGGAGAAGCGATGGAGCGTTCTGTACGCGGGGTTGTGCTGCTGGCATTGGTCTACACCCTTTTGGCGGTGGACGGGCTGTTTCAGATGGATTATGTGCTGTTCTGCGTCCCCGCCGCCGCGCTGCTGCGCCCGCTGTCCCGCTGGCTGTCCCACCCCACCCAGGCCTCCCTCCCCGGCCTGTACCGGCAAACGGGGCTGGCAGGCCTGGCCCTGACGGCCGCTTTCTCCGCCGCCGGCACCCTTTCCTCCATTGTTCTCCCCGGTTCCTTTCCCCCCTGGCTGGCGCCGGCCTGGGCCGGGGTGGGGACGGGGCTGCTGCTGACCGCCGGCTCTGTCTCCCTCACCCCCGTCCTGGGCCCGGTCAGAAGCCGCTCCCTCCTCCGGGCCGCCCTCATTCTCCCCCTCACCGGGCTGTTCTGGTGGTGCGCCCAGGAGGAGCCTCTGCGCCGTCTCCTGGCCCCCTGGTCTCTCCTGCTGCCTCCTGCGGGGGGCTGCGCCTGTTTCTTCTCCTGGCTGGCCCTCCGCCGGGGCCGGCCCCAGCCGGGCATTCCCCCGGAGCCTGGAAAAAATAGATTGACAAAAACCTGAAAATCGGTTATATTTATTTAGTCGTGTAAGCGATGTACGTGCGGCTGTGCTGGAATTGGTAGACTGGCAAGCTTGAGGTGCTTGTGTCCGGACGGGCGTACGGGTTCGACTCCCGTCGGTGCTTGTGTCCGGACGGGCGTACGGGTTCGACTCCCGTCAGCCGCACCACGGATCATAGCCACACCTGAGGGTGTGGCTATTTTTTATTCCGGGGCTTGTGTCCCCGGCCGCCCCCGCAGCCCATCCGCCCCGGAAAGCCTTGGTCCCCAAGGATTCCGGGGCTTTGTACCCAAAACCCTTCCATTGCTGAAAGGAGCGCCGTCCATGCACAACGAATTGACACAAAATGACCTGCGTCTGATGCAGGAGGAGCTGGATCACCGGCGGATTGTCCTGCGTCCCCAGCTTCTGGAGGCGGTAAAGGAGGCCCGCGCCTTCGGGGATCTCAGCGAAAACTTCGAATATAAGGCCGCCAAGCAGGAAAAAAACCGCAACGAGAGCCGCATCCGGTTTCTGGAGCGGATGATCAAAACCGCCGTGGTTATTTCCGACCGCTCCGCCCCGGACCAGGTGGGGCTGTACGACAAGGTCACGGTATACGTGGAGGAGGACGAGGAAACCCAGGTATACCAGATTGTGACCACCATGCGCCAGGACGTGCTGAAGGGCCTCATCAGCAAGGAATCCCCGGTGGGCAAGGCCCTGCTGGGCCGCCGGGCGGGGGAGCGCGTTCACATCCAGGTCAATCCGGACTACGGGTATGACCTGGTAATCCAGTCCATCGAAAAGGGCAGCGACAGCGGGGATATCCCCCTGAACCGGTATTGATCCCGCCTATTGCCCCGCCGCCGGAAAGCGGGTATACTGAAAGCGGACAACGAATTTCCCTCCGGGAAACATTGGGAGGACAGCCATATGAAAAAATTGATGGTTCTGGACGGCAATTCCATTGTCAACCGGGCCTTTTACGGCGTCAGTCAGAACCTGACCACCCGCTCCGGCCAGCCCACCAACGCCATTTTGGGGTTTCTCAACATCCTCAACAAGCTGCTGGATGAGTGCGCCCCCGACGCGCTGTGCGTCACCTTTGACCGCAAGGCGCCCACCTTCCGGCACCTGGCCCACCCGGAGTACAAGGCCCAGCGGAAGGGCATGCCGGAGGAGCTGGCCAGCCAGATGCCCATTTTGAAGGACGTCCTGGCCGCCATGCAAATCCCCATGTACGAGATGGACGGCTGGGAGGCCGACGACCTGCTGGGCACCATTGCCCGCCTGGACGCCGCCCAGGGCTGGGCCACCCAGGTGGTCACCGGGGACAAGGACTCCCTCCAGCTGGTGACGGAGGAAACCACCGTCAAGCTGGTATCCACCCGCATGGGCCGCACCACCACCAGGGACATGACCCCGGACGCCTTCCGGGCGGAGTATGGCTTCGACCCCATCCACATCATCGACCTGAAAGCCCTGATGGGGGACGCCAGCGACAACATTCCCGGCGTCAAGGGCGTGGGGGAGAAAACCGCCATGGCCTTGATCGGCCGGTACGGCTCCATCGACGCCCTGTACGCCGCCATGCCCACCCCCGAGATGGCCCCCGGTGTCCCCGCCAAGCCCGGCATCGTAAAAAAGCTGGCGGAGGGGGAGGCCATGGCCCGGATGTCCTATGATTTGGCCACCATCCGCACCGACGCCCCCCTGGACTTCCGCCCGGAGGACAATCTCCGCCGCCCGGTGGACAACGACCGGCTCTACAATCTGTTTCTGGAACTGGAGTTTTCCAAGCTCATTGACCGCTATGGGCTGGCCGCCCCTGGGACAGCCCCGGAGCAGGCGGAGGCCCGCTCCGTCACCTGTACCAGCGAGGTGGTGGACGACCCCGCCCGGGCCCAGGCCCTGCTGGAGCTGTGGCGGGGGCTGGATCATGTGGCGGTGCTGGCGCTCCCCGACCTGGACGGCGTGTGTGTCACCTGCGACCCCAGCCCTGAGGAAGCACACGGCGCCCTGCTCTTCTCCAGCCGGCTGGAGGGGTACAATGGCCTGTTGGCCGGCCTGTTCTCCCCCGAGATCAAGAAGGTCGTCCACGGCTCCAAGGGGCTGATCCACACCCTGCTGGAGCAGGGGATCACCCCCGGCGGCATCCTGTTTGATACGGAGGTAGCCGCCTATCTGCTGGCCCCCACCGACGGCAGCTATGACCTGGAAAAGCTGGGGATGACCTACTACAACCAGGTCTTTCCCAAAGCGGAGGAATACCTGGCCCCCGACGCCTTCCACTCCCTGTTCGCCTTCGAGGCCGCCCGGAAGGCAGGGGCGGACCCCTACGCCGGCCGCGAGGACCGGGAACAGGCTGCCGCCCAGGTCAGCGGCCCCATGGGCGCCATGCTCAGCCACTGCGCCCTGGTGGACGCCCTGTACGGTACCCTGTCCCAGAAGCTGTCCCAGCTGGGCATGAGCCAGCTTTACCACCAGGTGGAGCTGCCCCTGTGCCCGGTGCTGGCGGAGATGGAGCTGGCAGGCGTGCTGGTGGACCGAAAGGCCCTGGCCGACTTCGGCGCCATGCTGGAGGATCGCATCCAGGCCGCCGAGGCCCAGATTTACGACCTGGCCGGCGAGACCTTCAATATCAACTCCACCCAGCAGTTCGGCCACATCCTGTTTGACAAGCTGGGGCTGCCCCCGGTGAAAAAGACCAAGACGGGCTACTCCACCAATGCCGACGTGCTGGAAAAGCTGCGGGACAAGCACCCCATTGTCCAGGCGGTGCTGGATTACCGCCAGCTGACCAAGCTGAAAAGCACCTATGTGGACGGGCTGACCAAGGTCATCGCCCCCGACGGCCGGATTCATACCTCCTTCCAAAACACGGTGACCGCCACCGGCCGGCTGAGCTCCACCGAGCCCAACCTGCAAAACATCCCCATCCGCACCCAGCTGGGAGCGGAGCTGCGGAAGATGTTTGTGGCCGCCCCGGGAAAGGTGCTGGTGGACGCCGACTACTCCCAGATCGAGCTGCGTCTGCTGGCCCACATGGCCGGGGACCAGGCCATGATTGAGGGGTTCCGCTCCGGGGCGGACATTCACACCATCACCGCCTCCCAGGTGTTCGGCGTCCCCCCGGAGGAGGTCACCCCCCTGATGCGCCGCAGCGCCAAGGCGGTCAACTTCGGCATCGTCTATGGCATTTCCCCCTTCTCCCTCAGCCAGGACATCGGCGTCTCCGTGGCCATGGCAAAGGAGTATATGGACAAGTATTTCACCCACTACGCCGGGGTCCGGGCCTATATGGACGGCGTGGTGGAGCGGGCCAAGGCGGACGGCTATGTCTCCACCCTGATGGGCCGCCGCCGCTGGCTGCCGGAGCTGAAGTCCTCCAACTTCAACACCCGTTCCTTTGGAGAGCGGGTGGCCCTCAACGCCCCCATCCAGGGCACCGCCGCCGACGTCATCAAGCTGGCCATGATCCGGGTACGGGATCGGCTGGTGCGGGATGGTCTGGAAGGCCGGCTGGTGCTGCAGGTCCACGACGAACTGATTGTGGAATGCCCCCAGGAGGAGGCCGAGCAGGTCCGCCGCCTGGTGGCGGAGGAAATGGAAGGGGTATGGAGCCTGTCCGTCCCCCTGCTGGCAGACGCCGGCGTGGGCCGGAGCTGGGCGGAGGCCCATTGACCTTCCCCAAAAGACATCCTCACACTCATATTTCCTGCCCCGGCGGACAATTCCGCCGGGGCATTTTCATGCCGCTGTGAACGAATTGAAAACAGTTTGGAAACAGTTGGCCCCAGACCTTGACGAAAAAACCGGGAAATCATACAATATGTTATGTTAAGAAGAACCGGCAGAGGGAGCACTCCTCCCCCGTCTCCGGAGGAAGGAGGACGCGATGAAAAAACAAATTGCCTGCCTGATTTTCTGTGCGGCCGTTCTGGGGCTGGCCGCCTGCCGGATGCCGCCGGCCTCCGCCTCTCCTCCCTCCCACTCCGCCTCCTCAGAGGACGCCTCCGGCAGCGGCGACAGCCCTTCCCCCGGCCAGGAGGAGGCCCAGGGCGTCCAAGTGGTGCTGTACATCGGCCAGGAAGGGGACTTCACGGAGTACCCCGCCTTCTACCACGGCCAGCTGGACGCCACCGGCATGATCCCCCCCCAGGAGGTCATCGGCGCCATCGCCTCCATCACCGGATGGAATCTGGATCTGGCCGATGAGGTGGTCACCGGGAAGGGTGGGATTACCGTCTCCTTTGCGGACACCTCCGCCCTGTTCAGCGGCCCGCCTCAGACCCAAAAGGAGGCCTTTTTCGTTCACGACAGCTATCAGCTGGATCGCTGTATCCTGGACAGCGTGAAGAAAACCTTGCAGTGCTGGGCTGCAGATCCGGAGCAGGGGAACCCGGACGGCGTGGACGTCTGGTTCTGCGGCCCGGACGGAGGAGATCTGGTTCTGGCCGACCTGGGCATTACCATCTCCAGCACCCAGCCTTACCACACGTTCCCCACGTCTGAGGCGGAGACGCAGCTGGCGTCCTGACGGATGCCGGACGTACCTCTCCCTTCAGACCCCCAAAATGAGAGACCGGGAGGTGCGACATGAGTCAGGGATGGAATATTCAAACCCCGAAGGATGGGGAGCTTGCCCTTCTGTTCTGCGGCAAGCGCAGCTGCCGGCCAGGCGACGCGGTGGGCCCCGTGGTACGGGAGCACTATCTGATCCATGTCTGTCTGTCCGGCAAGGGTACGTACCGGGTTCAGGGGGAGGAATATCAGCTGAAAGCTGGGGAGGGGTTTTTGATCCTGCCCGGCGAGGTAGCCTCCTACCGGGCGGATGACGCCGACCCCTGGAGCCTGGTCTGGGTGGGCTTTACCGGCACCCGGGCGGAGGAATATCTGCTCTCCTGCGGGCTCAGCGCCCAAAGCCGGATCTGCCGCTGCGGGGCCACAGGCCGGCTGGAGCACTGCGTCCAGGAAATGATCCGGTATGATACGGTGGGCCGCGGCCACGAGCTGCTGCGTCTGGGCGAGCTGTACCGCTTCTTGGGCTATGTAGCCCAGACATCCGCCGCCGCCGCCCGGCGGGGCCGGGAATCCGGCTCTGAATATGTGGAGCTGGCCATTGAGTACATCAAAAGCCACTTCCAGGAGGACCTGACCGTGGCCAAGCTGGCCCGGTACGTGGGGCTGAACCGCAGCTACTTGACCACCGTTTTCCAAAACGCCCTGCACCTCTCCCCCCAGCAGTTCCTCATGCGTTACCGCATGGAACGGGCCGCCCAGATGCTGGAGAAGGAAAATCTGTCTGTAGCGGAAATCGCCCGCTCCTGCGGCTATCCGGACCCGCTCACCTTCTCCAAAGCCTTTAAACGCACCATCGGCCTGACCCCGTCCTTCTACCGGCGCAACACCCGGGAGTCCTCCGGGGGCAGCCAGGAACATTGACCCTCAAGCAGCGCGGCCGCCGCAGATGGTTCTGCGGCGGCCGCGTTTTTTGTATAAAGAAAACCACTCGCTAGGCGAGTGGTTCAAAAAAGCCTAAGGCGATGAAAATGATAAAAAAACTCCCTTTGCTATAATAGGAGTGCGG
>CASFCW010000047.1 GCA_949293165.1 uncultured bacterium
CTCCCGTGGCTGCCCCTGCCGCTCCCGCAGCTGCCCCCGCGGCTGCGCCTGCTCCCGCTCCCGCTGCGGCTCCCGCCGCTGTGGCTGCCGGTGAGACCGCCGTCAACAGCCCCATGCCCGGCAACATCTTTAAGGTGGAGTGCCAGGTGGGCCAGAGCGTGAAGGCCGGCGACGTGCTGGTGGTGCTGGAGGCCATGAAGATGGAGATTGAGGTCTCCGCTCCCGTGGACGGCACCGTCAAGGCTGTGGCTGCCACCGTGGGCACCGCTGTCAACACCGACGACCTGCTGGTCACCATCGGCTGATGCAATTTCCCTTTTCGCCGGCCCCCCTCTGGGGCCGGCGAATTTTTGCAGGGAGGACTTGCGGCCTGTTTGGCGGTTTGCCCTTGAAAAAAGCGATAAGACGTGGTAGACTAGCCAAAATAGACAAAAGCTATGGAGAAAAAACATACAGCAACAGGAGGATTACCGTGAAAGGAATTGTACTGGCGGCCGGGAAAGGTACCCGGCTTTACCCCATGACCAAGCCGGTTTGCAAGCCGCTGCTCCCGGTTTATGACAAGCCGTTGATTTACTACCCCATTGCCATCCTGATGCAGGCGGGCATCTCCGACATTATGGTCATCGTCCCCCCCGGGGAAACCAATACCTTCCGCGCCCTCCTTGGGGACGGCAGCGGATATGGCGTGCAAATCACCTACGCCGAGCAGCCGGTGGCCCGGGGCATTGCCGACGCCCTGCTGATTGGCCGGGAGTTCGTGGGGGAGGACCAGGTGTGCCTGGTGCTGGGGGACAACATCTTTTACGCCCATGACCTGGGGGCCACGCTGAAAAAGGCGGCCGCTCAGGAGGGGGGCGCCACTGTGTTTGGCTACTGGGTGGAGGACCCCCATCCCTTCGGCGTGGTGGAATTTGACGGGAATGGCCGGGCCATCTCCATTGAGGAAAAGCCCCGGCACCCCAAGTCCAACTATATCATTCCGGGCCTGTATTTTTACGACAACCAGGTGATGGAGATTGCGGCCGGGCTGAAGCCCTCCGCCCGGGGCGAGCTGGAAATCACCGATGTGAACCTGGAATACCTCCGCCGCGGTCAGCTGCAGGTGGTGCCGCTGGAGAAGAATTTCACCTGGCTGGACGCCGGCACGGCGGACAGCCTGCTGGAGGCGGGCCGTACCATCCGGGACATTCAGGAGGAGACCGGCCGGTATGTGGGCTGCCTGGAGGAGCTTGGCTTACAGGAGGGCTGGCTGACGCCGGAGCAGGTGCATGCCACCGGGGATGAACTGAGCATGACGCTGTACGGGAAATATCTCCAGTGCCTATAAGAGATTTCAGCGCCGCGGAAGGGCAGCCTTCCGCGGCGCTTTGCTGTTTTTTGGGGGCTGCTTGACCACGGGATGGGAGATGAAGGATTTCCTCTTGCGAAATTGCGTGGTTTGTGGCAAAATGATACTGCTTGACAGAAAGGGGGAGAACCGATGAGGGGAAGAAAGACGCGGCTGGGATTGGGCCTGCTGCTGGTTGCGCTTCTTCTGGCGCTGCTGATTCCTGTGGGGGCCAGCGGCGGGGGAGAGGGGCAGACAACCACGGTGCTGTTTACCCATGACCTGCACTCCAGCTTCCTGCCGCACCAGACGGCGGAAGGGGAGGAACTTGCGGGATATGCCCGCCTGGCTACGGCGCTGGAGCGCCAGCGGTCGCTCCATCCCGACGCGCTGACGGTGGACGGCGGCGATTTTTCCATCGGCTCCCTGATCCAGACCCTTTATACCAGCTATGGGCCGGAGCTGCGGACGCTGGGCGCCCTGGGATATGACGCGACTACCTTCGGCAACCACGAATTTGACCACCAGGGCACAGGCTTGGCCCAGATGCTCACCGCTGCCAGGAACAGCGGAGACCCCCTGCCGGCTATTGTGGCATCCAATTACCAGCCGGCCCAGGACAATCCGGACCGGCTGGACATCCAGCGGGCCATGTCGGCATATGGAGTGAAGGAGACCATAGTGCTGGAGCGGGGGGGCGTGACCTACGGGCTCTTTGGCCTGATGGGTATGGACGCGGACGACTGCGCGCCCAGCTCCGGCTTTACCCTTTCCGATCCCATTGAGACGGCGAAGGCGTGTGTAGACAGCCTGAAAAACCAGGGGGCGGAATTCATCATCTGCCTTTCCCACAGCGGAACCGCGGGCGGGGAGGGCAAGTCGGAGGATGGGCGCCTGGCCAAGGAGGTGCCGGAGATTGACCTGATTGTCTCCGGCCACAGCCACACCGTTTTGGAACAGCCTATTGTGGTGGGGGACACCTATATCGTGTCCGCCGGCTCCAATGGTGAGTACCTGGGCAGCATTACCGTCAGCCGGGACGGGGATGGGGGCAACAGCCTGGTGGATTACCAGCTGATCCCCATTGACAGCTCCCTGGCGGAGGACCCTGAGATTGCCGCCCTGGTGGATGGGTGGAAGGACCTGGTGGGTAGCCGGTATCTGTCCGCCTTCGGCCTGACCTATGACCAGGTGCTGACCAGCACCTCCTTTGACCTGATAAGGCCGGAGAACATGGACGGGGTGGACAACGGGCTGGGTAATCTGGTGGCTGATGCATACCACTGGGCTGCCTCCAACCTGGCGCGGGAGGAAACGGATGCGGACACGGTGACCGTAGTGGCCAACGGGGTGCTGCGGGCCTCCCTGTATCGGGGCAGCATTACCGTGGCCGACGCCTATGATGTCCTGTCCATGGGGGTGGGGGCGGATGGTCGCTCCGGCTTCCCCCTGGTGTCCTGCTATCTGACGGGAAAAGAGCTGAAAGCGGTGATGGAGGTGGACGCCTCCGTGTCGCCGATCATGGCGGGCACCCAACTGTATTTTTCCGGGGCATCCTACCGCTCCAACGGGCACAGGGTTATCTTTAACAGGGTGACCGACGCCGTGATGAAGCAGCCCGCCTATGCGGCCCAGTTTGGGGAGCAGTTTACCTACCCCCTGGAAAACGACAAGCTCTACCGGGTGGTTTCCGGGATGTACTCCGCGCAGATGCTGGGGACTGTCAAGGACAAATCCTTTGGCATTCTCTCCATCGAGCCCAAGGATGAAAACGGCCAGCCCATCACCGACTTCACCACCCGGATTCTCCGGGACGAGGCCGGCGGTGAGATCAAAGAGTGGTACGCCCTGGCGGCCTACCTGGAAAATTTCGGCGGGAAGGGGGTTCCCACCCACTATACAGAAGGCAGCTGCAAGGAGATCAGCCACAGCTGGAACCCCATCGAGCTGGTCAAGCAGCCTGGCCTGCCGACCATTGTCCTGATTGTTTTGCTGGCGGTGCTGATTGCCGCTGTGGTGCTGGTTGTGCGCCGGGCCACGGGTATGGGCGGCCGCCGGAGACAGGGCGGGGGCTACCGGCGCAGGCGCCGGTTCCTGTAACAGCAATGTAATCCCTTGCGCGGCGGGGCCGCGCGTTGATATTCAGGAACGCGGGGAGCTCCCTCAGGGGGGCACCGCGCGATTCGAGGAGGAGAACCTGTGAAACAGCACTATCAGATCGTGAGTAAGAAAACCCTCACGCCGGAAATCGGGCAGATTTCTGTGTACGCCCCGTTGATTGCCGCCAAAGCCAAGGCCGGGCAGTTTATCATCCTGCGGGTGAATGAGGACGGGGAGCGGATTCCCCTGACCATTTCCAGCACCACCGACGAGGCGGTGACCGTGATCTATCAGAAGGTGGGCGCCTCCACGCTGGCTCTGGATGAGCTTCAGCAGGGGGAGTGCCTCCAGGACTTTGTGGGCCCCCTGGGGGAACCCACCCATGTGGAGGGCTATGGCCGTGTGGCCGTGCTGGGCGGCGGACTGGGCTGCGCCATCGCGCTGCCGGTGGCCAAGGCCCTGACCGAGGCCGGCAACACGGTGGATTTGATCGGCGGCTTCAAGACCAAGGACATCGTGATCCTGGAGGAGGAGATGTCCAGGGCCTGCACCAGCCTGCATATCTGCACCGACGACGGCACCTACGGCTTCCATGGCTTTGTCACCAACAAGCTGGAGGAGCTGATTGCCAGCGGGGTGAAGTATGACCACGTTTTTGCCATCGGCCCGCTGATGATGATGAAATTTGCCTGCAAGCTGACGGAGAAGTATAACATCCCCACCACCGTCAGCATGAACCCCATTATGATCGACGGCACCGGCATGTGCGGCTGCTGCCGGCTCACCGTGGGCGGTGAGGTCAAGTTTGCCTGTGTGGACGGCCCCGACTTTGACGGCCATCAGGTGGATTTTGACGAGGTAATCGCCCGCAACGCCACCTATCGCGACTATGAAGCCCAGCAGAAGAGGGATCACCTCTGCCGCCTGGGAGGAGGTGCTCTCAATGGCTAATATGCAGATGAACAAAACCCCCATGCCTGAGCAGGACGCTGCCGTCCGCAGCGGCAACTTTTTGGAGGTCGCCACCGGCTACACCCTGGAGCAGGCCATGAACGAGGCCCAGCGGTGCATCCACTGCAAGAATCCCGCCTGCGTCACCGGCTGCCCGGTGGGCATCCCCATCCCTGAGTTCCTGGGCAAGGTGGCGGAGGGCGACATTGCCGCCGCCTATGAGATCCTGTCCAACGCCAACGCGCTGCCCGCCATCTCCGGCCGCGTCTGCCCCCAGGAGAGCCAGTGCGAGGGCAAGTGTGTCCGGGGCATCAAGGGCGAGCCGGTGGCCATCGGCCGTGTGGAGCGGTTTGTGGCCGACTGGGCCGCGGAGCAGGGCATCGCCAATGTGTCTACCGCCCCCAAGAACGGGCACAAGATGGCGGTTGTGGGCTCCGGCCCTGCCGGCCTCACCTGCGCCGGGGAGCTGGCCCGCATGGGCTACGACGTCACCGTGTTCGAGGCCTTCCACACCGCCGGCGGCGTGCTGACCTACGGCATCCCCGAATTCCGTCTGCCCAAGGCCATTGTGGCCCGTGAGGTGTCCAATCTGGAGAAGATGGGCGTGGACTTCGAGATGAATATGGTCATCGGCAAGGTGCTCACCATCCCCGAGCTGTTTGATCGGGGGTATGAGGCGGTGTTTATCGCTTCCGGCGCCGGCCTGCCCATGTTTATGAAGATCCCCGGCGAGGGCCTGGTGGGGGTGTACTCCGCCAACGAGTACCTCACCCGGATCAACCTGATGAAGGCCTACAAGGAGGGCAGCCCCACCCCCATCCTCCACAACAAGAAGGTGGCCGTGGTGGGCGGCGGCAACGTGGCCATGGACGCCGCCCGGTGCGCCAAGCGCCTGGGCGCCGAGGTGCACATCGTTTACCGCCGTGGCGAGAGCGAGCTGCCCGCCCGTCTGGAGGAGATCCACCACGCCAAGGAGGAGGGCATCATCTTCGACCTGCTCACCAACCCGGTCTCCATTGAGGGCAACGAGCAGGGCCTGGTGGAGAGCATGACCTGCATCCGTATGGAGCTGGGTGAGCCCGACGCCTCCGGCCGCCGCCGCCCCGTCCCCGTGGAGGGCAGCGAGTTCAAGATGACGGTGGACGCGGTTATCATGGCCCTGGGTACCTCTCCCAACCCCATGAGCACCAAGGGCACCGAGGGCCTGGAAAAGACCCGCAAGGGCTGTGTGGCTGCCGATGAGGAGGGCCGCACCAACCTGCCCGGCATCTTCGCCGGCGGCGACGCCGCCACGGGAGCTGCCACGGTGATCCTGGCCATGGGTGCCGGCAAGCAGGCCGCCAAGTCTATGGACGAGTACATCAAGAGCAAGGGTTAACCAAAAAGGAACGCAGCCGCCGGCTGCGTTCCTTTTTTATGTGGGGCAGAGGGCTTCCAGCGCCTTGGTGTTTCGGATGACGAGGCAGCGGTACCCCAGTTCCACCACCCCCTGGCGGGCCAGCTGGCTGAGCAGGCGGCTGACGGTGACCCGGCTGACGGAGATGGAGGCGGCAATTTCCTCCTGTGTGCAGGGGACCCGGCCGTCCTGCTCCTCCCGGACCAGCAAAAACCGGGCCAGCCGCCACTGGGCGGGGCGGAAGGCCATCTGGTCCACCTGGTCGGACAGCATCCGGACAGTGCGGGCCAGATATTTCATCATCGCCAGGGCCAGGCCGGGATTGCGGGCGATCTCCTGGGTGACCAGCTCCCGGTCTATGGCTACGATCTGGCAGTCGGTGAGGGCCACGGCGGAGGACACCCGGGGCAGCTCGTCAAAAAAAGAGGCCTCGCCAAACAGGCTGCCGGGCTGGTAGATGTGCAGCACGCGCTCCCCGCCCTCCTCCGACTGGATAAAACTTTTCACCTGCCCGCTTTTCAGGTAGTAAAAGCAGGTGGCCTCGGTATTTTGCAGATAGATCAGGTAGCCGGGCCCGCACAGCAGCGGCGGGCGGCTCTGGGCAAATGGCGTCCAGATATGGGCGGGAAGGTCGGGGGAGAAGTCCATGGCGCACCTCCGAAAGGGATTTGAAGAAATTGTATCATAGTTTACATTCTTTTGGCAAGGGCTATGGTATGATAGGGGCAAATCAAGATTCGGGAGGGATCTTCCATGGGAATGACCATGACGCAGAAAATTCTGGCTAAGCATGCCGGACTGGACAAGGTGGAGGTTGGCCAGCTTATCGAGGCCAAGCTGGACCTGGTGCTGGGCAACGACATCACCACCCCGGTGGCCATCACCGAGTTTGAGAAGGCCGGCTTCACCCAGGTTTTTGACAAGGACAAGATTGCCATTGTGCTGGATCATTACACCCCCTGCAAGGACATCAAGTCCGCCCAGCTGTGCAAGCAGGCCAGGGAGTTTGCCCACAAGCACGCCATCACCAACTTCTTTGACGTGGGCCAGATGGGCGTGGAGCATGCCCTGCTGCCGGAAAAGGGCCTGTGCGCCCCCGGCGAGGTGATTATCGGCGCCGACTCCCACACCTGCACCTACGGCGCCCTGGGCGCCTTCTCCACCGGTGTGGGCTCCACCGATATGGCCGCCGGTATGGCCACCGGCCTGCTGTGGTTCAAGGTGCCCGCCGCCATTAAGGTGACCCTGAAGGGCAGCCTTCAGCCCCACGTGTCCGGCAAGGACGTGATCCTCCACCTCATCGGGGAGATCGGGGTGGACGGCGCTTTGTACCAGTCCCTGGAGTTTACCGGGGAGGGCGTCGCCTCCCTGACCATGGACGACCGCTTCACCATCTCCAACATGGCCATTGAGGCCGGCGGCAAGAACGGCATCTTCCCCGTGGATGAAAAGACCATGGAGTACATCAACGGCCGGGTGAACCGCCCCTGCCAGGCCTTCCAGGCCGACCCCGACGCGGAGTATGTCCGCGAGGTGGTCATTGACCTGGACAAGCTGGAGCCCACCGTGGCCATGCCCCATCTGCCGGAGAACACCAAGGTGGTCAGCGAGGTGGCCGGCCTGCCCATTAACCAGGTGGTGATTGGCTCCTGCACCAACGGCCGGATTCAGGACCTGCGGATTGCCGCGGCTATCATGAAGGGGAAGCAGGTGCACCCCAACGTGCGCTGCGTGGTCATCCCCGCCACCCAGGAGATCGTGCTCCAGGCCATGGAGGAGGGGCTGATCCAGACCTTTATCCAGGCCGGCGCCGCCGTCTCCACCCCCACCTGCGGCCCCTGCCTGGGCGGCCATATGGGCGTTATGGCAGAGGGGGAGCGCACCGTTTCCACCACCAACCGGAACTTCGTCGGCCGCATGGGCCACGTGACCTCCGAGGTCATTCTGGCCTCTCCCGCCGTGGCCGCCGCCTCCGCCATCGCCGGCTGTGTGGCCGACCCCCGCACGCTTTCTTGAAAGAAATATTAGCACCGCTTTCTTGAAAGAAAGCATGGCAAAGAACTTTGTGCGAAACTGCGTTTCGCCTCTGTAGCTTGGGCTGTTTCATTCTAACTGGAAAGGATTTGATCCCTATGAAGGTTTACAAATACGGCGCCAACGTGGATACCGATGTGATTATCCCCGCCCGCCATCTCAACGATCCCTCTCCCGCCGCTCTGGCCTCCCACTGCATGGAGGACATTGACCCTGATTTCGCCTCCACGGTGGAGGCAGGGGACATCATTGTGGCCGGTCCCAACTTCGGCTGCGGCTCCAGCCGGGAGCACGCCCCTCTGGCCATTAAGTCCTGTGGGGTGAAGTGCGTCATCGCCCCCTCCTTTGCCCGCATCTTCTACCGCAACTCCATCAATATCGGCTTCCCCATTGTGGAGTGCCCCCAGGCTGCCCAGGAGATCCAGGCCGGGGATCAGGTGGAGGTGGACTTTGCCACCGGTGTCATCACCGACGTGACCCAGGGCAAGACCTGGCAGGCCGCCCCCTTCCCGGAGTTTATCAACGGGATTATCCAGAGCGGCGGGCTGCTCAACTCCCTGAAGGCGAGAGGGGTGGCGAAATGAATTACAAAATTGCGCTGATCCGGGGCGACGGCATCGGCCCCGAGGTAGTGGGTGAGGCGGTCAAGGTGATGGACGCCGTGGGGGAGAAGTTCGGCCACACCTTTGCCTACACCGACGTGCTGATGGGCGGCTGCGCCATTGACGCGGTGGGCAAGTCCTACCCTGACGGCACGGCGGAGGCCTGCAAGGCCTGCGACGCTGTGCTGCTGGGGGCCGTGGGCGGCCCCAAGTGGGGCCACGCCTCCGACCCGGACAAGCGGCCTGAGACGGCCCTGCTGTCCATCCGGAAGGATCTGGGGCTGTACGCCAACCTCCGCCCGGCCACCCTGCGGCCCGCCATGGCCGACGCCTGCCCCCTGAAGGGGGAGATTGCCGGCAAGGGCATCGACCTGATGATGGTGCGGGAGCTCACCGGCGGCATCTACTTCGGCCGCCGGGAGCGGTACCAGACTGAGGACAGGGGAGAGGAGGCCGCCGACCGGATGGCCTACTCTGAGCAGGAGATTGAGCGCATCGGCCGCCGGGCCTTTGAGCTGGCCCGCCTCCGCCGGGGCAAGGTGTCCAGCGTGGACAAGGCCAACGTGCTGGAGACCTCCCGCCTGTGGCGCGCTGTGATGCACCGCCTGGCGGAGGAATACTCCGACGTGGCCTATGAGGATGTGCTGGTGGACAACTGCGCCATGCAGCTGGTCCGGGACCCCAGCCAGTTTGACGTGGTGGTGACGGAGAACATGTTCGGCGACATCCTCTCCGACGAGGCCAGCATGGTCACCGGCTCCATCGGTCTGCTGCCCTCCGCCTCCATCGGCGACACGGCCCCCGGCCTGTACGAGCCCATCCATGGCTCCGCCCCCGACATCGCCGGCCAGGACAAGGCCAACCCCATCGCCACCATCCTTTCCGTGGCCATGATGTTCCGCTACTCTTTCCATCTGCCGGAGGAGGCCAAGGCCATCGAGGAGGCGGTGGATGCCGTGCTGGCTGAGGGCTGGCGCACCGCTGATATTGCCGAGCCCGGCGTGACCTCCATCGGCACCCAGGAGATGGGCCGCCTGATCCGGGAGAAGATTTGAACCCACGCTCATAGAATATTGCGCGGGAGTAAATTGCCGTTCTCAACGCCTCCGGCCTGTGCCGGAGGCGTATATTTTACCAAGGAGATGAAATCCTAAAGGGGAGATTTTTTGCAGGATTTAGTATTGCAATTCTGCATGGATCGTTTTATAATAGTCGCTGTCGAGTGAATCGCCCGGATGATTTCCCTGTCGGAAGGAAAAGAAAGCAGGTTTTTCCTTTGGAACCTTGCAGATTGAAGGCTGCGGTGCATGGGAGGGGCGGTTTGTTGTGAGATCAGGAAGGATAGGGGCCTACTGTCAGATTTGAAGGGACGGCGCTGCCGCCCATTCATTTTGTCTCGCCGGGACCGGGGCCAGCCGTCCAATTCAATTCAGATGGAGGCAGTCACATGAAAGAGTTATCGAAGATCGCACTGGAGATCCAGCCGTCCAGCACCATGGCCATTGACACCATGTTCAAGCAGATGAAGGCCGAGGGGATGGACGTGATCGGTTTTGGAGCCGGAGAGCCCGACTTCCCCACCCCTGACCACATCAAGAAGGCCGGTATTGCCGCCATTGAGAATAACGACACCAAGTACACCCCCTCCTCCGGTACGGTGGAGCTGCGGAAGGCCATCTGCCGCCGCCTGAAGGAGGACTGCGGTCTGGAGTACCATGCCAATGAGGTCGCCGTTTCCAACGGCGCGAAGACCTGCGTCTATGTGGCGCTGCAGACTTTGGTCAATCCCGGCGACGAGGTGATCCTGCCTGCCCCTTACTGGGTCAGCTACATCGAGCTGATCCGCATGGTGGGCGGCGTGCCTGTGGTGGTTGAGGCCAAGGAGGAGGATCATTTCAAGATCACCGCGCAGGAGCTGGCCGACGCCATTACCCCCAAGACCAAGTGCATGATCCTCAACAACCCCTCCAACCCCACCGGCATGATGTACAGCCGCAAGGAGCTGGAGGCCATCGCCAAGGTGTGCGTGGAGAAGGATATCTACGTCATCTCCGACGAGATTTATTACTGCCTGGCCTATGACAACGAGGAGTTTGTCAGCATGGCCGCCATCAGCCCCGAGATCAAGGAGCGCACCCTGCTGATTAACGGCGTGTCCAAGGCCTACGCCATGACCGGCTGGCGGATTGGCTACGTGGCCGCCCCCGCCCAGATCATCAGGGTGGTGGGCAACTACCTCAGCCACTGCACCGGCTCCCCCAGCGCCATCGCCCAGAAGGCGTCCCTGGAGGCCATGACCGCCCCCCAGGACATGGTGGAGACCATGCGCGAGGCTTTCGAGGAGCGGCGCAACTACATGGTGGAGCGGATGAACCAGATCGAGGGCGTCAGCTGCATCAAGCCGGAGGGCGCTTTCTATGTGATGATGAACATTTCCAAGCTGTTTGGAAAGAAGCTGTTCGGCCACGTGATTGAGAACGCCGACGATTTCGGCCACCTGTTCCTCAAGCACGGCAAGGTTGCCGTGGTTCCCGGCACCGGTTTCGGCGCCCCGGATTTCGTCCGCTGGTCCTATGCCACCTCCATGGAGAACATTAAGGCCGGCCTGGACCGCCTGGAGAAGTTCCTGGCGGAGGAGGATGTGTGACCCAAAGCCCCTGTACGCACCTGCAACGGCGCCGCGGAAGCGGCGCCGTTCAGCTTGTCAAAAAAGCCCTCCTGCAAGGAGTTCCGGCGCCCGCAGGCGACGGAATAAAATGAAATCCCGTCATTTTCGGGGGCGTGTACCTCGGAAATGACACTTCTCGCGCAGGATGGGCCGACTTTTCCTCAAGGAATCGAGGCCCATCTTGCGCGCAGCCTTTCTCGAAAAAGTGGCTGCGCCACTTTTTCGACAGTCTCAACGGCGCCGCGGAAGCGGCGCCGTTTTATATTCCGTATAATTTGTGTGAAAGTTCTTTGAAGGTATGGTAATGCTCCGGAAAATGGGATATAATAAGACGATACATAAATCGGCGGACGGGAATGTCTGCGCAGGGGAGGGGATCGTCTCCCCGAAAAACCAGAAAGAAAAGGACGATGCATCATGCCTACCAACACCTATGAAAGCCCTCTCTCCTCCCGCTATGCCAGCGATGAGATGCTGTATCTGTTTTCCGCGGACAAGAAGTTTTCCACCTGGCGCCGCCTGTGGGTTGCCCTGGCCCGGGCGGAGATGGAGCTGGGCCTGCCTGTGACCCAGGAGCAGGTGGACGAGCTGGAGGCGCACATCACCGATATTGACTACGAGACCGCCGCCCAGTGGGAGAAGAAGCTGCGCCACGACGTGATGGCCCACGTCCACACCTATGGGGAGCTGTGCCCCAAGGCCATGCCCATTATCCACCTGGGCGCCACCAGCTGCTACGTGGGGGATAACACCGACGTGATCCTGATGCGGGAGGGCCTGGAGCTGGTGCGCGGCAAGCTGGTTCAGGTCATTGCCCGCCTGGCCAGGTTTGCCGACCAGTATAAGGCCCTGCCCACCCTGGGCTTCACCCATTTCCAGGCCGCCCAGCTGGTTACTGTGGGCAAGCGGGCCACCCTGTGGATGAACGAGCTGCTGATGGACCTGGAGGAGGTGGAGTACCGGATCTCCACCCTGAAGCTGCTGGGCTCCAAGGGCACCACCGGCACCCAGGCCTCCTTCCTGGAGCTGTTCGAGGGCGACCACGAGAAGGTCAAGATGCTGGAGGAGAAGATCGCCCGGGAGATGGGCTTCGACGCGGTGGTCCCTGTCAGCGGCCAGACCTATTCCCGGAAGATGGACTTCAACGTGGTGTCCACCCTGTCCGGCATCGCCCAGTCGGCCAGCAAGTTTGCCACCGATATGCGCCTGCTGTGCCACCTGAAGGAGGTGGAGGAGCCCTTTGAGAAGAACCAGATCGGGTCCTCCGCCATGCCGTACAAGCGCAACCCCATGCGGTGTGAGCGCATCTGCTCCCTGGCCCGCTATGTCATGGTGGACCTGGGCAACCCCGCCATCACCACCGCCACCCAGTGGTTTGAGCGCACCCTGGATGACTCCGCCAACAAGCGCCTCAGCGTGCCGGAAGCCTTCCTGGCCGTGGACGCCATCCTGAACATCTACCTCAACGTGGCCTCCGGCCTGGTGGTTCACCCCATGGTGATCCAGCGGCATGTGATGGAGGAGCTGCCCTTCATGGCCAGCGAGAACATCATGATGGACGCGGTCAAGCGGGGCGGCAACCGTCAGGAGCTCCACGAGCGCATCCGCGTCCTCTCCCAGGAGGCGGGCCGTAATGTCAAGGATTTGGGCCTGTCCAACAACCTGATTCAGCTCATCGCCGCCGACCCCGCCTTCGGCATGACGGAGGAGGAGCTCACCGCCCATCTGGAGCCCAGCCGCTATATCGGCCGCTGCCCCCAGCAGGTGGAGGAGTTCCTGGCCAGCCAGGTGGCTCCCGTGCTGGAGCGCTACCAGTCTGTGCTGGGGCAGAAGGAAACGGAGCTGAAGGTCTGACGGAGGAAGGAGGACTTCCCCTTGAAGCAGGATAAGTACGGAGGGTACGTGGCCATGGGCGTTACCGCCTTCCTGGTGATTGCCGCGGCCATCCTCCTGTTTTTTGGAATCTATCACTTTGACAAGATCCGGGCGGTGTTCAGCACCCTGTCCTATATCCTCAGGCCCATTTTCTACGGCCTGGTGCTGGCGTTCCTCCTGCTGCCCATCCACCGGCAGATGTACGGCATTTTAATCAGCGGCGCCTCCAGGGCAGGGGGGAAGGTCACCCACCGGGTGGAGAATGTGCTGAACTTCCTGGCTGTGGTCATCAGCCTGGCCCTGTTCCTGCTGGTGATTTATATTCTGCTGGCTATGGTGCTCCCTCAGCTCTACCTCAGTGTGGTGGGGCTGGTGGAGGCCTTCCCGGGCTATATTACCAGCATCCAGGTCTGGATTACCGAATTTTTTGAGAACAACCCGGATTTACAGCAGGCCATTCTGCCCTACTACACATCGCTGGCGGGGTCGTTCCAGCAGTGGCTTAACACGGATCTGCTTCCCAACCTGGAATCCGCCAACAGCACCATTGACTGGCTGCGGCAGGAGGTTTTGCCCCAGCTCACCGGCGTGGTCACCAGCGTATCCGCCGGCGTTATCGCGCTGCTGCTGCTGCTGAAGGACATCCTGATCTCACTGATTGTGTCGGTCTATGTGCTGGTGATGAAGGACACCTTTTCCGCCCAGTCCAAGAAGATCGTCTACAGCGTCTTTCCAACCCGGGTAGCCGATTTCATAGTGGAAGAAGTGCGCAGCATTTACCGGATTCTCAGCGGCTTTATCAACGGCAAGCTGGTGGACTCCCTGATTATCGGCATTATTGCCTTGCTCTGCTGTAATTTCCTGCACTTCCCTTATCCCATGCTCCTGGCCGTGATTATTGGGGTGACCAACGTGATCCCCTTCTTCGGGCCGTTCATTGGGGCCGTCCCCTGCGCCCTGCTGATCCTGCTGGTCAGCCCCCTGCAATGCCTGTATTTCGTGATCTTCATTTTCATCCTGCAGCAGTTTGACGGGAACATCCTGGGCCCCAAGATCCTGGGGGATTCCACCGGGCTGGCCTCCTTCTGGGTGCTGTTCTCCATCCTGCTTTTCGGGGGCCTGTTCGGCTTTGCCGGCATGGTGCTGGGCGTGCCCGTGTTCGCCATGTTCTACAGCGCGGTCAGCCGCCTGGTGCGGTACGGCCTGAAAAAACGGTCCCTGCCTCTGGATACCCAGGACTACATGGGCCAAACCGGCCCCTTGGCAAAACCCAAGGAAGAGAAATAAAACATCCCGGCCGCCGGATTTCCGGCGGCCGGGACGCTCGGGACTGTCGAAAAAGTGGCGCAGCCACTTTTTCGAGAAGGGCTGCGCGCAGGATGGGCCTCGATTCCTTGCGGAAAAGTCGGCCCATCTTGCGCGAAAAGTGTCATTTCCGAGGTACACGCCCCCGGAAATGACGGGATTTCATGTTATTCCGCCGCCTGCGGGCGCCGGAACTCCTTGCAGGAGGGCTTTTTTGACAAGCTGAAACATCCCGGCCGCCGGATTTCCGGCGGCCGGGATGTTCCGTTTTACCGTTACATGGAGGTGGTGAGCACCTTTTTCAGGTGGGCGAAGCGGGGGAGGGAGTTCTCCTTGGGGCCGTTGGCCTCGCCCTGGATGAGGGGCAGGACGTAATCAATGAACTGCTGGGTCACGCCGTTGCCGGCCTCATTGATCCACTCGCGGGGGACCTTCTTTTCGAAGTTGGCCACAATGTCCAGGGGCTGGAGCACGGTCTCGCACTTGTAACCGCCGTCCCGGGTGCACTGGAAGGCCACCATCTTGTCCGTAACGCCGGATACCGCAGCCTCCACGGCGGCGGATCCGGCCAGCCAGGCCTCGTCGATGTCGGTCTTGGAGCCCACGTGGGAGCCGCACCGCTGCAGCAGGGACAGCTCGATGCCCCGGACCTTGGCGCCGGTTTTCTGCTTAATCAGGTCGGCCAGTTTTACAGCCAGGCCGCCCAGCTGGGCATGGCCGAAGCCGTCGGTGGCGGAGGTTTCAGCCTCGGAGACGAAGCGGCCGTCGGCGTAGTGGATGCCCTCGGACACAGCCACCATGCACTTGCCGGTCTTGTTGTAAATGTCGGTGACGTCCTTGATAAACTGGTCCATGTCGAAATCCACCTCGGGGAGGTAGACCAGGTCGGGACCGCAGCCGGTCAGTCCGGCCAGAGCGGCGGAGCCGGCCAGCCAGCCGGCGTGGCGGCCCATGATCTCGATGACGGTTACCATGCCGGTGTCATACACATGGGCGTCCTGCCAAACCTCGGCGCAGGAGGTGGCGATGTACTTGGCGGCGGAGGCAAAGCCGGGGCAGTGGTCGGTGCCGTTCAGGTCATTGTCGATGGTCTTGGGCACGCCCATGATCCGGCACTCATAGCCTACCTTCTGCATGTACTTGGAAATCTTGTTGCAGGTGTCCATGGAGTCGTTGCCGCCGTTATAGAAGAAGTAGCGCACGTCATACTTCTTGAAAATCTCCAGGATGCGCTGATAGTCGGTGTCATCCACGTCCGGGTCGGCCAGCTTGTACCGGCAGGAGCCCAGGGCGGAGGAGGGGGTGTACTTCAGCAGATCCAGCTCGGTGGGATCTTCCTGGGACATATCATAGAGCTTGTCGTCCAGCACGCCCTTAATGCCGTGGGCGGCGCCCAGCACTCGGGTGACGCAGTCCGCCTTCAAAGCGGTCTGGATTACGCCCTGGGCACTGGCGTTGATAACGGCGGTGGGGCCGCCGGACTGGCCGATGATGCATGCGCCTTTCAGTTGATTCATGGTTGTTTCCTCCTGTCTCTCCGCTTGACAAGCCTCTCCCATGTGTTTACAATGGTGTCACATGAACTTTTTGGAGGAATTCACTTTGGACAATCAGTGGTTCGACGACATGGAAGCCCGCATCCCCCAGGGAGAGGTCCGCACCCGCTTCGCCCCCTCCCCCACCGGCTACATGCATGTGGGGAATCTGCGCACCGCCCTGTACACCTGGCTCATCGCCCGCAATGCCGGCGGTACCTTCATCCTCCGCATCGAGGATACCGACCAGGGCCGTCTGGTGGAGGGCGCCACCGACGTGATCTACCGCACCATGGCCGAGTGCGGCCTCACCCATGACGAGGGCCCCGACGTGGGCGGCCCTGTGGCCCCCTATATCCAGTCCCAGCGCCGGGACACCTACGGCCACTATGCCCGATTGCTGGTGGAGCTGGGCCACGCCTACTACTGCTTCTGTGAGAAGACGGAG
>CASFCW010000048.1 GCA_949293165.1 uncultured bacterium
GGTGGTGCTCTGCCACGCGGAGGGCCATGACCGGGGGATTGCCAGCAACCACGGCGACGTACTGCACTGGTTCCCCCGCCACGGGAAAACCATGGACGACTTCCGGACGGAGGTTGGGAAGGAGGTGGACAGAATGACGGAGTATGAAATCCGCATGGCCGTGCGGGACGAGTTGGCCCGGATCGAGGCCGAGCGGGCGCAGCGGCCCGCCAGCCCCTGGGCGGTGGATGCCCAGGTGATCACCAGAGCCAAGGAGGCGGGCATCTCCGACGGTACCAGGCCCGGCAGCACCATGACCCGTGAGGAGGGCATGGCCATGATCCTGGCGGCAGTAGGAAAATGACGAAAAGCAGAGAAAGATCCCCCTGGAGCGTACTGCTCCAGGGGGGATTTGTTTCTTATAATATGCTATATCTTCCGACAAGGATTGCGTGGAGGATCTGCGGGTATACCCCACCCGGGGGTGCCAGGAGGTCATTGACCGCGCCACCTCCGTCAAAGCCGGGTCTGCGGAGCTGCTGTATGCCTACATCGACGTGGAGCCGGTGAGCTTTAACCGGGGGTTCTACACCGTGGATGTGCGCTACTTCTACCGCATTACCGCCGACGCCTTTGTGGGGGCGGCCCGTCCCGTGGAGATCACCGGTCTGGCGGTGTTCGACAAACGGGTCATCCTCTTCGGCAGTGAGGGAGGCGCCAAGGTGTTCTCCTCCACCGTCCGGGAGCAGGGCCCCGACGGCCAGGCCTTCCCCGTCAAAGGCGTGCCCACCGCTGTGGTGGAGACGGTGGACCCCATCATCCTGGATATGAAGCTGATGGACGTGTGCCACTGCCGCCCCAGCGACTGCGGCTGCGAGATTCCGCCTGCCGTGTGCGGCTGCTTCTCCGATGAGCTGTGCACCGGCGGCGACGTCCACCGCCTGTTTGTCACCCTGGGCCAGTTCTCCATCATCCGCCTGGAGCGGGACACCCAGCTGCTCATCCCCGCCTACGACTACTGTATGCCCCAGAAGGAGTGCGGCTGCAACGGCTGCGACTGCCGGGAGGACCCCTGCGAGATCTTCCGCAAGGTTCAGTTCCCCGTGGGGGAGTTTTTCCCGCCCAACCATGCCGAACCTCAGCCCAGAAGCTATCAGGAGGCCCGCGGCTGCGGCTGCTGATGCGCAAATTGCCCCCCGGATCTTACGGTCCAGGGGGCAATTGCTTTCACTTTACAGGCATTGAATTTCAAGGAATAAGCCAAGAAAACAGAGGCGGAATGCGTATGGAGGGGCAAGGGACAGTAAGGTGAATTTCCTTCACACCTTTTGCTGGGACAACCAGCGATTCAGCTCCTCCAAACCCTCCTGGGAGAGGGGGAAGGTGGCCCGCCCGGTCACGGCTTCCTCCGTCATGGCCTGGGGGCCCGGCCAGACCTGGGCATCCAGATGATCCTCCTGGGGCTGGATGAAAAAGCGGACGGGGCCCTGGCTGCCGTACCAGCTGTTCCCGTTTTCCCAAAAGGAGAGGGTGGGCAAATAAAGCGGCTGCATGATGGCGGTTCCTCCTTTACTCCGGCTGCACCCACTGGAGGGAGCGGCCCACCGCCCGGTGCCAGCCGTCCAGCAAGGTTTTGCGGCGGCCGTCCTCCATGGCGGGGTGGTAGATTTGATCCAAAGCCCGGCGCTGGCGCAGCTCGTCCAGATCCTTCCAGAAGCCAACCGCCAGCCCGGCCAGCCCGGCGGCGCCCAGGGCGGTGGTCTCCCGGATGACGGGGCGGCAGACGGGCTTGTTAAGGATGTCCGCCTGGAACTGCATGAGGAAGCGGTCCCGGCTGGCGCCTCCGTCCGCGTTCAGCTGGCTGAGGGGGATACCCGCGTCTTTCTCCATGGCGGTGACCAGATCCCAGCTTTGATAGGCGATGGACTCCTGGGCGGCCCGGATGATGTGGTCCCGGTTGGTGCCCCGGGTCAGGCCCACCAAGGCGCCACGGGCGTACATATCCCAATAGGGGGCGCCCAGGCCGGTGAAGGCGGGCACCAGATAGACGCCACCGGTGTCCGCCACCTTGGAGGCGTGGTACTCCGCGTCCCGGGACTCACCGATCAGCCGCAGCTCGTCCCGCAGCCACTGGATCACCGCGCCGCCCACAAACACCGACCCCTCCAGGGCGTAGCGCACCTGGCCGCCCATGCCGATGGCGATGGTGGATACCAGGCCGTTCTGGCTGCGGTACAGCTCCTTGCCGGTGTTCATCAGCAGGAAGCAGCCGGTGCCATAGGTATTTTTGGCCTGGCCCGGATCGAAGCAGGTCTGGCCAAAGAGGGCGGCCTGCTGGTCCCCGACGATGCCGGCCACGGGGATTTCCTCCCCCTGGAGGTTGGCTGTGCCATACACCCCGCTGGAATCCATCACCCGGGGCAGCATGGACATGGGAATTTCCAGCCGGCGGCAGATCTCCTCGTCCCATTTCAGGGCCTGGATGTCGTACAGCATGGTGCGGCTGGCATTGGTGTAGTCGGTGGCGTGGACGGCCCCGCCGGTGAGCTTCCACAGCAGCCAGGTGTCCACTGTGCCGAACAGGAGGTCGCCGTTTTGGGCCTGCTCCATGGCGCCGGGGACATTGTGCAGAATCCAGCTGAGCTTGGTGGCAGAAAAATAGGCGTCCACAATCAGGCCGGTGCGCTCCTGCACCAGGGCGGAAAAGGCGGCGTCCTCCTTCAGCTGGAGGCACTGCTGGGCGGTGCGGCGGCACTGCCACACAATGGCGGGATATACCGGCTTGCCTGTGTGCCGGTTCCACACGATGGTGGTCTCCCGCTGGTTGGTGATGCCCAGGGCGGCTACCTCCCGGGGGGATACCCCCGTCTGGGCCAGCACCTCCGCCAGCACCGCCCACTGGCTGGACCAGATTTCCATGGGGTCGTGCTCCACCCAGCCGGGCTGGGGATAGTGCTGGGTAAATTCCCGCTGGGCCATGCCCACAATGCGCTGGTCCCGGTCAAACAGTACGGCGCGGCTGCTGGTGGTGCCCTGATCCAGGGCCAGGATATATTGTTTCATACTCCATCACTCCCGGCAGATTTGTTTCTGCTATCACTGTACCACATCTTCCCCCCAGGGGCAAGAAAGAAGGAGCCCGGCAAAGGGATGTGCGCTAAAATGGGGGCTGCCGCATAGACTGGAGTGTGGCAACGCCACAATTCCCACATATATGAAAGAGGCGTGGAACTATGAATCATTATCTTCCCCCTGACCGGGAGTGGAGACCGCAGGCGCCAGGCGGCGACAGCTGCCAGGCCTGTTGCCCCACGCCGGGTTGTCCTCCGCCCTGTCCGCCCCCCTGCCCGCCGCCCTGTCCCCCTGTTTGGGGCCCTACCGGGCCCACCGGACCCCAGGGTCCTGCCGGGGCCACCGGTCCCACCGGCCCTGCCGGAACCGGGGCTGCCGGTCCCACCGGCCCAATCGGCGCCACCGGCCCCACCGGGCCCCAGGGGATTCCCGGGCCTGACGGCGCCACCGGCCCCACTGGGCCCCAGGGGATTCCCGGGCCGAATGGCGTGACCGGCCCCACCGGCGCCACCGGGCCGACCGGCCCCACCGGAGCGGCAGGGACTGCGGGCGCTACCGGCCCCACCGGAGCGGCGGGGGCCACCGGAGCGACGGATGCGGTGGTTTCTGCACAACCGCCGGGGATGGGGAGGGGGGACCCTCCTTGCCGTCTCCTGTGCGGAGGGACGGCGGTCCGGGTGTGCTTTGCGCCGGAGGGAGGGGAGCTGGGAGAACGGCTAAAGCGGTATTTTTTAAGGCTAAAGCAATGAATTGTCTGGGAAAACGTGGTACAATGGCTGTACAGCAGCCGCTGTGTGGGAAATAGGGAGGTTTCATGGCACGTATCAGGCGCGGCTGTACCACAGGAGAAGGCAACTCCCAGCCGGGGCGGTGGAAGGTGGGCAAGTATATCCGCCTGTCCCGGGATGACGGGAGCGGTGAAAGCGAGAGCATTGCCAACCAGAGAAAAATCCTGGATGAGCAGATCCCAGGCTATTTTGACGGCGGCTGGGATATTGTGGACGAGTACATTGACGACGGGAGGACGGGCACCTCGGACGATACCCGGCCGGCCTTTCTCCGGCTGGCGGAGGATGTCAGGCGAGGCAGGGTCAACTGCATTGTGACAAAGAACCTGTCCCGGGCCTTCCGCAACAGTGCCAACCAGGGCAGGTTCCTGGAAGAATTCATCCCCCTGTACAACACCCGCTTCATCTCCCTCTATGAGCCGCACATCGACACCTTCCTCAACCCGGAGGTGGTGCACAGCCTGGAGGTGAGCATCACCGGGTTTATAAACGAGCAGTACGCCTACAAAACCAGCGTGGATGTTCGGCGTACCTTCGAAACCAAGCGGAAAAAGGGGGAGTTTATCGGGGCCTTTGCCCCCTATGGCCTGATGAAACGGCCGGAGGACAAGAACAGGCTGATGATAGATGAGCCGGCTGCCCAGGTGGTTCGGGACATCTTTCGCTGGTTTGCGGACGAGGGCATGAGCAAAAGCGGGATTGCGAAACGGCTCAACGGGCTGGGCATCCCCAATCCGGCGGCCTACAAGGCGCGGCAGGGCCTAAAGTACCGCAATCCCCAGGGCGGCGGGAACGACGGGCTGTGGAGCGAGAAAACCGTGTGTGCCATCCTCCTTAACGAGATGTACCTGGGCAACATGGTGCAGGGCAAGCAGAAGGTGGTCAGCTACAAGGTACACGACAGGGTGGCGATTGCGCCCCAAGATTGGTGTGTTGTCCCCAACACCCACGAGGCCATCGTGGACGGGGAGACCTTTGCCAAGGCCCAGGCCCTCCACCGGCGGGACACGCGTGTGCCGCCTGGGCAGGCATCCCTTTCCCTCTTTTCCGGCTTCCTGCGCTGTGGGGACTGCAAAAAATCCATGACCCGCAAGGCCGCCAAGGGGGTGGCCTACTACTGCTGCTCGACCTATTCCCGCAAATCCAAAACCGCCTGCACAAGACATACCATCCGGGAGGATGTGTTGGAACAGGCGGTGCTCCTCGCCCTCCAAACCCAGATCGCCCGCATTCCCGCCCTGCCCGACCTGGTGGAGGAGATCCGGGCCGCCCCCGTGCACCGCCCGCAGCTCAGCCGGATGGACCGCCTGCTGGGGGAACGGGAGCGGGAGCGGAAAAAGCTCATAGCCGCGGCGGACAGCCTGTATCCGGACTGGCGGGCGGGGGAGCTGACAGAGGAGGAGTACCGGAGAATCAAGGCGGGGCTGGAGGAGCGGCGGAAGCGGTTGGAGGAGGGGATTGCCAACCTGAAAGAGGAGCGGGAGGCCCTTGCGGCGGGGGAGAGGGCCGGGGAGCCGTACCTGGCGGATTTCCTTCAAAACCAAACGATTAGCCGCCTGGAGCGGGGGTTGCTGGCAGAGCTGGTGGACGCCATTTACGTCCATGAGGGCGGCAGCCTGACCATCCAGCTGAACGCGGCGGCCCCGGCCGGCGCAGGCCGGACGGGACAGGCGGCGGCAGATAAAATTACAGATTTACACGGAAAGGAAGATGACATCCCATGAAAAACCGCCTGATAGCACCTATTCTTGGCCTGTGCACCTGTGCCGCCCTGACGCTGCCCCTGGCGGGCTGCACCCAGCCGGCTGACCAATCCCCGGATACGTCGGACGGCGTGCTGCGCCTGTTGGATTTTGACGCGTTCATTGAGGTTCCCCTGATCCGCCAGGGCACCACCTACTCCTGCGGCATCGCAGCCATGCACAGCCTGCTGCGCTGGGCCTCCTACGACCTGGACATCAACGACGAATACCTGATGGAGGATTGCGGTACCACCCCTGAAACGGGCACCAACTATCAGAGCATGATGGACTATATGGAGGCAACCGGCCTGCTGGAGGTGTCCTGGCGGGAAAATCTTACGGCGGAGGACTTAAAAAGCAGCATCCAGCAGGGCTCTGTGGTTCTGCTGCCCATACAGGCGTGGGACGGCAGGGAGACGCCCACGGGGGAATTTGAGTGGTTTGAGGGGGCGGATTACATCGACCACTGGAGCGCGGGACACTGGGTGATTCTCTGCGGGTATAACGACCAAAGGGCGCTGTTTATGGACCCGTCCACTGCCGGGACCTATACAGAGATGACGTGGGAGGATCTGGAGTACCGGTGGCACGACAGCGCGGACTATGTGGATGACGACACGCCCTTTACGGCCGTGGATCACTGCGGCATCGTGGTAACCAAGACGGGGACGGAGGAATACGACAACCAGGTGGTCATGCCCCTGCGGTAAGGCCCGTTGTGCAGATAAGCATGCAGCCACCGGACCTACCGGCCCCACCGGGGCGGCAGGAGCTGCCGGAGCCACCGGCCCCACCGGCCCCACCGGGGCGGCAGGAGCTGCCGGAGCCACCGGACCCACCGGGGCGGCGGGAGCCACCGGACCCACCGGACCCACCGGCCCCACCGGGGCGACGGGTGCCACCGGCCCCACTGGGCCCACGGGACCTGCGGGCAACGACGGTGAAAGCGGCACCGCCGCCACCCTGGCGGTGGGCAATGTCACCACTGGGGCGCCTGGTACCGCTGCCCAGGTGAGCAATTCCGGTACCGCTCAAAATGCCATCCTGGACTTCACCATCCCCCAGGGGCCGACGGGCTCTGCCCCTGCCACCCAGTTCCTCACCGCCTATTCCACCCCCTCCCAGCCGGGCACGGATGGCGGTTCCCTGGTCTTTGACCGCAACGGCCTGACCCAGGGTACGGCGGTGACTCACGAGCAGAACTCCTCCGACGTGGTGCTGCAGCAGCCTGGCTTCTATACCGTGTCCTTCCACGGCACGGTGGCCCCCTCTGATGGTGTGGATTTCCCCCTGTCCATTCTTCTCACCCTGTACCAGGACGGCAGCCCCGTCACCGGAGCCAACGTGCGGAACAATTTCCAGACCAGTTCGGACACCTCCACCTATGCCTTTACCCAGACGGTACAGGCAGCCACCGCCCCGTCCACTCTGACGGTGGTATCCAACGGGGGCAGCATCCAGTATAACGACATCGCCATCACCGCCAGAAAAATCGGGGAGAATCCCTGACCCATCGGGGGCGGGCTCCGTCCGGAGCCCGCCCCGCCATTTCGTTGAGGGAGGGAAAGGGTATGTATCCCGTGTGGGTCTATGCCATCGCCAAAGACGAAGGCCGGTTTGTGAACCGGTGGATGGACTCCATGTCCGAGGCTGACGGCGTCTATGTGCTGGACACCGGCTCCACCGACGACACCGTGGCTCAGCTGCGGGGGCGCGGCGCCCAGGTCACGGTGGAGGAGATTTCCCCCTGGCGGTTTGACGTGGCCAGAAACCGCTCCCTGGCGCTGGTGCCGGAGCAGCCGGGCATCTGCGTCTGTACTGACCTGGATGAGGTGTTCCATCCCGGCTGGCGGAAGGCGCTGGAGGAACAGTGGCGGCCGGGGGCGGGGCAGGGGCGCTACCGCTACACCTGGAGCTTCCGCCCCGACGGCGGGGAGGGGGTGGTATTCTGGTATGAAAAAATCCACGCCCGCCAGGGCTATCGGTGGGTGCATCCCGTCCATGAGGTGCTCCAGTGGACGGGGGAGGGGACGCCGGGGGAGACCGTCACCCTGGCCGGCATCCAGCTGGACCATCACCCGGACCCCGCCAAATCCCGGGCCCAGTACCTGCCCCTGCTGGAGTTGGCCGCCCGGGAGCAGCCGGACAATGACCGCTGCGCCCACTATCTGGGGCGGGAATACTTCTTCCACCGCCGCTGGCAGGACGCCATCGCCGCCCTGAAGCGGCACCTGTCCCTGCCCTCCGCCCTGTGGCCGGATGAGCGGGCGGCCTCCATGCGGTATATGGCCCAGGCCTATGCCAACCTGGGGGAGGATGGGCTGGCCCGGGTATGGTTCCATCGGGGGGTGGCGGAGGCACCCCACCTGCGGGAGCCCTACTGCGATTTTGCGCGTTTTCTCTATGAGCGGCAGGAGTGGGACGGGGTGCTGTACCTGTGCCGCCAGGCCCTGGCCATCACCAGCCGGCCCCAGAGCTACATCTGCCAGGCCGACGCCTGGGGCAGCCTGCCCTGGGATTTGGCCGCCCAGGCCTATTACCAGACGGGCCGCATCCCCCAGGCCCTGGACATGGCCCGCAAGGCCCTGGAACAGGAGCCGGAGGAGCCCCGGCTGATCCGGAATGTGGAGCTGCTGGCCGCCATGGCCGGGAAGGGCTGAAAAAAGCGCCGCGAAGCCATGGGGCTTCGCGGCGCAATCCTGTTGGGATATGGGGCGGTTACTGCTGCTCCTCGCTCTCGTCGTCCTTGACCTGGGTGGGCTCCACCTCGGCCACAACCTCACCGGCGGCTTCGGCGTCGGCCTTCAGCTGGGCGATGCGGTCGTTGTTGGTCTCGATGGCGGCCTTGGCGGCGACAATGCGCTCGCAGGCGGCGGCATAGCCGCCCTCAGGCGTGGCGCCGTGCTCGGCAAAGTACAGCTTGCCCAGCTCCACATAGGCCTTCTTAATGGTATCCTCCTCCGCCATGTTGGCGGCTTTCAGCTTGGCGATTTCGGCCAGACGCTTGGAGGTAGCTACGCCGCTCTGAGCCAGATCGGTGGCCCGCTCCTTCAGGCTGTCAAAAAGTCCCATGGTACATGCCTCCTTTTGTTATGGGTGGTCTGCACCCATTGTACCCGATTTTCCCATAGGATGCAAGTCCGGGGGAAAATTTAATGAAGTCTGAATGGTTACACCTTGAAGTTCACAGCGGTGTCACCCTTGGAATCCTGGCCGAACTCATAGTCCTTGCCGGGCAGCAGGGCGTTGAGGACGATGCCGGTGATGGCGGCCACAGCCAGGCCGGACAGGCTGATGGTGGCCTCGCCCACCTGGAAGGAGATGGCGCCGGAGTAGTTGACGCCGATGGCCAGCACCATGATCAGGGCGGCGATAATCACGTTCCGGCTGTTGGAGAAGTCAACCTGGTTCTCCACCACATTCCGCACGCCCACGGCGGAGATCATGCCGTACAGCACCATGGACACGCCGCCCATGGTGGCGGTGGGCATGGCGGAGACCAGCGCGGCAAATTTAGGGGAGAAGGACAGCAGGATGGCCAGGCCCGCGGCGATGCGGATAACCTTGGGGTCATAGACCTTGGACAGGGCCAGCACGCCGGTGTTTTCCCCATAGGTGGTGTTGGCGGGGGCGCCGAAGAGGGAAGCCAGGGAGGTGGCCAGGCCGTCACCCAGCAGGGTGCGGTGGAAGCCGGGGTTTTCCAGGTAGTTCCGGCCGCAGGTGGAGGAGATGGCGCACATGTCGCCGATGTGCTCCACCATGGTGGCCAGGGCCAGGGGCATAATGGTCACCGCGGCGGTCAGCAGCATTCCGGTGTCCAGGTCAGGGCGGGAGAACAGGCCGAACAGGGTGTCCTCAAACCGGAAGGGCAGGCCCACCCAGGGTGCGTCCGCCAGGGCTTGGAGCTTGACGGGGTCCATCACCGCCACGCCGGTGATTTGGCACAGGGCGGCGGCCAGGTAGGAGCCTACCACGCCCAGGAGGATGGGGATGATCTTCACCATACCCTTGCCCCAGATGTTGCAGCCCACCACGATGGCGATGGCGATCAGGGCGATGGCCCAGTTGTCCCGGCAGGAGGTGATGGCTGTGGAGGACAGGGTCAGGCCGATGCAGATGATGATGGGACCGGTGACGATGGGGGGGAAGTAGCGCATGACCTTCCGGGTGCCAAAGACCTTGAACAGGGCGGACAGCGCCACATACAGCAGCCCTGCCAGGGCCACGCCGAAGCAGGCGTAGGGCAGCATGGCGGTGTTGGCCGTCATGGAGCCGTTTTCATCGGTGAGCATGGGGGCGATGGCCTGGTAGCCGCCGATAAAGGCGAAGGAGGAGCCCAAAAACGCGGGCACCATCCGCTTGGTCAGCAGGTGGAACAGCAGCGTGCCCAGCCCGGCGAACAGCAGGGTGGCGGACACGGACAGCCCGGTGAGGGTGGGTACCAGCACGGTGGCGCCGAACATGGCGAACATGTGCTGCACGCCCAGCACCGCCATCCGGCCCCGGCCCAGCTGCCGGGCGTCGTAGATTCCGGTGGTTTCCTTCATGAAACAACACTCCATTTCTCTCTGAATTCGTCCCATTGTACCAGAACCTGGGGACAGATGCAAGAGGTGGTTGTGGAATCATGCAAACCTGGTCCGGCGGCGGTTGACTTCAAGGGCGAAAAAGGATAAACTACTGCAAGAAGAGGACATACCCCCACGAAATGAAGGAGAGATCGCCGTGAAAAAGCCCTTTGTGACGCTGGAGCAGCTCCAGACCATCACCCAGCAGTACCCCACGCCCTTCCACCTGTATGATGAGGCCGGCATCCGGGCCAATGCCCGGGCCCTCCGGGCGGCCTTCGCCTGGAACCCCGGCTTTACCGAATATTTTGCCGTCAAGGCCACCCCCAATCCCCAGATCCTCAAGCTGCTGAAGGAGGAGGGGTGCGGCGTGGACTGCTCCTCCCTGTGCGAGCTGATGATGTCCGACCGCTGCGGCTTCTCCGGCGGCCAGATCATGTTTTCCTCCAACGACACCCCCGCTGAGGAGTTCGTCCTGGCCGCCAAGCTGGGCGCCACCATCAATCTGGACGACATCAGCCATGTGGAGTTCCTTCACAAGACCCTGGGCTACATCCCCAAAAAGATTTCCTGCCGCTTCAATCCCGGCGGGGCCTTTACCCTGGGGGAGAGCAAGGAGGGCTTCCAGGTGATGGACAACCCCGGCCAGGCCAAGTACGGCATGACCCGCCAGCAGATTGCCCAGGCCTTCAGGCAGTTGAAGGAGCTGGGGGCTGAGGAGTTCGGCATCCACGCCTTCCTGGCCTCCAACACCATCTCCAACGAGTATTATCCCGCCCTGGCCCGGATTCTGTTCCAGCTGGCGGTGGAGCTGAAGGAGGAGACCGGCTGCCACATCACCTTCATCAACCTGTCCGGCGGCGTGGGCGTGCCCTACCGCCCGGAGCAGCCCGCCAACGACATCGCCGTCATCGGCGCGGGCGTCCGGCAGGCCTATGAGGAGATCCTGGCCCCCGCCGGCATGGGGGACGTGGCCATCTGCACCGAGCTGGGCCGGTTTATGCTGGCACCCTACGGCCATCTGGTCACCCGGGTGCTGCACATGAAGCATATTTATAAGGATTATGTGGGAGTGGACGCCTGCGCCTCCAACCTGATGCGGCCCGCCATCTACGGCGCCTATCACCACATCACCGTCATGGGCAAGGAGGACAAGCCCTGCGACCACATGTATGACGTCACCGGCTCCCTGTGCGAAAACAGCGACAAGTTCGCCGTGGACCGCATGCTGCCGGAGGTGGAGGTGGGCGACCTGCTGGTCATCCACGACACCGGCGCCCACGGCCACGCCATGGGCTACCAGTACAACGGGCGGCTGCGCTCGGCGGAGGTGCTGCTGTGCCAGGACGGCTCCACCCGCCTGATCCGCCGGGCGGAGACCCCGGAGGACTACTTCGCCACCGCCATCTGGGAGTAACCGGCTATGGGTGTTATGGCTCAGCTGGCCCTGGTCTTTGGCCTGTGCCTGGTGTGCGAGGGCGTTTCTGCCGCCCTGCCCTTTCCCTTTCCTGCCAGCGTGCTGAGCATGGTCATCCTGCTGGGGCTGCTGCTGGCGGGTGTGGTGAAGGAGAAGCACATCGACAAGGTGGCTGCCTTCCTGGTGGGCAACATGGCCTTCTTCTTCCTGCCCTCCTGCGCGGGCATTGTGGAGTATTGGGAGGCCCTGGCTCCCGTGCTGCTGCCCTTCTTCCTGGTGGCTTTTATCACCACCCCCCTGGTCTACGCCGTCACCGGCTGGACGGTGAGCCTGCTCATGGGCCGGAAGGGAAAGGAGGAGGGCCATGATTGAAACCATCCTCACCTCGCCCCTGCTGGGGCTGACCCTGTCCTGCCTGGCCTGGTGCGTGGGACTTTGGGTACAGAAAAAGACAAAGCTGATTTTGTGTAATCCGCTCCTCATCGCCGTGATTTTGGTGGTGATTGTCCTGAACGTCTTTCACATCCCGTATGTGGATTACAATTTGGGCGGTCAGTTTATCACCCTCATGCTGGGGCCGGTCACCGCCCTGCTGGCGCTGAATATCTACCAGCAGCGGGCCCTGCTGGGCCGGTACTTCCTGCCGGTGGTGGCGGGCTGCCTGGCGGGCAGCCTGGCCAGCGTGGGCAGCGTGCTGTTGCTGTGCCGCCTGCTGACCCTGGAGGAGGCTATCACCGCCTCCCTGATGCCCAAAAGCGTAACTACCGCCATCGCGGTGGCTATCGCCTGCAGCGCCGGCGGGGTGGAGTCCCTGGCTATCGCCGCGGTGATGGTGGCCGGGGTCACCGGCGCCCTGTTCGCCCCTATGTTTGCCCGCCTGTTCCACATCACCAATCCGGTGGCCCAGGGAGTGGCCATCGGCGCGTGCAGCCATGCCCTGGGTACCACCCGGGCCATGGAGATCGGCCAGCTCCAGGGGGCTATGTCCTCCATCGCCATCTGTATCTGCGGCTTGATTACCTCAGTCATTACCCTGTTTACCTGACCTACTTTCTTGAAAGAAACTAGGCACCGTACTTTCTTGAAAGAAAGTAGGCACCGTACTTTCTTGAAAGAAAGTAGGCAAAGAACTTTCCGCGAAACTTCGTTTCGCCCGCGCCGCCTGGGGTCAGGCTTGATTCCGACCCATAGCACGAAAGAGAACATACCTGTGTGGGCCGCTGGGGACAGCGGCCCCTACAAAAGCCTTCCATGTGCGTAGGGAACGATATCCTCATTGTCCTGCCCCCGCCTTCTTGAAAGAAAGCGCGGCGAAGAACTTTCCGCGAAACTCCGTTTCGCCCGCGCCGCCTACGGTTTAGTTTCAATCTCACACCCCAGCACGAAAGAGAATTCTCCCATCCGGGCGCACATGGTGCGCCCGGTATTTTGATAAAAAAAGCGGGCCGCCAATTGGCCGGCCCATAAGGGGATATTCTCTTTCGTGCTGGGATGAGGGAGCAGCTCAATATCCCCAGGCGGAGCGAAGGAAAGCGCCAGCTTTCCCCAAAAATTCTTTGCTTACTTTCTTTTCAAGAAAGTAAGCCGCCCCTCTTTGGCGGAAGAGGAGCGGCGAGACCAGCCGGCGGAGGAGAAGGAGGACCGGGAGAGAAAGAAAGACGGTCGGCCTCCGCCGGAGGAAAGAGGACAACCGGGGAGGAAGTGAGAAACTCCCTGGGTGTCTGTCAGGTAAGATAGGAGAGCAGGTGCTCCGGGTGGGAGACGTGGTAAAACAGCATTCCGGTCATTGCGCTCTCCTGGTCGCTTTCCCGGATACCCAACACGGCGTTGGAACGGCTGCTGCGGGGATTCTGACCCACGGCAGCGCCGAAGCACAGATTTCCAAATTCCCGGTCCTGACGCTCCACAGCCACATTCAGCCGCTTGTTCAGGGGGATGTACATCAGCTCACCCCGCACCAGGGCGATGGCCCGGTAATTGGTAATGGCGTACAGGGTGCTGCGCTCCAGATATAATTTGTCCAGCAGGGGACGGGTAGACAGCATGGCGGGGAGAAACGCCACCACCAGCAACACCACAAACAAGTCCGCGCCGCCCCGATCCATCTGATTCAGCAGGGGGGCGAGGTAAAACACCGTCAGCAGCACAGCCGCCGCCGACAGCAGCCAGGTACTCAAAAAAGTGGACCGGTAGGGGCAGGCCATCAGCTTGAAGGGGGACGGACGGCCCGTCCAGCGGACCTCCTCCCCGGGGAGAAGGACCTCCTGAAGTTGCTGTTCCATAGGGATGATACCTTCCTTCTCTGAAGATTTCCTCGCCTATCATTATAGCACGCAAGGAGTAAATGGTTCATAAATGATGGAAAAGGGGGCGTTAAAATGACGTTAAGGAACGCCGGAGAATTGGGATTTAATCCCAATTCTCCGGCGTCGTTTTTTTACTGGGCCGCGGGCTTGACCATCAGCAGGCAGGCCAGCAGCATTGGGGTGCAGGCGGGCAGGACCGCCGCCCTGCCCAGCAGGGGGGAGGCCAGGCCGCTGAGGATGGCGCCCACCACAAAGCAGCCGATCAAGCCGTAGTACACCCGGATTTTCCGGGGGGCGGCCTGGTCGCCATGGAGCCAGCGGAACAGCTGCTCTGTGCCGCTGCGCAGGTTGCCGGTACACATGGTGGTGGCGCAGCCGCAGCCGTCCACGCTGCGGAAGGACTGCACCTGCACGGCACTGGCGAAGGCGATGAGGATATTGGCCACGGCGTCCAAAGAGCCGATGGGCAGCATGGCCACCACCACCATCAGCAGGCACTCCAGCAGCAGCAGAGGCTGCCGCCAGTGGATGGGGGTGGGCTGGTGATCCATCCAGCGGCGGAACCGCTGGGTGGCCAGCACCCCGGCGAAGTAGGCCAGGATGGGCAGCAGGTACCGCCCCGCCTGGTGCAGGTGGCCCTGGGCCAGGTTGATGCCCAGAAGCACCACGTTGCCTGTCTCCGCTGTGGCAAAGACCTGGCCCCGGTTTAAGTAGCTGTAGGCGTCCAGCATGCCGCCGGTGAGGGCCAGCAGCAGGCCCACAGGCAGGGATTCAGAAGGCTGGTTCATGTCAGTTCAGGAAATCCTTCAGCTTCTTGGAGCGGGAGGGGTGGCGCAGCTTCCGCAGGGCCTTGGCTTCGATCTGGCGGATGCGCTCCCGGGTGACGCCGAACTCCTTACCCACCTCCTCCAGGGTACGGGTGCGGCCGTCCAGGATGCCGAACCGGAGCTTGAGCACCTTCTCCTCCCGGGGGGTGAGGGTGGACAGCACCTCTACCAGCTGCTCCTTCAGCAGGGTGAAGGAGGCGGCCTCGGCGGGCTCGGAGGCGTCCTCGTCGGGGATGAAGTCGCCCAGATGGCTGTCCTCCTCCTCGCCGATGGGGGTCTCCACAGGCATGGACATTTCCTCGGCGATCTCCTCCGGGCTGGGGTCGTGGCCCAGCTCCTGGAGGAGCTGACGGGAGACCCGAATGACCTTGTTGATGGTTTCCACCATGTGGACGGGGATACGGATGGTGCGGGCCTGGTCGGCAATGGCCCGGGTGATGGCCTGGCGAATCCACCAGGTGGCGTAGGTGGAGAATTTGTAGCCCTTGGTGTAGTCGAACTTCTCCACCGCCTTGATCAGGCCCAGATTGCCCTCCTGGATCAGGTCCAAAAACTGCATGCCCCGGCCCACATACCGCTTGGCGATGGACACCACCAGACGGAGGTTGGCCTCGGCCAGGCGCTTTTTGGCCTTTTCGCCGGCCTTAATGGTCTTGTTCAGCGCTTCCAGCACCTCGGCGGGGATCTCCTCCCCGGCGGCCTGCAGCTCCTCCAGCTGGGCCTTGGCCTCGTTGCCGGCGCCCATGGCCTGTGCCAGGTCGATCTCCTCCTCGGAGGTGAGCAGGTTCACCTTGCCGATTTCCTTCAGGTACATCCGCACCGGGTCGTCGGTGCCGAAGGAGTCCAGCATGGCGTTGGGGTCCACCAGCTCCTCCTCGTTGATCTCCTCCATGGCCTCCAGAGGCGGGTCTGCGTCGTCAGGCAGCTCGGGGATATAATCCTCCCCGGCGGTGTTGATGCCCAGGTTTTCCAGGGTATCATAGATCTTGTCCATCTGCTCGGAGCCCAGGTCCATGTCCTCCAACACGTCCATCAGCTCGCTGGAGGACAGGCTGCCCTTCTTTTTGCCGCGTTCAATCAGGTCGGCCAGCTTTTCCGAGCCGGCTACGCCCTCCACCACCTTTAAAATCTCCGCCTTGCCGGCGTCGATGCGGGCCTGCTGTTCTGGGGTGAGGGGTTTCCCAGATCCCTTGTCCAGGATCATGGTCACGCCGTTATGCTGGGTCTCCGTCTGGGTGGGGTTCTTTTTGCTGCTCATGGCTTGTCCTCCGTATATGCTTTCTTTTCCAAATTCTTTCGTTGTGCGGCCAGCAGCAGCTGGCTTTCGCTGCCGCCGGCGCGGCGCAGGGCCTCCCTGCGGATCACGGCTATGTAGTCGGCCAGGGCCCGGCCGCTGTTGGCCAGGGATTCCGGCTGGTCGACCACCTGGGCCAGATGTGCCATCTCCTCGGCGTCAAACTCCCCGGCCAGGGCGGCCAACTGGGTGGACAGCCCCTCCTGGGCCCGCTGCCGCAGCAAATCGTAAGCCCGGCTCAGCAGGGGGGAGGAGAACTCCTCCGGCTCCAGGCCGTCCAGGGAGCGGTGGATGGCGGGCTCCAGCATCAGCAGCCGGATCACCCCTTCCTCCGCCCGGGCGGAGCGGATGTTTTCATACCGCAGGGCCCGGCTTTGGGGCTGGAGCTGGGAGGCGGGGGTGAGTACCTTCCGCGTCAGCTGCTTCTCCTCCCGGCGCAGCCGCTGGTTGACCGCCTTTTTCACCTCCATGGCCATGGCCTCCGGGGTGATGCCCGCCGTCTGGGCGGCGTGGCCGCCGTAAATCTCCCGTTCCACCGGGCTGGGCAGGGTGGCCAGCAGCTTGGCGGCCTCCTGGAGGAAGGCCACCCGCTGGCTGTCGTCCTCCAAATTGTACTGGCTTTGCAGCTGTGCCAGGCGGTAATCCACCTGGTTTTCGCTTTGATCCAGCAGCTTGGCGAAGGCGTCCGGGCCGTAGGCCTTGATATATTCGTCCGGATCTTTGGCCCCTGTCACCCGCAGCACCCGCACCTTCAGCCCCGCCTTTTCCAGCAGGGGGATGGCACGCTGGGCGGCGGAGATGCCCGCCTTGTCCCCGTCGTAGGCCAGGATGGCCTGGCGGAAGTACCGGGACAGCAGCTGGGCGTGGTCCGGGGTGAGGGCGGTGCCCAGGGAGGCCACCGCGCTGTCAAAGCCCGCCTGGTGCAGGGCAATGGTGTCCATATACCCCTCGGTCAGGATAACCCGGTCGGCTTTGGAGCGCTTGGCCAGGTTCAAGGCGAAAATACTGCGGCTTTTATTGTAAACCGGCGTATCGGGGGAGTTAAGGTATTTGGGGGTGGAGTCGTCCATCACCCGGCCGCCGAAGCCGATAACCTCCCCCCGGACGTCAATGATAGGGAACATGACCCGGTTGCGGAACCGGTCGTAAATCCGGCCGTCCCGGTTATTCACCGCCAGGCCGGCGTCCAGCAGGTCCCGCTTGTCGTAGCCCATCTGGCCCAGCTGGGTGATAAGCCCGTCCCAACGGTCCGGGGCAAAGCCCAGGCCGAAGCGGGTAAGGGTGGCCTTGCTCAGCCCCCGGCGGCGCAGGTAATCCAGCCCTGCCGCCCCCTCCGGCTGGTACAGCCAGCGGTGAAAGACCCGGGCGGCCTCCCGGTTGATGGTCAGCAGCTTCTCCCGCCGTTCCCGGGCCCCGGGGGAGGCGCCCCACTGGGGCACCGCCATCCCTGCCCGCTTGGCCAGCACCTCCACCGCTTCCCGGAAGGAGAGGTTTTCCAGCTCCATGACGAAGTTGATGGCGCCGCCTCCCTTGCCGCAGCCGAAGCACTTGTAGATCTGCCGGTCGGGCACAACGTGGAAGGAGGGGGTTTTCTCGCTGTGGAAGGGACAGCACCCCCAGTAGCTGTTCCCCTTCTTGGTCAGGTGCACCGACTGGGACACCAGGTCCACCAGATCGGTGCGGGCGATCAGTTCGTCCAGAAAATGGTCGGGCAGAGCCATGGCTGTCCCTCCTTTCGATGATGCGCCCCTCTATCTGTTCATATACGCAAAGCGTGGGGAAATTCCTTCTTTATCTGGAAGAAAAATTTTCCCAGCCTCAAAAAGTAGTGATAACAATACAGAATATATTATAGGAAAATCGGTCGCATTTGTCAATGCCGGGAACATGGGCGGGAGGGAGAGCATACAATGGGGTGGAAGGAGAGAGGCATATGGTATCAATGACCCAGCAGCTGCTGACGGAAAGCGACTGCTACAAAGAGGGACGCGCCCTGCGGCCCCAAGGTGTGATGGTGCATTCCGTGGGGGTAGCCCAGCCGGACCCCCAGGTTTTTATCCGGAAATGGAACAAGCCCGGGGTGGACGCCTGCGTCCACGCCTTTGTCAATGACAAGGGCATTGTTCAAACCCTGCCTTGGGAGTGCCGCGCCTGGCACTGCGGCGGGAAGGCCAACAACACCCATCTGGCCTTCGAGTGCTGCGAGCCGGCGGGGCACACCTACCAGGGCGGCGACATGGTGGGCTATGACCCGCAGAAAAACCAGAGGTATTTCCAGGCCGTGTATCGCAACGCCGTGGATTTGACCGCCTGGCTGTGCCGCCGCTATGGGCTGGACCCCACCGCCCCGGGGGTGGTGATTTGCCACGCGGAGGGGAAGCGGCTGGGGCTGGCCAGCAACCACTCCGATGTGCTCCAGTGGTGGCCCAAGCATGGGATCACCATGGACCAGTTCCGCAATGATGTGAAGGCCGCAATGACCGGGAAGGATGAGGAGGAAGAAACGGTGACTCAGGAACAATTCAACGCCATGATGGACGTCTATTTGAAGGCACGAGGGCAGGCGGCGCCCTCCGCCTGGTCGCAGCAGGCCCGGGAGTGGGCGGAAAAGTCCGGGTATATCGCCGGCAGCGGCGGCGGCGCCATGCGCTACCCCGCCTTCGTCACCCGGGAGGAGCTGGTGCAGATCCTGTATGCCGCCCTTGGCCGCAAACCCCTCCCTTGACCTACTTTCTTGAAAGAAAGTAGGCAAAGAACTTTCGCGGAAAGCTCCGCTTTCCTTCGCTCCGCCTACGGCTTAAATGAAATTCCACGCCGCAGCACG
>CASFCW010000049.1 GCA_949293165.1 uncultured bacterium
CTCAATGCCCTCTTCCTTCAGGGCGCGGCAGGCCTGGGTGCCGGCGTAGTCGAACTCCGCGGCCTGGCCGATGACGATGGGGCCGGAGCCCAGCACCAGGACTTTCTTGATATTCGGATTCTTAGGCATTATTTGTCACCTCCCATGGAAGCGATGAAACGGTCGAAGAGGTATTCCGTGTCCTTGGGGCCGGGGCTGGCCTCGGGATGGAACTGGGTGGTAAAGCAGTTGGGGCGCTTGTACCGCAGGCCCTCGCAGGTGCCGTCGTTGACGTTGACGTGGGACACCTCCGCCACGCTGGGGTCCACGCTGTCGGCCAGCACCACGTAGCCGTGGTTCTGGCTGGTAATGAACACCCGGTTTTCCGCCAGGTCCTTCACCGGGTGGTTGCCGCCCCGGTGGCCGTAGGCCAGGCGGCCGGTCTTGGCACCGGTGGCCAGGGCCATGAGCTGGTGGCCCAGGCACACGGCGTACAGCGGCACATTGCTTTCGTAGAATTTCTTTACCTCAGCGATGATGGCCACGTTGTCGGCGGGGTCGCCGGGGCCGTTGGACAGCATCACGCCGTCAAAGCCGCCGGCCAGGACGGTCTCAGCGGGGGTGTGGGCGGGGAATACGGTGACATGGCAGCCGCGGCGGCGCAGACACTCGATCATGTTCTGCTTGACGCCGTAGTCCATCATGGCCACGCGGTGCTTCTCCTCACCGTAGGCGGGGCACTCCTCCGGCTGGGCGCGGGTGACCCGCTCCACGGTGCCGGACACCCGGTAGGCCTTCAGCTGCTCCAGCACCTCGGCCACATTAAAATGCTCCGCGCAGGTGAGCATTCCGTTCATGCTCCCCTGACTGCGGAGTATTTTGGTCAGCGCCCGGGTGTCAATCCCCTGGATGCCGGTGATGTTGTACTGTTTGAGGTAGTTGTCCAGCGTGTCCTCACAGCGGAAGTTGCTGCCCACGGGGGACAGGTGGCGCACGACAAAGGCGTCCGCCCAGGGCCGGCCGGACTCGTTGTCCTCACTGTTGACGCCGTAGTTCCCAATCAGAGGATAGGACATGACCACGCCCTGTCCAGCGTAGGAGGGGTCGGTCAGAATCTCCTGATAGCCGGTCATGGAGGTGTTGAACACCATCTCGCAGATCCGGTCGGAGGTACTGCCGATGCTGGTCCCGGAAAATACACTTCCGTTGGCCAGAATCAAAGTTGCTTTCATCAATTCTCACACACGCCCTTCCGTTCCAGTTCTCATTCTGTCACATTTTCAGTCTCTCAGAAAAGTGTGCAAACGTATTCGATATATTGTATCGAACTTTCCCCCGGTTTTCAAGTGGGCGGGCGGGCTTTTTTGAGAAAAATTTTGTACCTGGGGGAAGAAGGGAAAATACGGTTTGTAAAAGGCGGGGCTGGGTATACTGAGGGGAGGAATCTGGAGGGAAAGAGGTGCCGTCGTGTTTACCGGACTGATCCGAACCATTGTGCTGTATCTGCTGCTGATTTTGGGAATCAGGCTGATGGGCAAGCGGCAGGTGGGGGAGCTGGAGCCGTCGGAGCTGGTGCTCTCCCTGGTCATTGCCGACCTGGCCGCCGTCCCCATGCAGGATTTCGGCATCCCGCTGCTTACCGGGGTGGTGCCCATTGTGGTGCTGCTGTCCATGACCATGATTTTTTCCATGCTGACCATGAAAAATGTACGCCTGCGGGCGCTGCTCTGCGGCCGGCCCAGCGTCGTCATCCGCAAGGGAGTCATCGACCAGGGGGAGATGCGCCGCAACCGGCTGACGGTGGACGAGCTGCTGGAGGAGCTGCGGTGCCAGGGCTACACCGACCCGGCGTCCATCCAGTACGCCATATTGGAGACCAACGGCCAGCTGTCCGTCCTGCCCAAGGCGGCCCAAAGCCCCCCGACCAGGGAGGAACAGGGCATCCGGGGGGAGGACCCCCAGCTGCCGGTTATGATTATCAGCGACGGGCGGCTGCTGTCCCAAAATCTGGCGGGGACAGGGCGGGACCAGGTCTGGCTCAGCCGGGAGCTGAAAAAGCACGGGCTGCGCCGCCACCAGGATGTCTTTCTCATGACGGTGGACGAAAAGGGCGGGGTATTTCTGGCCCCCAGGAAGCTGGAAGGAGGGGAGAAGGGATGAGACGGATGGTGGTCGCCTGGGCCCTGCTGGCCCTGCTGCTGGGGGGATGCCTGGCCGACGCGTGGTATGCCCGCCGTCTTACCGGCGGCATGATTGCCCAGCTGGAACAGGCCCAGGAGGCGGCGTCAGAGGGGCGGTGGGGTCAGGCCCTGGACCTGACCCGGCAGGCGGGAGGGCGTTGGGCGGACAACGACTTTTACCTCCATGTGTTCATGCGCCACGCCGACACCGACCAGATCCTGCTTACCATGCGCTCGGTGGAGCAGGCCATCCTGCTGGAGGAGGCGGACCAGTACGCCACCTCCAACGCCATGCTCATCACCCAGCTGGAGCTGCTGGCGGAGATGGAGCAGCCTTCCCTTACCAATGTATTATAGACTGTCCGCGGAATACGGACAAATGTGTGTGGAAATATCTCTTGCACAACGACGCGGCCTATGATACCCTAATACCATCTGAACGATTCGGGAAATGAGGTTTGCGCCATGCCCATTAAAATTCCAGATCAGCTCCCCGCCACCACCACCCTGGAGGGGGAGAACATCTTTGTCATGACGGAGTACCGGGCCATGCATCAGGACATCCGGCCGCTGAATCTGCTGATTCTCAACCTGATGCCCACCAAGATTGTCACCGAGACCCAGCTGCTGCGCAAGCTGTCCAACACGCCGCTGCAGGTGCAGGTGGAGCTGCTGCACACCAGCAGCCATATCTCCCAGAACACCGCCTCCGACCATCTGGCCTCCTTTTATACCACCTTCAGCCAGATCCGGGACAAGAAGTATGACGGCATGATTATCACCGGCGCCCCGGTGGAAAATCTGGACTTTACCGACGTGGATTACTGGGACGAGCTGTGCCAGATCATGGAATGGACCAAGGACCATGTCCATTCCACCTTACATATCTGCTGGGGGGCCCAGGCGGGGCTGTACTACCACTACGGCATCCCCAAGTACAACCTGGACAGGAAGCTGTTCGGCGTGTTCCCCCACACGGTGGTGCGCACCCGGTCGCCGCTGTTCCGGGGCTTTGACGACGTGTTCTACGTCCCCCACTCCCGGTACACGGAAAACCGGCTGGAGGACATCCGGAAGATCCCGGAACTGGAGCTGCTGGCCGTCTCCCCTCAGGCGGGGGTGTTCGGCGTGAAGAGCTCGGACAACCGCCATTTCTTCATCACCGGCCATCCGGAGTATGACCCGGATACCCTGGCCAACGAGTATTTCCGGGATGTGAACCGGGGGCTGGACATCCAGGTGCCCGCCAACTACTTCCCCGACGACGACCCCACCCAGACCCCTGTGGTGCGCTGGCGCTCCGCCGCCCAGCTGTTCTACTCCAACTGGCTGAATTACTACGTCTATCAGACCACCCCCTACGACATCCGGGATATCCGGTAAGGGTTCCAAAGCACCTCTGCCTCCGCCCCGGCGGATCTGGGGTGCTTTGTCATGCCATCCGGCGCTGAGAAGAAAGAAGGCGTTTTCATGACCAAGCTGTCCCCCGCCCTGACGGGGCAGGTGAAGCGGGAGCCGGTGCTGTCCATCGCGTTTCTCTGCGCTGTGCTCTCCGCCCTGTTTGTGCCCCCGTCCCCGGCCTACCTGGAGTATATCGACCTGCGGGTTTTGTGCCTGCTGTTCTGCCTGATGGCGGTGGTGGCCGGGCTGCAGGAGTGCGGCCTGTTCCTGGTGCTGGCCCAGCGGCTGCTGACCGGGGAGCGGCCCCTGCCGGCGGTGTCGCTGGCCCTGGTGCTGCTGCCCTTTTTCACCTCCATGCTGGTGACCAACGATGTGGCCCTGATTACCTTTGTCCCCTTCGCCGTCCTGGTGCTGGGGATGGTGGGACACAGCGACCTGCTCATCCCGGTGATTGTGCTGCAAACGGTGGCGGCCAACCTGGGCAGCATGGCCACCCCGGTGGGCAACCCCCAGAACCTGTTCCTTTTTGCCCACTTCTCCCTGTCCATGGGGGAATTTCTGGCCCTGCTGCTCCCACTGACCCTGGTGAGCCTGGTGGGGGTGTCGGCGGCCAGCCTGTATTTTGGCGGCCGGGGCTGGATTTCCGTCTCCTTCCCCCAGCCCGCCCGGATCAACGGCATAGGCCGGCTGGCCCTGTATCTGGTTTTGTTCGCCCTGTGCCTGCTGTCGGTGTGCCGCCTGCTGCCCTATCCCATCCTTACCGGGGTGGTGATTGTGGCCCTGCTGGTGGCCCGGCCCGCCCTGCTGGGCCAGGTGGACTACATGCTGCTGCTCACCTTCGTGTGCTTTTTCGTGTTCAGCGGGAACCTGGGCCAGCTGCCCGCCGTCCGGGACGGCCTGTCCGCCCTGCTGGAGCGGGCGCCCCTGCTCAGCTCCGCCCTGGCCAGCCAGGTCATCAGCAACGTGCCGTCGGCGGTACTGCTGGCCGGCCTGACCGACCGGTGGCAGGCCCTGCTGCTGGGGGTGGACGTAGGGGGACTGGGTACGCCGGTGGCCTCCCTGGCCAGCCTGATTGCTATGAAATTTTATTTCCGTGTCCCTCAGGCCAGGCCGGGGGCCTATATGAAGTGGTTTGCCGCCGCCAACGGCATCGGCCTTGCGGTGCTGCTGCCTTTGGCTGTCTGCCTTGTGGGGCTGTGAGACGGCACAGAAAAAAGCGGATTTCAGAATCGTTCTGAAATCCGCTTTTTTTACCAGAATTTTTTCTTTTTCATCAGCCACAGGCAGATCAGTACAATTGCCGCGCTGGCGGCGATGACCGCGGGATAGCCGTACTTCCAGCCCAGCTCCGGCATGCCCGCGAAGTTCATGCCGTACCATCCCGCCACCAGGGAGAGGGGGAGGAATATGGTGGTGACAATGGTGAGAATCTTCATGATCCGGTTCTGGCGGATGTCAATTTCCGACTGGAACAGCTCCCGTACCTGCATGGCGTACTCCCGCAGGGCCTGTGCCTCCCCCAGCAGCCGCCCCAGCCGCTTCTCCACCGTGTGGAGCAGAGCCAGATCACCCTGGCTGAAGCAGCCGGTTTCATTCCCCTCCAGCTCGCACACCAGGTCGTCCATCTGGGAGTAGTACCGCACCCAGCGGGCGATTTCCTTCCGCAGGGGGGTCATGCCTGCGTTGAAGTCCTCCAGCCGGTCGGACAGCACCCGGTCCTCCATCTGGGCCAGCTGGTCCTCCAGGGCCTGGAGGTGGCGGAGATCCCTGGCCGTGAGCTGCTCCAGCAGCTGGCACAGCAGGGCGCCGGGGGTGTAAGCCCGGTGGGGGGCCTCCCGGCGGAGCCGCTGGACGGCGGCGTGCACCGTGCCGCTGTCGTCGCACAGCACCAGTATGCCGGGCCCTGCCAGGTAGCCCAGGGCGATGGGTTGCTCCCGCTTGGTTTGCCTGGGGGTTACAATGGTTCCGCACAGACAGCCGGCCCGCACCTCCGCCTTGCACACCCTGGCGTCCTGGGGGGAGGGGGTGTGGCGCAGAAGATCTTCCAGCCCGGGAATGGACGGGCCCTGGGCCAGCTCTGCCGGGGTCATGATGACGGCCGCGCCGTCCTCCCCGGCGGCAGGCCCGTCCAGGGGGACCAGCGCCGGGGTGAGCCGATAATGGTACATACGGGCCTCCTGAATGGGGAAGGATATCGCTGCCATAACGCGTCCCCCGGCACGCTGAGACGCGCCTGGGGAAAAACGCATGGCGACACAGACATTATCATAGCATATTTTTGGGAAAATTCAAGCGGGCCCGGAGTGCAAAGACGGGTGTTTTCTCAGCTGAAACGGGGAAAATCGGATAATTTATGAACAATCATCAGATCATTTGTTAATATTAGCACTCTCGCCTTGACAGTGCTAATTCTGTGTGTTAAAACAAAGTTGTTCCAAGGGAACGAAAGAAAAACAACCTTAACAGGGCGCATGATAAGTGAATGAAATGGAGGAATGAATTATGTTGCCCAGTATTTTCAGTGACAATCTGTTTGACGACTTTTTCAATCGTGAGTTCGGCATGTTCCCCGCCATGACGGGCCTGAACGGCGCTTACGGCAAATATGCCAACAACCTGATGAAGACCGACGTGCGGGAAACGGAGACCAGCTACGAGCTGGACATTGACCTGCCCGGATTCAAGAAGGAGGAGCTCAGCCTGGAGCTGAAGGACGGCTACCTGTCCGTCACCGCCGCCAAGAGCTCCGACCAGGGCGACCGGGACAAGCAGGGCAAGTATATCCGCCGGGAGCGGTATGCAGGCACCTGCAGCCGCAGCTTCTACGTGGGGGAGGATGTGGAGCCCAAGGACATCTCCGCCCGGTTTGAGGACGGCATCCTGAAGATCTCCCTGCCCAAGCAGGAGCAGAAGCAGCTGCCTGAGAGCGCTGCCATCGCCATTGAATAAGCGCGCACCAAACGGGAAAACTGGGAGCGGCCGCCTGCCGGGCGGCCGCTCCCAATTTCTGCTTAAAAACGGGGGACAGGTTCAGGTGGCCGGGGAGACGCAGCGGTAGACACAGCCGTTTTCCGGGGTGATGCCCCGGTACTCCAGCAGCTGCTCTACCGTCAGGAAAACGTAGCCCTGATCCAGCAGCAGGTCCACAATGCGGACGGCGGCCTCCACGGTGCTGTGGTAAATGTCGTGGAGGAGGATGATGTCCCCGTCCCCCACGTGCTCCATGACGGAGGCCACAATGCGCTCCACGTCGTCGTCCTTCCAGTCCTCCGGGTCCACCGACCACAGGGCGATGGGGCTGCCCGCCCACTGGCCGGTATTGCTGTCCATGGTCCCGTAGGGCGGCCGCAGCCAGAAGGAGCCGCCCCCCACAATGTCCGACAGGGCGCTGCGGGTTTTGCCCACCTGGGCGTCAAAATCCGCCCGGGACAGGTCCCGCACCGAGACATGGTCAAAGGTGTGCACCCCAATCTGGTGGCCCTCCTCCGCCATGCGGGCCACCAGCTCCTCGTTCCCCTCCAGGCGGCTGCCCAAAAGGAAAAAGGTGGCGGGCACCTCCCGCAGGGCCAGGGCGTCCAGCAGGGGGCCGGTGGTGCTGCTGCGGGGGCCGTCGTCAAAGGTGAGGGCTACCACCGGCGGCCCGGCGGGGACGTCCACCGTGACGGAGGCGGTGCCCCATACCGGCTCCGCCTGGGGCGGCGGGCTGAGCGCCAGGGCAAAGCACAGCACCAGCAGCCCCCATCCGATTCCATTGGCTCCCCGCTCCCCCACAAAACCGCCCTCCTTTTTTCTGCTTCGTTCAGTATGTGACGGGGCGCGGAAAACTTACCCCGGAATTTCTCCCTGTGGAAAATTTCCGGGGGGAGGAATGGGGAAGTGGCGGTTGACCGGCGGAGCATTTTGGAGTACACTTGCCCCGTATGGATTGTGAGGGGAAAACACCGCTCCGGGCGGAGAAGAGGAGGAAAACGATGGAAGACAACAGAGAACCCATTGTATTGATCGACGCGTCGGAAAATAATCTGAAACATTTGACCCTGTCCATTCCCAAGGAAAAGCTGGTGGTGCTGGCGGGGGTGTCCGGATCGGGGAAAAGCTCCCTGGCCTTTGACACCGTGGCCGCGGAGAGCAGCCGCCAGTGGCAGGCCAGCTACCCCATGTTCCTGCGCAACCGGCTGCCCCGGTACGAGCGGCCGGCCCTGGAGGGGGCGGAGAATCTGACCCCCTGCGTGGTGGTGGACCAAAAGCCCATCGGGGCAAACGCCCGCTCCACCGTAGGCACGGCGGTGGACGTGGCGCCCCTGGTCCGCCTGCTGTTTTCCCGGGTGGGCAAGCCCAGCGCCGGCGGCTCTATGGCCTATTCCTTCAACCATCCCCATGGCATGTGCCCCGACTGCACCGGCCTGGGGGAGCGGGTGGCGCTGGACGAGTCGCTGATGTTCGATATGGACAAGACCATCCGGGAGGGCGCCATCCGGTTTTCCCAGTTCTCCGGCGGGAGCTGGCAATCGGTGTATTTTATCAAAAATCCCCTGTTTGACCCGGACAAAAAGCTGCGGGACTTCACCCCGGAGGAGTGGGAGAACCTGCGCATCGGGCCGAAGAAGAAGTTCTACGTGGACTTCCTGCGGAACAACACCGGCCAGGTGTCCAAGCTGCCCTACGAGGGCGTGGTGCCCCGGTTCAACCGGCTGTACGTCAACCGGGATTTGTCCGGGCTGAAAAAGGAGGTGCGGGAGGAGGCCATGCGCTTCATCCGCCGCAGCCCCTGCCCCACCTGCGGCGGCAGCGGCCTGAATCCGGCGGCCCTGGCCTCCAGGATCAACGGCTACAACATCTCCGACTTCAACGACATGCAGGTGACCGAGCTGATTCCTGTGCTCCGGGAGATCCAGGACCCCCTGGGCAGCTCCATCGCCGGGCAGATCATCCGGTGCCTGGAGGCCATGGACCAGGTGGGCCTGGGCTACCTCAGCCTGTCCCGGCGGACGGATACCCTGTCCGGCGGCGAGTCCCAGCGGCTGAAAATGGTGCGCCACCTGGGCAGCAGCCTGAGCAACATCACCTACATCTTCGACGAGCCCACCGCCGGCCTCCATCCGGCGGACGCCCAGCGCATCGGCAAGCTGCTGCTGGAGCTGCGGGACCGGCATAACACGGTGCTGGTGGTGGAGCACAGCCGCCAGATGATCCAGCTGGCCGACCACATCATCGAGCTGGGCCCCCTGGCGGGCAGCCAGGGCGGCGAGATCGTCTACCAGGGGGATTTTGCCGGGATGGAGGCCGCCGGCACCCTCACCGCCCGCTCCATGACCAAGCCCGTGGTCATCAACCAGGAGCCGCTGCCCTGGACGGAGTCCTTCCCCATCCGGGAGGCTAAGCTCCACAACCTGAAAAACGTGTCGGTGGACATCCCCAAGGGGGTGCTGACGGCGGTCACCGGTGTGGCCGGGTCGGGAAAGAGCACCCTGATCTGCTATGAGTTTACCGCCCGCCACCCCCAGGCGGTGGTGATCGACCAGCGGCCCATCGGCACCTCCAGCCGCTCCACCCCCGCCACCTATACCGGGGTGATGGACGAGATCCGCAAGCTCTTTGCCAAGGAAAACGGGGTCAGCGCCCAGTGGTTCAGCTTTAACTCCAAGGGGGCCTGCCCGGTGTGTAAGGGCAAGGGGGAGATTACCCCCGACGTGGCCTTTGCCGACCCGGTGGCCATCCTGTGCGAGGAGTGCGGCGGGCGGCGGTTCAATCCCACCGCCCTGAGCTACACCTACCACGGGAAGAACATTGAAGAGGTGCTGAACCTGACGGTGAACCAGGCGGTGGAATTCTTCCCCCAGGAGAAGATCAGCGGCCCCCTGTCCACCCTCCAGGAGGTGGGCCTGGGCTACATGACCCTGGGCCAGCCCACCAGTACCCTGTCCGGAGGCGAGGTGCAGCGGCTGAAGCTGGCCAGTGAGCTGCATAAAAAGGGCAACATCTACATCCTGGACGAGCCCACCACCGGCCTGCACAACCGGGATGTGGAGGCGCTGCTGGCGCTGCTCCGCCGCCTGGTGAACCAGGGGAACACCGTGATTGTGGTGGAGCACCGCCTGGAGCTGATCGCCGCCTCCGACTGGGTCATCGACATGGGCCCGGAGGGGGGCGACAAGGGCGGGGAAATCCTCTTTACCGGCACGCCCCAGCAGCTGGCCCAGTGCAGCCGCTCCCAGACAGGCAAGTACCTTGCCATCGCCTCCGGCCATCCCCAGCAGGCATAACCTGTATTTACAAAGCGGCCGGGCCGCCCCAACGGGCGGCCCGGCCGCAGCTTGTTAAAAAAGCCCTCCTGCAAGGAGTTCCGGCGCCCGCAGGCGACGGAATAAAATGGAATCCCGTCATTTCCGGGGGCGTGTACCTCGGAAATGACACTTCTCGCGCAAGATGGGCCGACTTTTCCGCAAGGAATCGAGGCCCATCTCGCGTGCAGCCCTTCTCGAAACAGTGGCTGCGCCACTGTTTCGACAGTCTCCGGCCGGGCCGCCCCCACGGGCGGCCCGGCCGTTTGCGTCATTCGTCGCCGCTGTAGGTGAAGCGCCGCACCTGCCGGCCCTGGTGCTCCACCGTCTCCTGCCACATGGCGGCGGGGCGGACCCAAAGCCCCACCTCGCCATACAGCGCCCGGTACACCACCACAGGCTCCAAGGTCTCGGAGTGGGTGGCCACCCCCAGCACCTGGTATTCGCCGCCCTTGAAGTGGCGGTACCGCCCCGGCCGGATCTGATCTTCCATGGCAATTCCTCCTTGCGCCCCTGGGAAGGGACATCGGTTTTTGCCCATTGTACCACGGAAAGTCCCCATCTCCAAGGAAATGATGGGGTTTTCCGGCGGGATTCCCCTAAAATCTTGAAATGGAGGGGACGCTGTGCTAAAATAAGCTGATATGTTGCTGCCCCCGGCGGGCAGGGTGAGAGAGAGGGATGGAAGTGTATCTGAAAGCGCTGGAACTGCAGGGGTTCAAGTCCTTTCCGGACAAGACGGTGCTGACCTTTGGGGAGGACATCACCGCCATTGTGGGCCCCAACGGCTCAGGCAAGTCCAACCTCTCCGACGCCATCCGCTGGGTCATGGGGGAGCAGTCCACCCGCACCCTCCGGGGCGGGAAGATGGAGGACGTGATTTTCGGCGGCACCGCCAAGCGGAAGCAGACGGGGTACGCCGAGGTTTCCCTGGTGCTGGACAACACCGACGGCGGGCTCCCTCTGGAGGAGAGCGAGGTTATGATTACCCGCCGGTACTACCGCTCCGGGGAGAGCGAATACTATATTAACCGCCGCTCCGTCCGGTTGAAGGACATCAACGAGCTGCTGATGGACACCGGCCTGGGCCGGGAGGGCTATTCCATCATCGGGCAGGGCCGCATTGACGAGATCCTTTCCGCCCGTTCCGCCGACCGGCGGGAGATTTTTGAGGAGGCGGCGGGGATTTCCCGCTTCCGCCACCGGAAGGAGGAGGCGGAGCGGAAGCTGGAACGCACAGAGGAAAACCTGGTGCGGATCAACGATAAAATTGGGGAGCTGGAGCTCCAGGTGGCCCCCCTCCGGGAGCAGAGCCAGAAGGCCAAGCGGTTTTTGGTGCTGCGGGATGAGCTGCGGGGGCTGGAGATATCCGTCTGGCTGGACAGCCTGGAAAAAATCCGGGCGGGCAGCATCAAGCTGGAGACCGACTACAAGGAGGCGCTGCGGCAAAAGGAGGAGGCGGAGAAGGCGGTGGAGGCCGCCTTCGGTGCCGCGGAGGCCTGCTCCCAGAAAATGCAGGAGAAGGACGTGGAGGCCGACCGCCTCCGCTTCACCGTGCAGAGCCGGGAGGCGGACGCCAGGGAGCTGGAGTCGGCGGTGGCGGTGCTCAACAGCAACATCGCCCACAACCGGGAGAATACCGCCCGAATCCAGGCGGAGCTGGATCAGCGGGAGGACCGGCAGGACAGCCTGGCCGGCCAGATTGCCCAAAGCCGGGCCCGGCTGGAAGAGCTGGAAGGCCAGCTGGAACAGCGGAGGCAGGAGCTGAAGCAGCGGGGGGACAGCGCCCGGCAGGCGCTGGACAGCGCGGGCACCCTGGCCCAGGAGCTGGAGCGGCTGCGGGGGGAGGAGGCGGTGAAAACCGCCGACGCCAACCAGGCCAAGGAGCTGCTGTCCGCCCTGGCTGCCGCGGCCCAGGAGGTGCTGGACCGGGACGAGACCGTCCGCCAGGAGCAGCGCCGTTTGGAACAGCGGCTGGAGGAGGCCAAGGCCCAGGCACGGGAGGCGGACGGAAAGCTCCGCCAGGCCCAGGAGGCCCGGGACCAGGAGAAAAACGTCATTTCCGGCTATACCCTCCGGCTGGACGGAAAAAGGAAAAAAGAGGCCCAGGCCCGGCAGGCCTTCGACAGCCTGGAACTGGAGCGGAAGGAGCTGTCCGCCCGGGCCGGGATGCTCCAGGAGATGGAGAAGCTCCGGGAAGGCTTTTCCAAGGCGGTGAAGCTGGTCATGGGCGAGGTGCGCAAGGGCCAGCTCCGGGGCGTTCACGGCCCGGTGGCTGAGCTGCTCCACGTACCGGACGAATACACCGTGGCCATCGAGACCGCCCTGGGCGGCGCCATGCAGAACCTGGTGGTGGACCGGGAGGAGGACGGCAAGGCGGTTATCCAATACCTGAAACGCAGGGACGGCGGCCGGGCCACCATCCTGCCCCTGGCCTCCATCCGGCCGGGCCAGCTCCGGGAGAAGGAGCAGCTGGCCCGGGAACCGGGCTTTGTGGGGGTGGCGGATCAGCTGATCCGGTTTGACCCCAAGTACCAGCCGGTCTTTTCCAACCTGCTGGGCCGGGTAGCGGTGGCGGAGGACCTGGACGGGGCCATTGCCATCGCCCGGAAGTACCGGTACCAGTTCCGCATCGTCACCCTGGACGGCCAGGTGCTCAACCCCGGCGGCTCCATGACCGGCGGATCGGTCAGCCGCAGCGCCGGCATCCTCAGCCGGGCCAATGAGCTGGAGCATCTGCGCCAGCGTTTGGAGCAGGTGGAGCAGCGGCGGGAGGAGGCCGCCAGGACGTTGGAGGAGGCCGCGCGGGAGCGGACGGCGGCGGATTATGAGCTGGAGGCCGCCCAGGCCCAGCTGCGCCAGTGGGAGGACGGCATCCTGGAGGCCCAGGGCCAGCAGAAGCTGTGCCGCAGCGTGGTGGACGATCTGCTCCGCCGCCAGGAGGAGCTGGCCGGCGAGCTGGGCCGTCTGGAGGCCCGGTCGGGAGAGATTGAGGCCGACACCCAGAGCGCCCGTGCCCGCATCCAGGAGCTGGAAGGGGGCGCCGCGGCGCTGAAGGAGGAGACGGAGGCCAAGCTCCGGGGCCAGGCCCAGCTGCAGGAGCGCTCCCTGCGCCTGACCCAGGAGCTGGCGGAGCTGAACGGAGCCGTCTCCGCCCTGGAGGCGGAGCGGGAGACCACCCTCCGCAGCCTGGAGGACCTGGAGGGTCTGCACCGGGATCTGGCGGGGGACCAGGCCAACAGCCGGGCCCTGATTGGGGATTACCAGGCCCAGAACCAGGCTTACGCCCAGGAAATTCAGGAGAAGGAGGCCCGGCTGGCCGGGCTCCGGGAAGAAATTGCCCAGAAAAACCAGGCCATTCAGGCCTTGAACCAGGAAAAGCTGGCCCTGGAGGGAGAGCGGACCCAGGCCACCCGGACGGGCCAGGAGAAAAACAAGGAGCTGCTTCACATCAGCGGGGAGACCTCCCGGCTGGAACAGAAAAAGCTGGCGGCCAGCCTGGAGGAAAAGCAGCTGCTGGACCGGCTGTGGGAAAATTACGAGCTGTCCCACGAGGCGGCCAAACTCCAGCGGGTGGAGCTGGAATCCATCCCCAAAGCCGGGCGGCGGATTGCCGAGCTGAAAAAGGCCATCTCCGCCCTGGGCAGCGTGAACGTGGGCGCCATCGAGGAGTTTGACCGGGTGAACGAGCGGTATACCTACCTCACCGACCAGCGGGACGACGTGGAGCATGCCAAGGGCGAGCTGGAGGAGGTCATCGGCCAGATCACCGGGGAGATGAAAACCATCTTCTCCCGGGAGTTCCAGAGTATCAATGGGGCCTTCGGCCAGACCTTTATGGAGCTGTTCGGCGGCGGCGCGGCCACCCTGGAGCTGGAGGACCCGGAGGATATCCTCAACTGCGGCATTGAGATCAAGGTACAGCCGCCGGGCAAGGCCCTGAAAACCATCACCCTGCTCTCCGGCGGGGAGAAGGCCTTTGTGGCCATCGCCCTGTATTTCGCCATTTTGAAGGTGCGGCCCACCCCCTTCGTGGTGATGGACGAGATTGAGGCCGCCCTGGACGACAGCAACGTGGTGCGGTTTGCCCACTATATGCGGGATATGTCCCACAAAACCCAGTTCATCGTCATCACTCACCGCCGGGGCACTATGGAGGAGGCCGACGTGCTGTACGGCGTCACCATGCAGGAACAGGGCGTCAGCCGTATGCTGACCATCAGTTTGAATGATGTGGAGAAGGAACTGAAGCTGAAGTAAGGGGAAAAGGGCTACGGGCCGGACACAGGAATGAAGGCAACGGAGGATACGTAATTTATGGAACAAAAGAAAAGCGGGCTGCCCGCCATTCTGGGCCTGATTGCCCTGATCTTTGTATTGTTTGCGGGAATTAAACTGGTTTTCTGGGGCTTGGGGGTGGTGATCGGCCAGGATACGGGCTCCGCCTCCGCCAGCCAGAGCCAGATCGACCTTGATCCGTCCAGCCAAAGCCAGGAGCAGGCCGCCCCGGCCTTCTGCCCCTACTGCGGGCAGGGGCTGTTCGAGGGCTTCCGGTGGGGGCAGTTCTGCCCCTACTGCGGGGAGCAGCTGACCCTGGGGGAGGCGGCGGAATGAAGGAACGCCTGGCCTGCCTGCGCTGCGGCGGGGAGATGCACCTGATGAAGCGGGAACGGCTCCAGCTGGGGAAAACAGGCTGGCTGCTGGGAGGGTTGGATAACCTGCTGGCGGGGGCCCTGGATGTGGATATCCTGTGCTGTCCCCAGTGCGGCAAGCTGGAATTTTTCCGGGGAGACTGGGACAGGGAGCCGGAGGATTCGGACGCCATGGCCCAGGTCACCTGTCCCCGGTGCGGGCATCTCCATGACCTGGACGACCCCAAGTGCCCCTGCTGCGGGGCGGTCAAT
>CASFCW010000050.1 GCA_949293165.1 uncultured bacterium
GAAAACGGAGTAAACAAGTAAGAACGCAGGCCCTGGAACCGGCATCAGCCGGTTCCAAGGCCTGCGTTTGTATGGGCACCGTTCCGGCCCGGTTGGAAGAGACCGGGCGCGGGACGGCAGGAGGGGGTCAGGGCTGAGCCATGTAGGGATAGGTCACGTCGGTGGAGGGGCAGAACTCCTCCTTCACCACGTGGGCGCTGAGCCAGCGGACCATGTTCAGGCTGCTGCCGGCCTTGTCGTTGGTGCCGGAGGCCCGGGCGCCGCCGAAGGGCTGCTGGCCCACCACGGCGCCGGTGCACTTGTCGTTGATATAGAAGTTGCCGGAGGCATTGCGCAGGGCGCGCTCCATCATGACGATGGCCTGGCGGTCCTGGGCAAAGATGCAGCCGGCCAGGGCGTAGGGGGAGGAATTGCAGATGTCCAGGGTCTCCTCCAGCTTGTCGTCGTCGTAGACATAGATGGAGATGATGGGCCCGAAGATCTCCTCCACCATGGACTCATAGTCGGGCGTCATGCAGCGGATGATGGTGGGCTGCACAAACCAGCCCTTGCTGTCGTCACAGGTGCCGCCGGCCACAAACTGGCACAGGGGAGAGGCGGCCGCCCGGTCCAGGAAGCCCTTGCAGGTCTGGAAGGAGGACTTGTCAATCACGGCACCCATGAAGGTGTCAAACTCCTGGACATCGCCCACCTTCAGTTGGGCGGTCAGCTCCTTCAGGCGGGGCTCCAGGGCAGGCCAGAGGCTGGCGGGGACATAGGCCCGGGAGCAGGCGGAGCACTTCTGGCCCTGGTACTCGAAGGCGCCGCGGACGATGGCGGCAGCCAGGGGCTCCAGATCGGCGCTGCTGTGGGCAAAGAGAAAGTCCTTGCCGCCGGTTTCACCCACCAGTCGGGGGTAATTGGTGTAGGAGGCGATGTTCTCACCCACCTGCCGCCACACGCTTTGGAACACGCCGGTGGAGCCGGTGAAGTGGAAGCCGGCCATCTTGGGATGGCTGACCACATACTGGGACATGTCCCGGCCGGAACAGGGGACGAAGTTGATGACGCCGGCGGGCAGGCCGCACTGGAGCAGCAGCTTCATATAGTAATAGTTGGACAGCACGGCGGTGCTGGAGGGCTTCCAAAGGGCCACATTGCCCACAATCACAGGGGCGCTGGGCAGATTGCCGCCGATGGAGGTGAAGTTGAAGGGGGAGATGGCGCAGATAAACCCGTCCAAAGGCCGGTAGTCCTGCCGGTTCCACATGCCGGCGGCGCTGGCGGGCTGATCCTTGAAGATCTCCTGGGCGCTCCACACGCCAAAGCGGAGGAAGTCAGCCAGCTCGGCGATGTCAATTTCCGCCTGGTATGCGGTTTTGGACTGGCCCAGCATGGTGGAGGCGGTCAGCACCTTGCGGTAAGGGCCGGAGAGCATCTGGGCCGCCTTGAGGAAAAGGCCGGCGCGATGCTCCCAGGGCGTGGCCTCCCAGGCGTCTTTTGCGGCCAGGGCAGAGTCGATGGCCATGCGGAGCTCCTTCTCGCCGGCCATACAGCACTGGGCAATCACATGACCGTGGTCGTGGGGCATGGTCACGGAAATGGTTTTCTCCGTCCATACCTCCTGGCCGTTGATGATGAGGGGGATTTTCACCACCTGGGCAGCCTGCTTTTCCAGCTCCTCCCGCAGCTCCGCCCGCTCAGGGCTGCCGGGGAGATAGCTGCGGATGGCGTCGTTCTCAGGCCGGGACAGGTTGTAGATCGCATTAGACATGGGCAATGCAGTCCTTTCTCAAAATGAATGGGCGGCCGCCGGGAGAGGGGAGCCCCAGCGGCGCCGGGAGAGAGGGGATTCTCTCTGGATGTCTGCATTGTAGCACGGCGGATGGAAGGGCTGCTTTTCCAAATCTCGGCTGTTCCTTGACAGATTTACGGGAAGGACATGCAAAATGCCGGAGGTGGGGAAGAAAAAGAAGGGCGGAGGAGAAAAAACGCTTGCGCTTTGCTGTTTGAGAGGATATACTATGAATGTCGGATTTTGCCCAGGCTGATCTGTACTTCTGAGGGGAAATACAGGGAAATATAACCGAAATACCTGGAAAAATACGAGATAAAAGGGCATTGCCCCCGCTTTTATGGAAAAAACGTGAAATCAGTGCGGAGCGGGACAGCGCCGCCGCACCATATTGAAGCTGGAAAGCGCAGAAATTTTGTTGCAAGCGCAACGAAAAAAAGATGCATGTTTGCCGGGCACAGGGATGGGCGGAGGCCGGCCCGGATGGGCAGAGGGGGATGGCTGGAAATATGATGGAAAGGGTGTGGGCCTGATGACGCAGCTGACCTTCCGTGTCCTGGAGCCTCCCATGGACACCGATGGGCATTCGCATTCCCACGGACATATTTTACTTCCACTGACGAAGGAGCTGAGCTTGACATACAAGGGGGTGCATTACCATGTGACGGCGGGGGACGTGTGCTTCGTGCCGCCCCGCTGCTTTCACCACTGTTACTGCCCCACCGAGGTGGTGACCATGAACGTGCCCTCCCACATGATTAGTACCAGCGACCTGTCCGTGCTGGAAAGCCGCATCGTGTTCCCGGTTGGGGAGGAACTGCAGCCACTGATCCAGCTGATTAAATCGGAGGTGCGCCGGGGGCCGGACTCCAGCTCCCTGTGCTACCTGTTCTATTTCCTTTACTGCAAGCTGATTGAGAACAATGAAAGCCCCAGCCTGCGCTACATCCGGGAGCATTACAACCAGAACGTGTCCATCGAGATGCTGGCCCAGCGGGAGAACTACACCCCCGCCTATTTTACCGAATGGTTCAAGCAGAAAACGGGCTACACCCCCACGGTGTATCTCCGCCGCTTCCGGGTGGAGAAGGCCAAGGAGCTGATGCTCAACGGACAATACTCCCTGCTGGACATTGCCCTGCAGGTGGGGTATAACAGCCACTCCTCCTTTACCCGGGCGTTTAAGGAGACCACCGGCTGCACGCCCCAGGAATACCGCAGCGCCATGGAGCGGCAGGATTGAGGGGGCAAAAATTGGTCATTTTGTGTGTGGAAAACTGCTTGACAACAAGATATAGATATGGTAGAGTGAGACCACGGAGTCATACGACTGACGGAATAATGTGGAATTGACCACGTGGAGTATGATGTAACATCCGGCCGACCGTCTGGGCAGCAGAATGCCCGGATGGTTGGCCTTTTTTGTGCCCAAAATCTGGGGGAACAGGAGGTTGCATGATTCAGGGATATATCCATTCCATTGAGTCCATGGGGCTGGTGGACGGCCCCGGAATCCGGTCGGTGGTATTTTTCCAGGGGTGCCGTCTGCGCTGCCTTTACTGCCACAACCCGGACACCTGGGAGATGAAAAGCGGGAAGGCGGACCTGATGACACCCAGGCAGCTGGTGGACCGGCTGCTGCGGTTCCGCCCCTACTACGGGCAGGAGGGGGGCGTCACCTTTTCCGGCGGGGAGCCCCTGATGCAGCCGGAGTTCCTGGCTGAGTGCCTGGCCATGTGCCGGGAGGAGGGGCTGCATACCTGCCTGGACACCGCCGGCTGCGGCGTGGGCGGGTACGAGCGGCTGCTGAAACTCACCGACCTGGTGCTGCTGGATATCAAGCACTACACCCCGGAGGGCTACCGGAAGGTGACGGGGCAGTCCATGGGGGAGTTCAACACCTTCCTGGGCACTGCCCAGCAGCTGGGGACGCCCCTGTGGCTGCGCCACGTGGTGGTTCCCGGCCTGACGGACAGCCAGGCCCATCTGGAAGGCCTGTCCGACTATATGGCGGGGCTGAAGAACGTGCGGCGGGTGGAGCTGCTGCCCTACCACACCCTGGGCGTCCACAAATACCGGGTCATGGGAATCCCCTATCCTCTGGAGGGGACGCCCCCCATGGAAAAGGAGCGGCTGGAGGAATGGAGCCGCCGCATCAACGAAAGAGTCGCACACAGCGGGCCGGAGGGATGACTTGTCCCACCAGGGCCCAAGAGAGAAAGATATGGAGGTATGAACCATGAGCATTGATCCTAACTGCACCGCATGGAAGGGCTTCCGCACCGGCGAGTGGAGGCACCTGATCAACGTGAGAAACTTCCTGCAGAAGAACTACACCCCCTACACCGGGGACGAGAGCTTCCTGGCCCCCATCTCTCCCAAGACGGAGAAGGTCTGGGCCAAGGTGAAGGACCTGATTGTGGAGGAGATCCAAAAGGGAATCATCGACGTGGAGACCCACACCATTTCCGGCATCGACAACTTCGGCCCCGGCTACATCGACCGGGACAACGAGGTGATTGTGGGCCTGCAGACCGACGCCCCGCTGAAGCGGATTATCAACCTGTACGGCGGCATGCGGATGGCCGAGTCCGCCCTGGAGCAGTACGGCTATCAGCTGGACCCGGAGATCGAGCGCCACTTCTCCATGTACCGCAAGACCCACAACGAGGGCGTGTTTGACGCCTATCCCAAGCGTACCCGCCTGGCCCGCCACGCCGGCCTGCTCACCGGCCTGCCTGACGCCTACGGCCGCGGCCGCATTGTAGGCGACTACCGCCGGGTCCCCCTGTACGGCACCGACTTCCTCATTGAGGAGAAGAAAAAGGACCTGGACGAGCTGGACGGCCCCATGACCGACGAGCTGATCCGCCTGCGGGAGGAGGTCCAGATGCAGATCCGCGCCCTGGAGGAGATGGCCTCCATGGCGGAGAAGTACGGCTGCGACGTGCGCCGCCCGGCGGAGAACGCCAGGGAGGCGGTGCAGAACCTGTACCTGGCCTATCTGGCCGGCGTGAAGGAGAACAACGGCGCGGCCACCTCTCTGGGCCGTACCGCCACCTTCCTGGACATCTATATCCAGCGGGATCTGGACGCCGGCCTGCTTACGGAGGAGGAGGCCCAGGAGCTGATCGACCAGTTCATCATGAAGCTGCGCCTGGTGCGCCACCTGCGCACCCCGGAGTATAATGAGCTGTTCGGCGGCGACCCCACCTGGATCACCGAGTCCCTGGGCGGCATGGGCGTGGACGGCCGGACCCTGGTCACCCGCACCACCTTCCGCTATCTCCACACCCTGACCAACCTGGGCACCGCCCCCGAGCCCAACCTGACCGTGCTGTGGAGCCAGAACCTGCCGGAGGCCTTCAAGTCCTACTGCTCCCAGATGAGCATTGATACCGACTCCATCCAGTACGAGAATGACGACGTGATGCGCCCCCTGTACGGCGACGACTACTGCATCTCCTGCTGTGTGTCCGCCATGGCGGTGGGCAAGCAGATGCAGTTCTTCGGCGCCCGGGCCAACCTGGCCAAGAGCCTGCTGTACGCCATCAACGGCGGTGTGGATGAGAAGAAGGGCACCAAGGTCATCCCCGACATCCAGCTGGACACGGACGAGGTGCTGGACTACCCCAAGGTGCTGGCCAACTACAAGAAGGTTTTGTCCTACGTGGCGGAGCTGTATGTGGATACCATTAACATCATCCACTTCATGCACGACAAGTACGCCTACGAGGCCAGCCAGATGGCCCTGCATGATACCCGGGTGGAGCGCCTGGCCGCTTTTGGCGTGGCCGGCCTGTCCATCGCCGCCGACTCCCTGTCCGCCATTAAGTTTGCCAAGGTGCGCCCCATCCGCAATGAGGAGGGCATCGCCGTGGACTTCGCTGTGGAAGGGGAGTTCCCCAAGTACGGCAACGACGATGACCGGGTGGACGATATTGCCGTGGAGCTGGTGTCCTACTTCTCCGCGGAGCTGAAAAAGCACCCCCTCTACCGCAACGCCATCCACACCCTGTCCGCCCTGACCATCACCAGCAACGTGATGTACGGCAAGAAAACGGGCAGCACCCCCGACGGCCGCAAGGCCGGGGAGCCCTTCGCCCCCGGCGCCAACCCCATGCACGGGCGGGACGAGAACGGCGCACTGGCCAGCCTGAACTCCGTGGCCAAGATCCCCTACCGGGCTGTGTGCCAGGACGGCGTGTCCAATACCTTCTCCATTGTCCCCAACGCCCTGGGCAAGTCCCCGGAGGAGCGGCGGAGCAACCTGGTGTCCATCCTGGACGGCTACTTTGTCCAGGGCGCCCATCACCTGAACGTCAACGTGATGAACCGGCAGGTGCTGCTGGACGCCATGGAGCATCCCGAGCAGTACCCCACCCTCACCATCCGGGTGTCCGGCTACGCGGTGAACTTCAACCGCCTCAGCCGGGAACAGCAGCTGGAGGTCATCCAGCGCACCTTCCACGAGAGCATGTAATCATTCAGCCGGCCCCCGCTCCCCTTTGGGAGCGGGGGCTTTTTTGCCCTCGGGCAGGAAAATTAAATTATATTTTACTTGCCCGGGGCGGAGGACTTTACATTGCGGGGCTATACTGCCTTCGTGTGAGACACCACAAGGAACTGATAGGAGAAATAGGAGGAACATACATGAACACGATGGCGAAACCCGCCGCCCCGCAGTCGCAGAAGCTGATGGTCTTTGTGCTGACCATGTCCCTGTACGGGCTGGCAACCTTGTTTACAGAGCTGATGCCCAAGTTTCAGGTGGGACTTGTGGAGTTTTCCGTGGAGTATTTTCTGTTTATCCCGCTGACCCTGGCCATGCTGTTTGATCCCCTTTCCGCCGCCCTGGGCGCCGCCACAGGCGAGCTGGTGTTCAGCGAGATCATGCTGGGCCAGTTTGGCGGGCTGGGGGAGCTGGAAAAATTCCTGACGGTGACCATCGGCGTATACATCGCCGGCCGTTTGGTCAGCAATCCCGGCAACCGGGTCCTGGTGGGTGTGGCCGCCATCACCGGAACCGCCGCCCAGCTGCTGATGGGTACCGTGGTGGATATCGCCAAGGTCCAGTTTGCGGTGGAGGACTTTGAGGCGGTGGAGGGCCTGCCGGAGAGCGTCTTTGCCACGGAGGGCTTCGCCTTCTGCAACGACCTGCTGTTTTCCGGTATTCTATTCTGCCTGCTGCCCACCCTGTACCTGGTGCCCAGACTTTATGGCAAGATCGAGCCCCTGCTGGGCGCCGCTCCCCGCACGCCGGAGCAGGGCCTGTCCCGCCTGAACCCCAAGGCCTGGGCGGTGTGTGCCCTCGGGTTTGCCTGCGCCGTTGCCGCTGAAATGGCCGCCACCGCCGGTATGTCCCTGGTGGATTGGGAGGCTGAGTGGGCGGAAAGCGGCACCGCCATGGCGGTGGGTATGGCCGCTGCGGCGGCCCTGGCGGTTCTGGTGCTGCTGGCCATGAAAAAGAACCAGGAAAGGAACCTGGCCTGCTGACATGAACGCGGTTGAGATTGAAAGCCTGACCTACACCTATCCAGGCGCCCCTCAGCCCACCCTGAAAGGGATATCCCTAACAATTGAGCAGGGGGACTTCCTTGCAGTCGTTGGCAACAACGGCTGCGGGAAGTCCACCCTGTGTAAGACCCTCAATGGGCTGATCCCCCACTTTATCGCGGGGAAGTTCCAGGGCCGGGTGCGGGTGGGCGGGCTCAGCACCCTGGAAAGCGATGTGGGTACGCTGGCCCGGAAGGTAGGCTACGTATATCAGGACTTTGAAAGCCAGATCGTCCGGCCCACGGTGCTGGACGACGCGTCCTATGCCTGCCTGAATTACGCCTGCCCCGATTACAAACAGCGGGGCAGGGACGCCCTGCGCCGGTGCGGCCTGGAGGGGCGGGAGGAGGAGTATATCTGGCAGCTTTCCGGCGGCCAGACCCACCTTCTGGCGTTGGCGGGGGCGGTGTCCCTGGGGCCGGATATCCTGATTCTGGACGAACCCATCGCCCAGCTGGACCCCATGCACGCCGACAGGATTTATGAGGTGCTGCGGGATCTGAATGAGCGGCATGGAAAGACCATTATCGTCATTGAGCACCACACTGAGTATATCGCCGACTACTGCCGCCACGTGCTGCTGATGAAGGATGGCCGGGCGGAGTGGATGCTGCCCACGAAAGAGGCCCTGCAGAGGGTGGAGGAGCTGGAGGCGTGCAACATCTTCCCGCCCCAGGTAACCCAGGCCGCCTGCCGGCTGAGACGGCTGGGCAGGCTGCCGGTGGGCAGGGCCCTGCCCACCACGGTGGAGGAGGGGGAGGGGGCCTTTGCCGCCCTGACGTACCGGGCGGGGGCTCCGGCGCCCAGCCATCCCCGGGAGGGAGAGAGCGCCGTCTCCTTTCATGGCGTATCCCTGTCCTACCGCACGGTGAAAGGGGAGCCCCGGGTTGTATTTGACGGACTGGAGCTGGACATCAGGAAGGGAGAGCGGGTGGCGCTGATCGGCTCCAATGGGGCGGGGAAATCCACGCTGATGAAGCTGATGGTGGGCCTGCTCAAAGCCCGGACGGGGACCGTTTCCCTGCTGGGTGAGGCCATCGGGGAGAAAAAGGCGGAGGAGCTGTCCCGCCAGATTTCCCTGGTCTATCAAAACCCGGAGGAGATGTTCATTAAGGACTCCATCGGGGGGGACATTGCCTACGCCATGCAGGTGCGGGGCGTCCCGGATTGGCGGGAGCGGACGGACAGGCTGCTGGAGCGGTTCCGCCTTACGCAGCTGCGGGACAGGGACGGCCGGCTCCTGTCCGGCGGGCAGATGCGCCGGGCCAGCCTGGCCATCGGGGTTGCCCTGGAGCCGGGAATCTTGCTGCTGGATGAGCCCACCGCCAATCTGGACATCGCCACCCGGCGGGAGATCATGCAGGTGCTGGAAGAAATGAAGGATATGATCCAGACCGCCGTGATTGCCACCCACGATATGCAGCTGGTCTGCCAGTGGGCCCAGCGGATCATCGTACTCAGCGGTGGGAAGGTGGTGGCCGACGGCGGCCGGGACGAAATCTTCGCCCGGGAGGACCTGGCGGAGCTGGTGGGCATCCGCCCGCCGGAGATTTTTACCATGGCCCGCCGCCTGGACGCCCAGGCCCTGTGCTACACCGTGGATGAATTTCTGGATCAATTTCAGGAGGCATAACCGTGGAAAAAATGATGAGCAAGCTGTCGGAGAACCTGCTGGACAAGTTTTCTATGGATTTTCTCCGCAACCAGGTGCTGAAAAACGCCTATGGAAACGATGACACCGTGATTGCGGCGCTGGACCCCCGGATTCTCATTGCCTGGTACCTGTTTTTTGGGGTGGTGCCCTGGTTTGTCAACGACCTGCCCTTCCTGCTGGCCAGCTTTGCGCTGGTGATGGTTACCACCCTGCTGGCACGGGTGGCGGGGCTGGTGCTGTTCTTATTTGCCGTGGGGGTCTTTTCCCAGACCGGGTACCTGTTTCTGGTCACCCTGCTGTTTGGGGGCGACGCTTCGGCGGCCGTCCCTCTCCTCGTCCTGACGCTGAAGGTGGCCACCATCTCCCTGGCCTCCGTTACCGTCTTTTCCGGCCTGGACCCGGACCGGCTGTCCAACGGGCTGATGTGGTTCGGCTGTCCGGAGCGGCTGAGCTTTTCCATCTCCTACGCCTACCGGATGCTGCCCATGCTGATGGAGGAATTTCAAAATGTGCTGCTGTCCTACCGCCTGCGGGGCAGCGCCCCCGACTATGAGACCTTTGTGGGCAAGGTGCGCTATCTGATCTATCAGGTGAAAATAATCGTGGAATCCTTCTACCCCCTGATGCTGAACACGGCCAAACGGTCCCGCACCACGGTGGAGGCCCTGGAGCTGCGGGGCTATCGGTACGGGGCCTCCAACCGGGCGGTTCGGAACATCAAGCTGTCCGCCATGCGGGTGCGGTACGACGACCTGCTGTTTTTGGCGGTTTCCGCGTTATGGATGTCCCTGGCGGTGCTGGGCTCCACGCTGATTTGACGGAAAGAAGAGGTTGTTCTTGAATCTGGATTTTCATACCCACGGGAAGCTGGCCAAAAAGCTCCCGTTTTCTACCGCGTATACCGACTGGCTGTTTGGAGAGGCCCGTGGGGCGGGCCTGGACGCCTTGTGCCTCACGGAACATTTCAACACGCTTCAATTTGACCAGCTGTACGCCTATCTGATCTCCGTCAGCCGGCAGAGGGGGGACGTCCTGGAGCTGGACAACGGCCTGCGGATTTTTCCAGGCATGGAGACCGATGTGGCGGAGGGAGGCCATATTCTGTCCATCGGCCCTGTGGAGGCAATCCTGGAGCTGAATCGGCGGCTGGAGCCCCACAAGGAAAAGGGGCGGTTCCTCCCCTTTGAACAGCTGATGGACTTGTTGGAAGCCTATCCGGTGCTGGTGGGCTGCGGCCATCCCTACCGCGCCCCCGGCCGGGTGCCCCAGCTGCCTGAGGAGCAGCTGCGCCGGCTGGACTTTTTGGACCTGAACGGCAAGGACCTGGCTGTGGATCGGGCCGGCACGGAGGCGCTGACCGGCGCGCTGGGCCGCCGGCTGGGACTTCCTGTGGTCTCCGGCAGCGACACCCATCAGGCGGTGCAGTACGGCTGCGTGACCACGGTGTTCGAGCGGGACTGCACATCGGTATCGGCCCTGCAAAAGGAAATGGAGGCGGGACGGTATGAGATCCGCCTGGCGGAAACCGCCGCCTTCCAGGTGCGGACAGCGGGCCTGCTGAAGCGGTCCCTCAAGGAGATCCACGCCCTGGGCGGGGATTATGTATCCATCCTGACCAGGGAGGCCACCCCATGAGCAGGCTGACGGAGGAGATGGTGCGGCAGGTTATCCGATGGGTGGAGGAGGCCGGGGACTGGCTGGACGACCCAAACGGCCTGCGCACCGTTACGGCCAAAGGCAGGGCGGACTTTGTCACAAATGTGGATGTGGCGGTGGAGGAATTTCTGCGCCGCCGGCTGGCGGGGCTGACGCCCTGGGCCCAGTTTTTGGGGGAGGAGGGGGAGAAGGGCCCCATTGATGTTACCCGCCCCTTCTGGATTCTGGACCCGGTGGACGGGACTACCAATTTGATCCATCGGTTCCGCCACAGCGCGGTGTCCCTGGCCCTGGCGGAGGACGGGGCTGTGACCTTCGGCGTGGTCTGCCAGCCCTATACCCGGGAATGCTTTGCGGCCAGGCGGGGCGAGGGAGCCTTCTGCAATGGCGGCCTGATCCGGGTGAGCGGGACGGAACGCCTGGCCGACGGTTTGGTTTCCGCGGGAACGGTGCCTGGACGGCGGGATCTGGCGGATGGGGCGTTTGGGCAGATGCGCCGGATCTATGACCGCTGCCAGGATGTGCGCCGAACCGGGTGCGCCTCCCTGGACCTGTGCTGGGTGGCCTGCGGGCGGCTGGACGGGTTTGTGGAGCAGTTTCTGCAGCCCTGGGACTATGCCGCCGGGCTGCTGATTGTGGAGGAGGCGGGAGGACGGGTTACCGCGCCGGACGGCGCCCCGCTTTCCCTGGTCCGGGGCGGCGGAGTCCTGGCCTCCAATGGGAAGCTCCACCTCCCGTTGACGCGGCTGCTGGAAGGATGAAGGAGGCATATGACCTTGCCGCTGGGCATTCCGGCCCTGTGATGAAAAAATGGCATCCGTTGGGATGCCATTCTGCAAGGGACGGTTAAAATTCATATTTGCAGGGATGGGGACAGCGGCAAAAGAATTGGCAAACCGGCCTTCCGGCCGGCGGCGCGTTGCGCCGTACGAGCGTTTTGCCCCAGGCAAAACCTCGGCGCAGGGGCAATTCATTTGCCCCGAGCATTTCAATCACCGAAGGGTGGAGCCGCCCTCTGGGCGGCGGAACCCAAAAAGAAAGACACGACATAGGTCGTGTCTTTCTTTTTGGTGCGCGAGGCGGGAGTCGAACCCGCACGCCCTTGCGAGCACTGGCACCTGAAGCCAGCGAGTCTACCAATTCCACCACTCGCGCAGGTGGCTGGTTGAGCCGGACGGCTCAGCGCAAGGGTTATATTACCACATAGGGCAGGACATGTCAATCCCTTTTTTCCCCTGTCCAGAAAATTTTCTCCGGGGGCGGCTCCTCCCCGCAGACGGCGGCCCGCCAGTCCGGCCCCTGGTAAATGCGGAGGAACAGGCCGTCCAGGGTGTAGAGCCGGCGGGGGTCATAGGGGCAGCCCTGGGGAGGCAGGGGAACGGGCAGCCGGGAGGGGGGGTAGGGCAGGCCGTAGCCGCTGTGCTTGCTTATGGCCTCTTTCAGGGCCCAGAGCTGGGCAAAGGCGGCTGTGGGATCGGCCTGGGTTTGCAGCCAATTTCCTTCCGCCCCGGTGCAGGAGCGGTCCACCAGGCGGGGACGGAAGGGCCGCAGCACCTGGATATCCACCCCCACCGGGCGGCTGGACAGGGCGCACAGGGCCAGATCCCCGCTGTGGCTCAGGTTGAACTGGAATTGCGGTTGGCCGGGCAGATACGGCTTGCCCCGTTCCTCCCTGGCCAGCCCGCCCAGGCCGGCCAGGCCCCAGTGGGCCCCGGCGGCCCGCTCCAGCAGACGGTAGGCCTCCTCACGGCCGGCCAGGCCCCGGGCGCCGTACAGTACCATGGCTATCCCCCCTTTTTCCGCCAGTATAGCAGAAAGGAGGGGGCTTGCCAATGGTCTATACCAGGGAACCCTGGCTGGTACTGGCGGAGGCTTCCGGCTTTTGGGACAGATCGGCAAACAGCCGGGCTTCCGGGGGATGGAAGGTGAACCAGAAGGACAGCAGGATCACCGCAACCCCGGCTGCGGCGGCCGCGGCCCAGGGGATTCCGCCAAAGGGGCCGGAAAAGCGTGTGGGGAGCCGGAAGCCCAGGAGCATGACCAGCGCGTACAGCAGCAAATCGAACCACAGGGCTTCGCCCCCCAGGACGACGTGGTACCCATAGCCTGCCGCCAGCATGACGGCGGACATAACCGCCAGGGACAGCAGCCAGGGCCGCAGAGCCCCGGGACGGCCCCAGGTCAGGGCGGCGGCAGCCGCCAGGTAGGGCCAGATCAAGAGCTTTACATGCTCCCAAAGGCTTTCGTTGACGGGAGCAATCAGGGCGGTCAGAACATTTGGCCACAGGCCGTAGAGAAAGTGCAGGCCGCTGCCCAGAAGGATGGCGGCCACACACCATGCCGCCAGGGCTTTCCTGCTGTAGATCACGGCAATCACCCCTTTCCATCCAAGCGTATGCCTGGGGGGGCTGGAACATACCGCCGGGAATGAAAAAGTGCCGGCGGGGACATACTGTCAGAAACGGCCGCAGGTGCGGCGGAAGGGGAGAAAAGGGAATGGAGCTGACCAACCAGGAATATGGACGCATGGTGGAAAAACGCAGCACGCCGTCCCCCACCGGGAAAAATGTGGTGTGGGCCTTTTTGACCGGGGGCGGGATCTGCGCCCTGGGGCAGCTGCTGCTCAACCTGTATGGGGGGCTGGGGCTGGAGCAGGAACAGGCGGGCACGGCGGTTTCGGTGAGCTTGATTGCCCTGGCCGGCGTGCTGACCGGGCTGGGCTGGTTTGACGCCATCGCCAAGCACGCCGGCGCGGGGACGCTGGTGCCCATTACCGGCTTTGCCAACGCCATGGTCTCGCCCGCGCTGGAGTTTCGCAGCGAGGGCTTCATTACCGGGACGGCGGCCAAGCTGTTTGTGGTGGCCGGGCCGGTGCTGGTGTACGGCGTGGGCGCCAGCGTGATTTACGGGCTGGTTTTGGCATTGCTGAGGGCGTGAAAAACGGGCGCGGCCACATTCGTGGCCGCGCCCGTGCCGGTGCGGGAATATGGGGTCACAGGGGGGACTGGGCGGTCTCCGTCTTGGGGATGTTGTGCTTGTCGGCGTAACCGGTGAGAATCAGGGTCAAAGCGCCGTCGCCGGTGATGTTGCAGGCGGTGCCGAAGCTGTCCTGCAGGGCGAAAATGGTCATCATCAGGCCGGTGCCGGTATTGTCAAAACCCAGCACGCTGTACAGCAGACCCAGGGAGGCCATGACCGTGCCGCCGGGCACGCCGGGGGCGCCTACGGCGAAAATACCCAGCAGGAAGCAGAACAGCACCATGGTGCCCAGGTCGGGCATGGAGCCGTACAGCACCTGGGAGACCACCATGACGAAGAAAACCTCGGTCAGCACGGAGCCGCACAGGTGGATGTTGGCAAACAGCGGGATGCCGAAATCCACCATGTCCCGGCGGAGCACGCTGGACTTCCGGGCGCCGCGCAGGGCGATGGCCAGGGTGGCGGCGGAGGACATGGTGCCCACAGCGGTGATATAGGCCGGGCCGTAGTGGCGCAGCACCTCCAGGGGATTTTTGCCGGAGTACAGCCCGGCCAGGCTGTACAGCACTGCCAGCCAGAGGTAGTGCCCCACCATGACGATGAGGATGACGATGAGAAAGACGGGGAGCTGGCGGGTGATGCTGCCCTCATAGGCCAGGCCGCAGAAGGTGCCGGCGATGAAGAAGGGCAGCAGGGGAATGACCACCCGGCTGACAATGTCCAGCACTACCCGCTGGAACTCCTCCAGCAGGAGGGTGATCTGCTCCGCCTTTGCCCAGGTGGCGGCCAGACCAACCAGCACGGAGAACACCAGGGCGGACATCACGCTCATAATGGGGGCGATCTCCAGGTTGAACAGCAGCTCAGGCAGGGCGTTGAGGTCCTCCACGGCGTTTTGGATGGACAGGGCGGGGATGATGGTATACCCGGCGGAGGCGGAGAGAAGGGCGGCGCACACGGAGGATACATAGGCCAGCACCAGCGCCAGCAGCAGCATCCGGGAGGCGTTTTTCCGCAGCCGGGTAATGGACGGGGCGATAAAGCCAATGATAATCAGCGGCACGCAGAAGCTGATGAGGGAGCCCAGCAGCTCCTTGACGGTCAGGATGACCTG
>CASFCW010000051.1 GCA_949293165.1 uncultured bacterium
GCCTTGTCCCGGAGTGGTTCAGCATGGTGGGGCGGCTGGGGGCGCCGCTGTTCCTGTTCTGCCTGGTGGAAGGCTTTACTCACACCCACAGCAGAAAGCGGTATTTTGTCAAGGTGTACCTGCTTTCCGTGATCATGTCCCTGCTGTTGTTTTTCATGGCCTTTGGCGGGGTGCTGGTGCGGCCGGACGGCTTCTATCCCACCAACGGCATCATGACTGCCTTCGTCATTCTGATGGTGGTCTGGCAGGGGATGGACTGGCTGGGACAGGGGAAAATCCTGCCCGGCCTGGCGGCGGTTCTTCTGCCGCTGGCCTGGCCCTTTGCGGCCACATGGCTGGTTATGCGGGTACCCGGACTGGAACCCTTTTTGGGGATGCTGTGCTACTCCCTTGTTCCGATTTGGGGTGTCACAGGAGACAGCAGCTGGCCGGTGCTGGCCATGGGGCTGGTGCTGTACCTGTTTCGGCGGCGGCGGGCTGTCCAGGTGACAGCTTTTGTGGTGTATTACGTGCTCTACGGCGTGGTCTATATGGGCCTGATGGCCTCGCGGCTGCCTGATTTTACCTGGATACAGCTGTTTACCAGATACTACGAGATTTACGGGATTCTGGCGGCTCCCCTGATGCTGTGCTATAATGGCCGGCGGGGCGGGGGGCATAAGCGGTTGTTTTACATCTTCTACCCCGCCCATATCTACCTTCTCTATGGACTATCCTGGGGGGTATACCTTTTGCTGAATTGAGGTGTCAGAAAATGGCTCATATTCTGGTGGTGGACGATGACAAGGACCTGTGCGCCCTGTTGGGCACCACGCTGGAACGTGACGGCCACCAGGTATCTGCCCATCTCTCCGGGGAGACGGTGGATGAGGCGGCCTGCCGGTGGGCGGACTGTATTCTGCTGGATGTGATGATGCCGGGAGAGGATGGATTTGCCCTGTGCCAACGCGTCCGGGGTCTGGCTGACTGCCCTATTTTATTCCTGACCGCAAAGACGGAGGAGGCGGATGTCCTGAGAGGCTTGGGGATAGGGGGAGACGATTATCTGACCAAACCCTTTCGCATCGCGGAGCTGCGGGCCAGGGTGGCAGCCCATTTGCGCCGGGACCGGCGGGTTCCCCATACCCGCCTGCGCCGGGGCGGGCTGGATTTTGATCTGGGGGAGCGGGCGGTTTATTACCAGGAAAGGGATTTGAAGCTGACAAAAAGCGAATACGCCATTTGTGAGCACCTGGCTATGCATCCAGGCCAGACATTTTCCAAGGAACAGCTCTATGAGGCGGCCTTTGGGTATGACGGTGCGGCGGACGCCTCTGCCGTTACAGAGCATGTGAAGAATATCCGGGCCAAGCTCCGGCCTGCGGGGGAGTCGCCCATTGAAACTGTGTGGGGGGTAGGCTACAAGTGGAAAAGAGGGTGAAGGGGCAGACGGGCTTGGCGGTCCTTTTGTGGCGGTACCTTCTTACTACCGGCGGGGCTGTTGTGGTGCTGGCTGTTGTGTGGTGGCTGTGGCTGACCGTTATGCTGCAAAGCGGCATCGTCCTGCCCGCCAGCACTGCCGCTGATCAGGCGGATGCTGTGGTTGAGTCCTTATCCACAGGGGAAAAAGCGCCTGGAGAAATCCCCTATTATTACCGGTGGGCGGTATTTGACGGGGATGGACAGGTAATCGGCCATGGGAATATGGATGACCGGCGGTTGGGCTATGCCAAGTCGGCGCTGGGGGGTGTTTCCCGCCCTCAGGGGATCTTCTACGCACAATACCACCGCATCGCTCCCCTGCCGGACGGGTCTGTATGCGTGGTGCAATATGATTACTCCATGCCTTACGGGGCGGAGGTGCTGCAGCGGAAGCTGCCTGAGTTCCAAAGCTGCGCCTCGGTTGTCCTGCTGCTGGCCTGGCTGGCGGCTGGGGCGGTTTCTACCCGGCACTTTGCCGGGCTGCTGCGCCGGGACGCCAGCCGTTTGACGGCGGCCACAAGGGCCATGGAGCAGCGGCGGCTGGACGTGCCCCTGACAGGCAGAACCCGGGTGCGGGAGTTTGGAGAGACTTTGGCCGCCATGGATCAGCTTCGGGTCAGCCTGGCACGTTCCCTGGAGCGTCAGTGGGCCATGGAACAGCAGCGTGAGCTGGAGCTGGCCGCCTTGACCCATGATTTGAAAACCCCGCTGACGGTGATCAGCGGAAATGCGGAGCTTTTGCGGGAGGATGGCATGGAACCGCGTCAGCACGAGATGGTAGACACCATTCTGCGCAGCTCCCTTCGGCTTCAGGACTATGTCGCCCAGCTCCGGGCGGTCGCCGGCAGGGGGACGGCTGGGGAAGGGAAACGGGAGCCGGTCTGTTTATCAGACCTTGCCGAAGGCTGGCAGGGAGTGGGACGGAGCCTCTGCGCTGGGAAACAGGCGGACTTTGCCTGTTCCCCGGTGCCGTCTGTGAAACTGACGGTCAATCGTGACGGTCTGGACCGGGCGGTGACCAATTTGCTGGACAATGCCGTGCGGTATACCCCCGCCGGAGGAACCGTGTCCCTGCTCCTGCGGGCGGAGGGGAAACGGCTGACCATTTCCGTGGAGGACGACGGTCCTGGCTTTTCCGGGGAGGCACTTGCAAGGGGCGAGCAGGCCTTCTTCACCGGGGAGGGGAGCCGCCCTCAGGAGGGGCATATGGGAATGGGCCTCTATTACGCCGGCCGGGTCGCCCGGCAGCATGGGGGAGCCCTGCGCCTGTCCAATACGCAGAGGGGCGCAAGGGTGGATATGACCATTTCCATAGGATAAAATGGGGGGCGCCGGGGAGATTGATCCCCCGGCGCCCTGTTTTTGTGTCAAAACTCCCTCTATGGGGCTACCCCGCCCAGGTCACCATGTCCGGGGGGAGGAGGTTCATCACCGACACCTCAAAGGCGGTGCGCTCCTCGCTGTGATCTTCAAAGTGCTTGGTGTAGTTCCGGCTTTGCAGGCGGCCCTCCAGGCACAGGCTTTCCCCCACCGCCATCTGGCCGCACCGGTGGGCCAGGCTGCCCCAGGCGATACAGGGGAGGTAGTCCGCCCGGCCGTACCGCCGGTTGGAGGCCAGGATCATGTCGCAGATGCTCCGGCCCAGGGGGGTGGAGCGGAGGGTGGGCGGCTTGCACAGGGTGCCGGACAGCAGCAGCCGGTTCTCGTCCTCCCCCTCCTCCAGGGCCAGCTCCCTGGCAAAGACGCTGATGACCAGGCGGCTGCCCACCCCCGTGCGGTTGTTGAAGGTACGCAGCTCCCCCCGGACGGTGAGGGGGTCGTCCTGCCGGGGCCAGCCCGCCTCCTGCAGCAGCTGCCTGGGGGCCATCACGTTGACCAGGTCACACACCCCGGACAGACGGCTGACCGCCAGGGGGAAGGTGTAAAACTCCACCTCGTGGTTGCTGTGGGAGGAGACAGGGTCCTGGGCCACACGGCCGTGGAGAACCATGCGGTTGGTGTCCATCCCGGTTTGCTTCATGGGGTATCACGCTCCTATCGGTCAATTGCGCGGGTTCCTCCCATCTATATGCGCCGGGAAGGGAAAACATCACCGCCGCCCTGGGAAAGCCAGTCGTTCAGTCCGCCCAGGGCCTGGGGAGCCAGGAGCAGGATGCCCGCCAGGTTGGGCAGGGCCATCAGGGCGTTGCACAGGTCCACCAGCTCCCACACGGCGGTGGGCTCCAGCAGGGCCCCCGCCCACACGCAGGCCAGAAAGAGCAGGCGGTAGCCCCGGCGGAGGCGGGGGCTTCCGGCCAGGTAGCCCAGGCACTGCTCCCCATAGTAGCTCCAGCCCAGGAGGGAGGAGAAGGCGAACAGCAGCAGGCTGGCCGCCACCACCCAGCCCCCCGCCGGGCCCAGCACGGCGGAAAAGGCCCGGGCGGTGAGGGGGGCGCCGGAGGCGGCGGGAGGCAGCGGGCCCAGCTCCAGCAGGGCCAGGGTGCCCGCCGGGTCGTACACCCCGGTGACCAGCACCACCAGGGCGGTGACGGTACACACCACCGGGGTGGCGAAAAACACCTCAAAAATCCCCCAAAGCCCCTGCCGGGCGGGGTGGTCCACCTGGGCCGCCCCGTGGGCCATGGCGGAGGTGCCCAGCCCCGCCTCGTTGGTGAATACCCCCCGGGCCACCCCGTACCGCATGGCGGAGTGGAGGGTGTAGCCCGCCCCGCCCCCCAGGGCGGCGGCGGGGGAGAGGGCGCAGTCCAGGATCTGGGCCAGGGCCCCGGGGATGGCCTGGGCCCGGGCGGCCAGCACCAATCCCCCCGCCCCCAGGTACAGCAGGGCCATGGCGGGCACCAGCCAGGCGGACACCTGGGCGATGCGGCCGAAGCCCCCCGCCATCACCAGACCCACCCCCAGGGCGGCGGCCAGCCCCACCCAGAAGGGGGGCAGGCCGAAGGCGGCGTGGAGGGCGGCGGCGATGGCCCCCGACTGGGCCAGGTTGCCCCCCGCCAGGGTGGCGGGCAGGCAGGCCAGGGCGAACCAGCCCGCCAGCAGGGGGCTGCCCAACCCGTGGCGCAGGTAGTACATGGGCCCGCCCATCCAGCCGCCCCCCGGGGCGGGCCGGTGGTAGGCCACCGCCAGGTACTTTTCCACATAGCTGGTGGTCATCCCCGCCAGGGCGGACACCCACATCCAGAATACCGCCCCCGGCCCCCCCAGGCACAGGGCGGTGGACACCCCGGCGATGCTCCCCGTGCCCATGGTGGCGGCCAGGGCGGCGGCCAGGGCCCGGAAGGGGGTGATCCCCCCGCCGTTCCCCCCTGACGAAGGCCGGAGCAGGCTGCCCGCCGTGGCCCGCCACCACAGGGGGAACCGCCGCAGCACAAAAAAGCCGGAGCCCGCCGTCAGCAGGGCTCCGGTGATGAGAAACAGGGCCAGCAGCCATGGGTTCCACAGCAGGTCTGCCAGCCGTCCCACAATAGACACAGCGCCTCACCTCATTCTCTTGTTCCCTGTTGTGGGAACAGGATATGCGGCAAGGCGCTGCTTTTTGCTTACAAAGAGGCCAGATAGGCGGCGGGGCCGCTTTCGTACAGGTCGCCCCCCTGGGCGTCCAGGATGACGGTGAGGGGGAAGTTTTCCACCTCCAGGCGGCGCACCGCCTCACAGCCCAGATCCTCCCAGCAGATGACGTCCAGCTTCTTCACGCTGGCGGCCATCAGGGCGCCGGCGCCCCCCAGGGCGGCCAGGTAAACCGCCCCGTTGCGCACCACGGCGTCTTTCACCGCCTGGTTCCGCTTCCCCTTGCCGATCATGATGGACTGGCCCAGGTCCAGCAGGCGGGGGGAGTAGGCGTCCATCCGGCCGCTGGTGGTGGGGCCTGCGGAGCCGATCACCTGGCCGGGCCGCTCCGGCGTGGGGCCCACGTAGTAGATGGCGGAGCCCTCCAGGGGGAAGGGGAGGGGCTCCCCCTTGTCCAGCAGCTCCATCAGCCGCTTGTGGGCGGCGTCCCGGGCGGTGTATACCACCCCGGACAGCAGCACCGTGTCCCCCGCCCGCAGGGGGGCCAGATCCTCCCGGGTGACCGGGGTCGTGAGCTTGTATTCCATAACATGGCCTCCTTTACAGCTGGGCGGTGGCCCGGCGGGTGACGTGGCAGCTGACATTCACCGCCACCGGCAGGCCGGCCACGTGGGTGGGGGCGGCCTCAATGGACAGGCCCAGGCAGGTGGTCCGGCCCCCGAAGCCCTGGGGCCCTACCCCCAGGCCGTTGATCTCCTCCAGCAGCTCCCGCTCCAGCTGGGCATAGAAGGGGTCGGGATTGGGCTGGTCGATGGGCCGCAGCAGGGCATGCTTGGCCAGGTAGGCCACCTTGTCGAAGGAGCCGCCGATGCCGATGCCCAGCACAATGGGGGGGCAGGGGTTGGAGCCGGCCTGGCGCACCGTATCCACCACGAAGGCCTTCACGCCCTCCACCCCGTCGGCGGGCTTGAGCATCCCCAGGCGGCTCATGTTCTCCGACCCGAAGCCCTTGGGGGCCACGGTGATGGCGCACCCGTCCCCGGGCACCAGGCGCACCGTGATGGCGGCGGGGGTGTTGTCCTCCGTATTCACCCGGCGGAGGGGGTCGCCCACAATGGATTTGCGGAGATAGCCCTCCCCATAGCCCTGGCGCACCCCCTGGTGGATGGCCTGCTCAAAGTCGCCGTCGATATGTACCTCCTGGCCCAGCTCCACAAAGACGCAGGCCATGCCCGTGTCCTGGCACACGGGCAGCTCCTTCTCCTCCGAAAGCTCCAGGTTGTCCCACAGCAGGTTCAAAGTCTCCTTGGCCAGGGGCCAGGGCTCGCTGCCCCGGGCGGCGTCCAGGGCGGAGACAATGTCCGGGGGCAGGTGGGTGTTGGCCTGGACGCACAGCCGGGCCACCGTCTCGGTGATGGCTCCGGCGGAAATGGTTCTCATAGGCGCCTCTCCTTTTCCTCCAAAATACTGCCTTCATTGTATCACGCTTCCCGCCGGGATTCAATCCGGGAAAAGGGGTTGACAAATGGGTTAGCATATGCTAACATGTGGATGGTTAGAGAAAGACCAAAGCCCGCCTCCTCATCCTCCCTACTTTCTTCCCATTTCGGGCGGGTCTCTCCAGCCACCAGATGGTCCGCGGGGTGCACGACCGCGGACGCCATACGCCCCCAGCCGTGAGCATACAGGCGGCTGGGGGCGTTTTTTATTGGTCGCGCTGCCACAGGAACCGGGGGGCCTGGGCCCACACCAGGCGGGGGGAGTAGTCCGCCTGGAGCCTGGCCTCCAGCTCTTTGGCCCGGTCCGGCCCGGGGCGGACGGCGGCCAGGCTGCCCTGGGACAGGACGGTGATGGAGGGGGCGTAGTCCAGGGCCAGGTTGGGGTCGTGGACGCTGACCAGGGCGCCCTTGCCCTCCCCCTCCACCAGGCCGGCCAGCAGGTCCAAAAACTCATGCTGCCGCCGCACATCCAGGCTGGCGGTGGGCTCGTCCAGCAGGAGGAAGGCGGCGTCCGTCACAAGGCACTGGGCCAGGGCGGCCCGCTGCCGCTCCCCGCCGCTGAGCCGGGTCATAGGCCGGTGGGCCAGATGGGCCAGGCCCATCCGCTCCATGGCCGCCAGGGCCTTGGCCCGGTGGCCGGCGTTGGGCATCCGGCCCAGGCCCAGGTAGGGGGCGGCGCCCAGCAGGACGAATTCCTCCACCGTCATGGCGTAGGCGGGGGTGTCCTGGTGGAGGAGGGAGACCAGCCTGGCCCGCTGGGCGGGGGTCTGGCCGGACAGGGGGCGGCCGCCGCACAGCACCTGCCCCTCCGCGGGGGGCAGCAGCCCCGCCAGGGTGTGGAGCAGGGTGGATTTGCCCGCCCCGTTTACCCCCAGGAGAAAGACCAGCTCGCCGGGGGCCAGGGTGAGGGAGACGTCCCGCAGCACCGCCCGGCCGTTTCGGATTACGGTAAGGTGCTGCCCTTCCAGCGTCATCACAGGCCCGCCTCCCCTCGGTCCAGCGCGCCCCGGAGGAGCAGCGCCGCCAGCGCCCCTGCGCCGAACAGGGAGGTGAAGATGCTCACCGGGATCTCCGCCGCCGTCAGCGTCCGGGCCAGCAGGTCCGACGCCAGCAGCAGGGCGCCGCCGCAGCAGAACACGGTGCCCATGCACCGGGTCACGTCCCGCTCCCCCCACACCCGCACCAGATGGGGGACGATGAGGGCCACCCAGCTGACCATACCGGCGATGCTGATGACCCCGGCCACGGGCAAAGTGGCCAGCACCACCGCCCACCGGCGCACCACACCTGGGGACAGGCCCAGCCCCGCGGCCCGGTCGTCCCCCAGGGACAGCACCTTCAGCCGGAAGCGCAGCAGGTACAAAGCGGCCCCGGCGGGCAGACCGCACAGGGCCACCGACCACACATGGGGCCACATGGCGTTCTGGAAGCCCCCCATCAGCCAGTATTCAATGGCGGGGAGCTGGTGGGTGGGGTCGGCGCAGTATTTCAAAATCATCAGCAGGGCGCTGGCCAGGCTGCCCACCACCATCCCCGACAGGATCAGCCCCAGCATGGGGTTGCGGCCCACCCGCCGGGCCAGCCACAGGGCGGCGGCGGCGGTGGCCACCCCGCACACAAAGGCGCAGCCCTGGTACAGCAGGGGGACGGCGGGGAGGAACAGCATGGCCCACACCGCCCCCACGGCGCAGCCGTTGGTGGCCCCCAGCACGTCGGGGGAGACCAGGGGGTTGGCGAAGATGGTCTGGAACACCAGCCCGGACAGGGCCAGCAGGCCGCCGGACAAGGCCACCGCCAGCACCCGGGGCAGGCGGATCTGGAAAAACAGGTCCCGGGCGATTGCGCTGGGGGGGTTGCCGGCGAGGATGCCCAGCAGCTCACCCGGGCCCAGGGCGTACCGACCCACCCCCACAGAGAGCAGGAGCATGGCCGCCAGGGCGGCCAGGGAGATCCAAAAGCGTGTCCTACGGTTCAAGACGCCCCGCCGCCTTCCATCACCCGGCCCAGCAGCATAAACAGGGCGAATACCAGCAGGTACCACAGGGTGTCTGTCTGATAGGAGAGGATGCCCGCCGCCACCATGAACACGCCCCCGGCGAAGGCCAGGGCGGGGATGACGAACCGGCGGAAGGGGGGCTCATCCCGGCAGACCCGCATGAACCGGAGGTAGATGGGCAGGTACATGGCGTACAGGGTGATGATAGGCAGCTCGGAGGAGTCGAACCGGAAGGGGCCCAGGGCATTGAGCAGGGTGCCGAAGTAGAAGTAGACGCACCACAGCGCGCACACCAGCAGCCCGGCGGAGGCGGCGTTGTTGGGCATGTTGGTTACCCGGTCCACCTGGGCCAGCAGCTCCGGCTTGGGCCCCTTGCCCCGGGCGGCCAGGGCGTACAGCCCCCGGGTGCAGGCCATCATCAGCCCGTTGCAGGTGCCCAGGCAGGACAGCACCACAAACACGAACAGGGCAGAGCCCGCCACCGGGCCGAACAGGGCGGAGTAGGCCAGCCGGGCCCCCCGCTCCCCGTTTTCCATCATCACCTGGTTGGGCACCGCCCCGGCGATGCCCACGTAGTACAGCAGGTAGATCACCATAATGGCGCCCACCCCGAACACCAGGGCCAGGGGCAGGTTCCGCTTGGCGTTTTTAATCTCCCCGTTGATGGTAGTGGCTACCACCCAGCCCTCATAGGCGAAGGCGGTGGCGGCCAGGGCGGTGAACAGGGGGTGCTGGACGGCGTCCCCCGCCAGGGTAAGGGTGAAGTTTTCCACCAGCAGGCCGGAGCGCAGCCCCGCCGCTGTGCCCACCGCCGCCATCAGCAGGATGGGCACCAGCTTTACCACCGTCATGGACACCTCAAAGTGCCCCGCCAGCTTGGGAGCCACGGTGTTGAGGAAGTAGATCATGACCATGTAGAGCATGGTGATGGCCAGGCAAGGCCCGCTTAAAATGTCATAGCCCAGCAGCACGCAGGTGTACCGGGCGGACACCCAGCACAGGGTGCTGGTCAGGCAGGGGAAGTACACCACCGACAGGAACCAGCCCAGGTAATAGGCGTACCGGCTGCCTACGGTGGCCTCGGCGTAGTCCACCACGCCCCCCACCTTCACGTACCGGGTGGCCATCACCGCAAAGGCGCAGGCGCTGGCGATGGCGATCAGGCCCCCCAGGAACCAGGCCAGGATGCCGGTTTTCAGGTCGCCGCCGGTGGCGGTGAGGATTTTTTCCGCTTTAAAAAAGACGCCGCTGCCGATGACAATTCCGATGACCATGGCCACGGCGGTGGGCAGTCCATACTTTTTGGTGAGCTGCTCGTCCATTCCATCCGTCCTTTCGCTCTGACGCGTAAACGCATTAAAGTGGTTGGTTGATATACGGTTATTATATGCGATATTCATTCCCTTGAAAAGGGGCATTGGGGAAAAACCCCGGTTTTCCCCGGAAAATATCAGATTCCCGGCCCTTCGCCCTTGCGGCGGGGGGCGGGGCGTATTATAATGGAGCCAAGTATGGCCCAGGGATACCTGGCAGATTGGTACATAGGAAAGCGAGGATGCGATATGGATTACGCGAAGGAGTCTCTCCGGCTGCATGGGGAGTGGAAGGGGAAGATTGAGGTGGTGGCCACCGTGCCCGCCGGCAACAAGGACGAGCTGTCCCTGGCCTACACCCCCGGGGTGGCCCAGCCCTGTCTGGCCATCCAGGAAGATCCGGAAAAGAGCTATGAGCTCACCCGCCGCCACAACCTGGTGGCCGTCATCACCGACGGCTCCGCCGTGCTGGGCCTGGGCGACATCGGCCCCGAGGCGGGCATGCCTGTGATGGAGGGCAAGTGCGTCCTGTTCAAGACCTTCGGCGGCGTGGACGCCTTCCCTCTGTGCGTCAAGACCAAGGACGTGGATGAGTTTGTCCAGACGGTGTACAACATCTCCGGCTCCTTCGGCGGCATCAACCTGGAGGATATCTCCGCCCCCCGCTGCTTCGAGATTGAGCGGAAGCTGAAGGAGATGTGCGACATCCCCGTGTTCCACGACGACCAGCACGGCACCGCCATCATCGCCCTGGCCGGGCTGACCAACGCCCTGAAGGTGGTGGGCAAGAAGAAGGAGGACGTGAAAATCGTCTTTTCCGGCGCCGGCTCCGCCGCCCTGTCCATCGCCCGGCTCCTCCTGGCCGACGGGTTCCGCAACATCATCATCCGGGACAAGTTCGGCGCCCTCTACGACGGCAATCCCAACATGAACTGGGCCCAGGCGGAGATCGCCAAGGTCACCAACCTGGAGAAGCAGGACGGCACCCTGGCCCAGCTGCTGGTGGGCGCCGACGTGTTCATCGGCGTGTCCGCCCCCAACCTGGTCACCACCGAGATGGTGCGCGCCATGAACAAGGACGCCATCGTCTTTGCCTGCGCCAACCCCACCCCGGAGATCTTCCCCGAGGACGCCAAGGCCGGCGGCGCCGCCGTGGTGGCCACCGGGCGCAGCGACTACCCCAACCAGATCAACAACGTCCTGGCCTTCCCCGGCGTGTTCCGGGGCGCCCTGGACGTCCGGGCCAGGGACATCACCGAGGAGATGAAGATGGCCGCCGCCAAGGCCCTGGCCGCCATCATCCCCGACGAGGAGCTGTCCCCCGACAACATCATCCCCGCCGCCTTCGACAAGCGGGTGGTGCCCGCCGTGGCCGCGGCGGTGGCGGAGGCCGCCCGGAAAGCCGGTGTGGCCCGCAAGTGAGTGCATAGAGCAGCATAACAACCAGCTACGGGTGGGGGCCTCCCAAGGGGCGGCCCCCATCCGTTGCGCGGTTTTGTATTTTTACCACAGGGAGAGAAATCCATGCTCAACCAGCAACAATGCCTGCGCTTCTGCCAGGCCAGACGCCGGGCCATCGCCCGGGATTTTCAGCGCCTTAACCAGCAGCAGCGCCAGGCGGTGCTGGACACCCAGGGGCCCCTCCTGCTCCTGGCCGGGGCGGGCAGCGGCAAGACCACCGTGCTGATTAACCGGGTGGCCAACCTGATGAAGTACGGCCGGGGCTCGGACAGCACCGATGTGCCCCAGTGGGTGACGGAGGGGGATCTGGCCTTCCTGGAGGCCTACGCCCAGACCGGGGAGGGAGATGCGCAGCGCCAGCGGGAGCTGTGCGCCCTGGAGCCGGCGGCCCCCTGGACCATCCTGGCCATCACCTTCACCAACAAGGCCGCCGGGGAGCTGAAAGACCGCCTGTCCGCCATGCTGGGCCCCCAGGCGGAGGATGTGTGGGCCTCCACCTTCCACTCCGCCTGCGTCCGCATTCTCCGCCGGGACATCCAGCGCCTGGGCTTTGCCTCCTCCTTCACCATTTACGACACCGACGACTCCCTCCGGGTCATCAAGGACTGCCTGAAGGAGCTGAATCTGGACGACAAGCAGTTCCCGCCCCGCTCCGTGCTGGGCTACATCTCCCGGGCCAAGGACGAGATGCTGCTGGCGGAGGATTACCTGGCCCAGAAGGAGAAGGAGGGGGACTACCGCCTGATGAAGATCGCCGGGGTCTATCAGGCCTACCAGCGCCGCCTGTGGGAGGCCAGTGCCCTGGATTTTGACGACATCATCCTCCACACCGTCCGGCTGCTCCTCCAGTTTGCCGACGTGCGGGAGTTCTATCAGAAGAAGTTCCGCTACGTCCTCATTGACGAGTACCAGGACACCAACCACCTCCAGTACCTGCTGGCCTCCACCCTGGCCGGGGGCAGCAATAACTTCTGCGTGGTGGGCGACGACGACCAGTCCATCTACCGCTTCCGGGGCGCCACCATTGAGAATATCCTCTCCTTCGAGGAGCAGTACCCCGGCTGCCGCACCATCCGCCTGGAGGAAAATTACCGCTCCACCGGCCGGATTCTGGCTGCCTCCAACGGGGTGATCCGCCACAACCAGGGCCGCAAAGGCAAGGAGCTGTGGACGAAGGCGGAGGAGGGGGAGCCGGTCACCCTCCACACCGCCATGAATGAGAGCGACGAGGCCCAGTACGTGGCTTCCCGCATCCTGGACTCCTTCAGCCAGGGCCGGGCCTGGAAGGATCACGCCATCCTCTACCGGATGAATGCCCAGTCCAACCAGCTGGAAAACGCCTGCAAGCGGGCGGGCATCCCTTACCGGATCATCGGCGGCACCCGGTTCTTCGACCGGGCGGAGGTGAAGGACATGCTGGCCTATCTGGCGGTGCTGAACAATCCCGCTGACGACCTGCGCCTTCAGCGGATTATCAACAACCCCCCCCGGGGCATCGGCGCCAAGACGGTGGACGCCGCCCAGCAGATTGCCGCGGCGGAGGATTCCTGCCTGTACGCCGTCATTGATAACCCCAAGCTCTATCCCCAGTTGGAGCGCTCGGCGGCCAAGCTGGCCGCCTTCACCCAGATGATGGGGGAGCTGGCCGCCCTGCTGCCCACCATGCCCCTGGACGAGTTTTATGAGGAGCTGATGGTCCGCACCGGCTACGCCTCCATGCTGGAGACCAAAAATACCGTGGAGGATCGCACCCGCCTGGAAAATATCCGGGAGCTGCTTACCTCCATCCGGGGCTACATGGAAAACGCCGGGGAGCAGGCCAATCTGGCCGGATTCCTGGACGAGATTGCCCTTTACACCGACCTGGACAGTACCGGACCCGACCAGGACTGCGTGCTGATGATGACCATGCACGCCGCAAAGGGCCTGGAATTTCCCGTGGTCTTTGTGGTGGGGGCGGAGGAGGGCATCTTCCCCAGCATCCGGGCCATCGGCGAGGTGGAGGAGATGGAGGAGGAGCGGCGGCTGTGCTACGTGGCTATGACCCGGGCCAAGCAGCGGCTGTACCTCACCTGCGCCGGGCAGCGGATGCTGTTCGGCCGCACCAGCGCCAACCGCCCATCCCGCTTCCTGGAGGAGATCCCCGACGACTGCCTGGAGCGCACCGGCGCCCCCAGACCCACCGCCTGGGCCGGCCAGTGGGACGCCGCTGCCCCCGGAATTCCCTCCCGGCAGGAACGTCCCGCCCAGCCCTGGGACAGCCCACGCCCCCGCCGTCAGGATACGGCGGCAGGGGATTACGGCGGGTTTGTCCGGGCCATGGGGCAGTCTAACCAGACGGCAGGGAAGGCCCCGGCCGGCCAGGACTATAAGGCCGGGGACCGGGTCAATCACAAGGCCTTCGGCTGGGGCGAGATCAAGTCCATCCAGCCCATGGGCGGCGACGCCCTGGTGGAGATCGACTTCGACTCCGCGGGCACCAAGCGCCTGATGCTCAAATCCGCCTCCTCCTACTTTCTTGAAAGAAAGCCCGCTTTCTTGTAAGAAAGCTTGGCAAAGAACTTTCTGCGAAACTCCGTTTCGCCCTCTCCGCCTAAAGACAGGATAATATTCCACATTACAGCACGAAAGACAGTGCTCCCAGGCGGGCGCACAATGTGCGCCCCTACGGAAAGACCGAAGTCATGCGGCCAAAACCCCCGCACAAAGCCCCTTGTCTTTTGAGCGTTACCTACTGTCCTCCATAAAAGGTCATTCCACCTCCTATGGG
>CASFCW010000052.1 GCA_949293165.1 uncultured bacterium
TAGATGGCCTTGGTCTTGCCCTTGCCGTCGGTCTTGCGGCTGTCCTCGTTGAACTGGAAGCCCTTCCCCTTCAGGTAGGCCATGGCGCGGTCCACAGAGTTGGTGCCGATGGCGATGTGGCCCAGCTTGCCCAGGTAGGGGGCCTTCATGCACTCCACCGCGCTGCCGGCGAAGTCGGAGGAATTGCCCGCCTTGTACTCAAAGCCAAAGGCGGCGCAGAACAGCTTGGCCGTCTTTTCCGCCTCGGCGGCGTCGGCGCAGTTGATGCCGATGTGCTTCAGCTCAAAGCCCAGCATGGTCTTTACCGCCTCCTGGCAGATGGCGGTGATCTCGTCCCACTTCTGGCCGTTGATCAGCTCCTTCTTCACCATCCAGGTGCCGCCGCAGGCCACAATCTGCCCGAAGTTCAGGTAGTCCATCATGTTCTTGGTGTTCACGCCGCCGGTGGGCATCCACTTCAGCCCGCTGTAGGGGCCGGCCAGCGCCTTCAGCTTGGCCACGCCGCCGTTCTGCTCCGCGGGGAAGAACTTGACCACCTTCAGCCCCATGCTCATGGCCTGCTCCATCTCGCCGGGGGTGGCGGTGCCGGGCATCATCAGCCCGCCCTTCTCAATGACGTACTTGGTAATCTCGGGGTTGAAGCCGGGGCTGACGATGAACTGGGCCCCGGCCGCCATGGCGCGGTCCGCCTGGTCCTTGGTCAGCACAGTGCCCGCGCCCACCAGCATCTCAGGCACTTCCTTGGCGATGCGCCGGATGGCCTCCTCGCCCGCCGCCGTGCGGAAGGTCGATCTCGTATATGCGCTGCAGGATCTTTTCCATTGTAAACTCCTCCTTTATTATAGAGGGACATAGCCGTCCCACGGATAACCGGTACGTCAGACTATACTATTATAATTATACAACTGGAACGGGAGAAAACAAGTCTTATTTTTATGAAACCGAAAATGCATCCTTTCATATCCGCAGCGTGGGGCCCGCGGATGCGCCAAACGGGATGTAAAATAAACTTGACATCTCGCAGGAGAAAGAGTATATTGAGGATGTAAAGCAAACTGTACATAAAAGGGGGGCGGTGGAGTGACCAACCGCATTGCAGAGCTGCGCAGGCAAAGGCAGATTTCCCAGGCGGAGCTGGCCCAGCGGGTGGACGTCACCCGCCAGACCATTATCTCCCTGGAAAACGGGCGGTACAACGCCTCGCTGCTGCTGGCCCATAAGATTGCCGCGTTTTTCGGCCTGACCATTGAGGAAGTCTTTTTGTTTGAGGAGGATACGCCATGAAACAGTGGAAAAATGCCCTGGCGGCGTTGGCTGTGGCAGCCGGTCTGGGCCTGTTTGCCGCCGTGATCCGGTGGGGGGAGGGGATGCCGGGCCATATGGCCGGGCTATATACCGGCATGGGGGGCGCCTTGCTGGGGGCGGGCTGCACAAAACTGCTGATCCCCCTGCTCATGCGCTCCATGGCCCCGGAGGAACGGCAGGAGGTGGAGCGGGGAGAGCGGGATGAGCGGAACATCGCCATCCGGGAAAAGGCGGCCTACACCAGCTGGTACTGGACCCTTGCCCTGCTGTGGATTCCCTTCGCGGCGGCCCTGCTGGAGGGGAGCACCCTGTGGCTGTGCCTGACCTCCGGCCTGGTGGTGCTGCACAGCCTGTTCTATCTGGTGAACCTGGCCCGCTGGGCCAGACGGATGTGAGCCGCCGGCTGGAGCTGCCCGTCTCCCCGGAGCTGGAGGGCGTGCGGGTGGACCTTCTGCTCCGGCGGCAGCTGAACCTGTCCGGCACGGTCATCCGCCGGATCAAATGGCTGGAGGACGGCATCCTGGTGGACGGCTGCCGGGTAAATACCCGGTTTTGCCCCCGGGCCGGCCAGGTGCTGTCGGTGCGCCTGTCCGACCCGGAGCGGCGCAGCGGCATTGTGCCGGCCCCAGGTCCGTTGGACATTGTGTATGAGGACGAGGATGTCCTGGTGCTGAACAAGGCCCCGGGTGTCTCTGTACACCCGGGGCCTGGCCATTATAGTGATACAATCTGTAATTTTATACTGGATTATTACGATTCCACAGGGGTGGAGGGGGATGTACACCCCGTTCACCGGCTGGATCGGGGCACCTCCGGCCTGATGGTGGTGGCCAAGCACCCCCACGCCCAGGAGGTGCTGAAGGGGCAGCTCCACACCCCGGATTTCAGCCGGGTCTACCTGGCGGTGTGCCGCGGAATCCCAGACCCGGAGGAGGGGACGGTGGACGCCCCCATTGGGCCCAGGGAGGGGTCCCTGGTGGAGCAGATGGTGCGCCCCGACGGAAAGCCTGCCCGCACCCATTACCGCCTGCTGGGCAGGAATGGGCCCTATGGGATTGTGCGCCTGGAGCTGGAGACGGGGCGCACCCACCAGATCCGGGTGCACATGGCCTATCTGGGCCATCCCCTGGCGGGAGATTTCCTGTATGGGCAGGAGGAGCCCCAGGTGATTTCCCGTCCGGCCCTCCACTCGGCGCAGCTGTGCTTCCGCCAGCCCATTACCGGGGAGCCCCTCATCTTTGCGGTCCCCCCTCCCGGGGATATGGCGGCGCTGATGGGCCGGGATGTTACACCGCGCCCTGGCGGAAACGCTCAATCATCTCCCGGGTGAGGGAGATGTCCGACCCGCCCTGGGGCAGGGTGTCCCGGTCAAACCAGGTGCCCTCCCCCAGCTCGTCCTCCTGGAGGGTGACGGTCTCGTCCTCTGTGTCCAGGTCGCAGTAGAAGCCGGACAGCAGGCTGCTGGAAAAGCTCCAGGGCTGGCTTTTGTAGAAGCGGATGTTTTTCACCGGCAGGCCCACCTCCTCCATGACCTCCCGGCGGACGGTATCCTCCAGGGGCTCGCCGATTTCGGCAAATCCGGCGATGAGGGCGTAATTCCGGGTGGTGCCGGGGCGGGAGTACCGGGTGAGCAGCAGGCGGTTCCCGTGGGTTACCCCTACAATCACCGCGGGGGAGATGGTGGGGTAGACCAGATTGCCGCAGACGGGGCAGCGCATGGCCCGCTCAATCCGGTCGTGCTGGGCGGGATGCCCGCACCGGCCGCAGAACTGGTGGCTGCGGTACCAGGTATACAGCTGGTAGGCGGTGATGCCAGCGAAGGCCATCCACTGGGGCTCCATGGTGCGGAAATACCCCATGGATACCTCCTTGGCCCGGGCCTGGATTTCCGGGGGGATGGTGGGGCACTGGTGGAAATCCTTGTCATCAATCCGGAAGTAGTAGGTAAATGCCAGCCCCTCTACAGCGGCCAGGGCCGTCACCTCCTCCCAGGTGAAGGGCAGGCCGGTGGCCGCCGACAAAAGGGTCTGATCCTCCCGGTAGAAAAGGATGTAATCCCCCGCCTTGGGCGGGACGGGATGGTAGACGTTGTCATAGTGGTGGGGCGCGATATCCTGGATCATGAAGGGGCCTTCTTTCTGTATTGTTAAGGTTTTTCCTTATTATGGCGTTGACCGGGGCCCCTTGTCAACTGCCTGGACGACAAAAGCCCTCCGCGCCGCTGGAAATGCGGCCGCGGAGGGCTTTTGCAAACTGTATTACACCAGGCCCAGGAGGAGGTAGGCGGCGGTGCCCACCACGCCGGAGCCGAAGATGGTGGCGATGGCGCTGAGCTTGTACTGGCGGAGGAGGAACAGCGCCCCCAGGAAAAGGACGCCTTCCACCACATGCATCCCGCTCAGACCCGCGGAAAAGCCGTCGGGGAACAGGCCCAGCATAAGGATGGACAGGCCGGCGGAAGCGATCAGGGCCACCACGGCGGGGCGCAGGGCGGACAGCACCGTCTGCACCCCCTGAAAGCTGCGGTACTTGTAGTAAAAATGGGCCAGGGTGAGGCAGATGAAGAAGGAGGGGATGATACAGCCCAGGGTGCACAGCAGCACGCCGGGGATTCCCGCCAGGCGCATCCCCACAAAGGTGGCGGAGTTGATGGAGATGGGGCCGGGGGTCATCTCCGCAATGGTAATCAGGTCGGTAAACTCCGCCAGAGTCATCAGGCTGTGTACCTCCACCACCTGGTTCTGGATGAGGGGGATGGCGGCGTAGCCGCCGCCCACGCTGAACAGGCCTACCTGGAGGAAGGAGAAAAACAGCTGAATCAACGTATTCATGCCTGCACCTCCTGACGGGCCTTTTCACCGGAGCGCACCTGCAAAGCCACGTCGGCCAGCCCGACAGCCAGGCAGACCAGAATCAGGACGCTGGCGGAGACGCCCAGCACCACATTGGCAATAAAAGCGCCTGCCATCAGGCCAACATAGAGGGGGCGGCGGGTTTTGACCACATTTTTCGCCAGGTTGATAACCACGTCAAAGATTACCGCGGCCACCCCAGCCCGCATCACCTGAAGGGCCAGGGCGATGATGGGGTTGCTGCGGAACTGGGCGTAGAACAGGGAGATGACGGAAATGATAATCATGGGGGGGAGGGAGGTGCCCAGAATGGCCGCCAGTGTGCCGGGGATGCCCGCCATCCGGTACCCCAGAATCACCGAGGCGTTGATGGGGATGGGGCCGGGGGAGGACTGGGCGATGGCGGTGACATCCAGCATCTCATCCTCTTCCAGCCAGCCCAGCTCCTCCACAAATTTCTTTTTCATCAGGGACACGATGACGAACCCGCCGCCGAAGGTGAAGGCGCTGAGCAGGAAGGTTGCCTTGAACAGCTGCCACAGGACGGCGGCTCTTTTTTCTGTGCGTTTCATGATGCTTGTCTCTCCTTTTGTTTGGTGAGGCCACTATAGCACAGAAAAAGAATAAAGAAAAATTGTTTATCTTTATTTAACCATAAATATATGTTATGATTGCAGGGAAGGGAGGCGGTTTTTCATGCTGGATTTCCGGATGGAGAGTTTTTTGGCGGTGTGCCGCCATATGAACTATACCCGGGCGGCGGAGGAGCTGAATTTGACCCAGCCGGCGGTGTCCCAGCATATCCGCTGGCTGGAGGAGCGGTACGGTATGCCCCTGTTCCGCTATGCCAACCGCCGTCTGACCCTGACCCCCGCCGGCCAGCTGCTGCGGACGGCAGCCACCACGGTGCTCCATGACGACAGCCAGCTGAAACGCCGGATGCTGCAAACTCTGCACACGCCCCAGGATCTCCGGTTCGGGGCCACACCCACCGTGGGGATGCACATGGTGCCGGGCCCCCTGGCCGCCTACCACAGGCGCTATCCGGAGGCGGAGGTTTACCTGAAGGTGGACAACACCAGGGCGCTGTGCCAGGCGCTGGACCAGGGGGAGCTGGACTTCGCCATCGTGGAGGGGTATGTCCGAAAACAGGACTATGACTCCATGCTTTACCGCAGCGAGCCTTATCTGCCCGTGTGCGCCGCCCACTACCCCTTTGATCGGGAGCCCAGCCGTCTGGCCGACCTGCTGGGCGAGACCCTGCTGGTCCGGGAGCCGGGCTCCGGGGGGCGGGAGATCATGGAACGCAGCCTGAAGCGCAGCAACCTGGATGTGTCGGATTTCCGGGGATTGCTGGAAATCGGGGATATGAACGTGCTCAAGCAGATGGTGCTGCTGGGCTGCGGCGTGGCCTTCCTGTACCGGGCCGCCGTGTCGGAGGAGCTGGCCCGGGGACGGCTGCGGGCGCTGCATCTGGAGGATGTGCAGGAGCGGGGGGACATCACCTTCATCTGGCGGAAGGGCAGCGTATTTTCCGACCATTACCGCGGCCTGTTCCGGATGCTCCGTCCGGACAGCGGGGAAGAATGAAACAATAAGGCATCGTGCCCCGGCGAAAGCCGGGGCACGATGCCTGTGTGTGTAAAAGGAGAGAGAAATGGGAGATGATGTATCGTTGCTGGATACAGGTATATCATAGGGGATAATTGCTACCAAATCATGACCTGGTTGTGAATTTTCTGCAAACACTGGATTGTTACAGCCCGGTGAGATCAAAAGAAGGGGTATATTCCTCCTTGGCGCTGGTGGGCTCCTGGCAATAGCCGTCCAACCCCAGGTTTTGCATGTAGTCTGTGGCGGCCCGTACCTCCCCCCTGCGCAGGCGGCGGTTCAGGTCGGGGGCGGCGGACAGGTCGCCCCAGGGGGTGTACTGGCTCATCAGGGAAAACAGCACTGTGTGGGGGGGAAACTGCTCCGCCACCCAGTCCATGACGGCTTTGGCCTGCCCCACCTGGCCGGGGAGGATCAGGTGGCGGATCACGGTACCCCGGAGCAGCAGGCCGTCCTCATCCAGCTGATAGGGCCCGGTCTGACGCACCATCTCCCGGATGGCGGCCGTGGCGGTCTGGGGATAGTCGGCGGCCCCGGAGCACCGGAGGGCCTGGGCTGCATCCAGATATTTCAAATCCGGCAGGTAAATCTGAATCCGGCCCTCCAACCCCCGGAGGGTCTCCACCCGGTCATAGCCGCCGGAATTCCATACCACAGGGACGGGAAAGGGCTGCTCCAGCAGCTGGCGTACCACGTGGGCATAGTGGGTGGGGTTGACCAGGTTGATGTTGTGGGCGCCCTGGCGGATCAGGGCCAGGCAGCTGCGGCGCAGCTGCTCCACCGTCCGGGGGGCCCCAAAATCCTGGTGGCTGATGGCTTCATTCTGGCAGAAGATGCAGTCCAGGGCACAGCCGGAAAAAAACAGGGTTCCTGATCCCCGGGTGCCGGAGATGGGAGGCTCCTCCCAGAAGTGCAGGGCAGCCCGGGCGGCCACCGGCGTCAAAGGCATGCGGCAGTGGCCCTCTCCCCGATCCTCTGTGCGCAGAGCGCCGCATTTCCTGGGGCACATGGTGCAGAGCATGGCGGTTCCCTCCTTTAAAAATGGCCCAGCCGGTTGAGCACAAAGTCCCGGAAGGGGTGAAAGGCGTTGGGCAGGGCGTAAACCCGTTCCAGGCCGGCGCGGTCGGCCCACACCCACCCCTGGGGCAGGGCTTCTTCCTCCGTCTCCGCCCACCAGCCGGTCATGCGCCATTCCACATGGGTGAAAATATGCTTCCCGGTGCCTGCCTGCTCCCATGCCTCCGGGGGGATGCCCAGCGCCTCCGGCAGCGCCTGGGAATCCCACAGCTCGTTGGGGTATTCCCACAGCCCCGCCAGCAGGCCCTTGCCGGGGCGGCGGCGGAGGGCTACCCGGTCCCCATGGAACAGAAGGTAGACCCGCCGGTGCTCCACCCGCCGGGCTTTTTTGGCGGGCTTTACCGGCAGCTGGTCGGTGCGCCCCTCCAAATACGCCCGGCAGAAGCCGGCGGCGGGGCACCGCTGGCACTGGGGCGCCCCGTTGGGCAGACAGACGGTGGCCCCCAGCTCCATCATGGCCTGGTTAAAGTCCCCCGGCTGGGCGGCGGGGATGATGGCGGCCAGAGCCTGGGTGACCCGCTGCTTCATGGCGGGGGAGGTGATGTCCCCCTCGTCCCCGGTGATGCGGGCCACCACCCGGAGGACATTTCCGTCTACAGCCGGCTGGGGCAGGCCGAAGGCGATGGAGCTGATGGCCCCGGCGGTGTAGGGCCCTACGCCGGGCAAGGAGAGGATTTCATCATAAGTATTTGGGAATATCCCGCCGAACCGCTGCTGAATTTCACAGGCCGCCCGCTGTAAATTCCTGGCCCGGCTGTAATAGCCCAGCCCCTGCCACAGCTTCATCAGGCGGTCCTCCGGCAGCTGGGCAAGGGCCTCCACCGTGGGGGCCTCCTCCAGGAACCGGCGGTAGTAGTCCAGCACGGCGGCCACCCGGGTCTGCTGGAGCATGATTTCCGAAATCCACACCTGATAAGGGGTGGGATGCCGCCGCCAGGGCAGATCCCGGGCATGTTCCCGGTACCACAGCAGCAGCGGGATGGGGAGAGATTGCAGCGGGTCCATAAAAGCCTCCTGAGCCGGTGGAGCGACGCCGTCGCACCGGAAAGTATAAGTAAATAATTATATTCCGCATAATGAAATTGGGAATAGTAATTTGAGGGAAAACATGGTACAGTTCTACATGGCCAAAGGTTAAAAAATTAACAAGCCTGGCGGCAGCCGCGAGAACCGCCGGACTTGGGAAAACCTTTGTGACTCGATTTTCCATTCCTTCCTTCTCACAAACACCGAAAGCGGAAGCACTGCGCTTCCGCTTTCGGTGTTTTTGTGCCGGCGGAGGTCAGGGGCGGGAAGGGGGGAGCTGGTCCAGCTTGGCGACCATTTCCAGGACCAGGCCGTCGCAGTGCTCCTTCCTGGGGATGTTCCGCTCCCTGACGGTGGCCAGCAGAGCGGCGCAGTCGGTAGCGCCATGGTCGTCCCGGAACTGGTGGATCATGGCGGCGGCCTGCTGGGTGTCGCAGCCCTTCATGCCGGCCACCATCAAAGCCGCGCTGAGCGCGCCGCAGGTGGCGCCGTGGAGCATTCCGGAGCCGAAGCAGCTGCCCAGCTGGTAGGCCTGCTCCTCTGTCAGGCCAAGCTCCCGGGCGAAGGGGACCAGCACGGACTGGGCGCAGTTATAGTGCCTGCCCTGGGGGTCGCGGCGCAGCTGCTCGGCGTGTTCCAAATGGGTCATGGGGTGGTTCCTCCTTGTTGTTTATCAGTTGAAAATATCCGGCGTCTCGGCAAAGAGCCGGCAAACCTGCTCCCGTACCGGCCGGTTTTCCGGCTGGGAGAGGGTGGGGTCGGCCATCAGCAGGCGCTGGGCGGACTGCTGGGCCTCCTGAAGCAGGCGCATGTCCCCCGCCAGATCGGCCAGAGCCAGCTGGGGCAGGCCGTGCTGCCGCTGGCCGAAGAAATCGCCTGGCCCCCGGAGCTTCAGGTCCTCCTGGGAAATCTGGAAGCCGTCGTTGGTGGAGGCCAGGGTTTTCAGCCGCGCCATGGCGTCGGGGCTGCGGGTGGCCGTCATCAGGACGCAGTAGGAGCGGTGGCTCCCTCTGCCCACCCGGCCCCGGAGCTGGTGGAGCTGGCTGAGGCCGAACCGCTCTGCGTTTTCCACAATAATCAGGGCGGCGTTGGGCACGTCCACGCCCACCTCCACCACCGTGGTGGATACCAGCACCTGGATCTCGCCGGCGGCGAAGGCGGCCATCACCCCTTCCTTCTCCTTGGGGCGCATTTTCCCGTGGAGGACGCCCAGCCGGAGATCGGGAAAGACCTCCTGTGACAGAACCTGGGCGTAGGTGGAGACGGACTTCAAATCCCCGCCCCCTTCCCGCTCCGGGTCGTCCTCCACAGCGGGGCAGATGATATAGGCCTGCCGCCCCTGCCCCGCCAGGGTGCGGACAAAGCCGTACATCCGCTGGCGTTTGTCCTCCCCCACCACATAGGTCTCCACCGGCGTCCTGCCGGGGGGGAGCTGGTCGATAACCGACACATCCAGGTCGCCGTAGATAATCAGCGCCAGGGTGCGGGGGATGGGGGTGGCGGACATGACCAGCACATGGGGGGACGGGGCGCCGGGGGGGCCGGACTTGGCCGCCAGGGCGGCGCGCTGGGCCACGCCGAAGCGGTGCTGCTCGTCAGTAATCATCAAAGCCAGCCGGGCAAAGGCCACCTTTTTCGCAATGAGGGCCTGGGTGCCGATGACAAAGTCCACCTCGCCAGCAGCCACGGACTGCTGGACGGCCCGCTTGGCCGACGGGGCCAGGGAACCGGTGAGCAGCGCCACCCGGATGCCGGCCGGCTCCAGCAGGGGAGCCAGGGAGCGGTAATGCTGCTCCGCCAGCACCTCGGTGGGGGCCATCATGGCGGCCTGGCAGCCTGCCCCGGCGGCAAGCCAGGCGGCGTAGGCCGCCACCACCGTCTTTCCGGAGCCCACATCCCCCTGCACCAGGCGGTTCATGGGGGCGCCGGAGGACAGGTCCCGGCCGATCTCCTCCATCACCCGGAGCTGCGCCTGGGTGGGGGAGAAGGGCAGGCGGGCAAGGAACTCCTCTGCGGGGCGGAGTGGGATCTTGTGGCCGGCCTGGGTGCCCCGGCGGGTTTTCAGCATGGCCAGCCCGGCGGAGAGGTAAAACAGCTCCTCGAAAATCAGACGGCGGCGGGCCAGCTCCAGATCCTCGAAGGACTGGGGGAAGTGGATGTTTTGGTAGGAGAACTCCACCTGGGCCAGCTGATGGTCCATCCGCACGGCCTGGGGGAGGGTTTCCGGCATGCTCCCGGCGCAGCTCAGGGCCAGCCGGGTGAGGGAGGCCAGCAGGGGGTTGCTGATCCCGGCGGTGAGGGGGTAGATGGGGACGATGCAGCCCGTCAGGCTCTGCTTGCCCACCCGCTCAAATACCGGGTTGACCATGGAGCGGCGGCCGCCCTGCTCCTCCACCGTGCCGTAAAAGATGTACTCCTCCCCGGCGCGGATGGCCCGCTGGATATAGCTCTGGTTAAAAAAGGTAATGGACAGGGAGCCGGCGTGATCCACCGCCCGCAGCTTGACCAGCTCCAGCCCCTTCCGAACCCGGGATAGGCGGGGCTGCTCCGCCGCCATGGCGGATACGCATACCTTCTGCCCCAAAGGGGCGGAACGGATGGAATAGATGGTGCGCCGGTCCTCGTAGTACCGGGGATAGTAGGTCAGCAGCTGGCCGCAGCGGGTCAGCCCCAGTTTTTCCAGCTTTTTGCCCCTCGCCTCTCCGATGCCGGGAAACTGGGTGAGAGGGGTGTCCAGGGTGACAGCCATATCCGCCGCCTCCTTTCCGCTCCCGTGGGAAGAAAAATCCTGCTGGGAAGGGGAGCCTTCCAGAACGGCCATTATATCACGGGCGGGCTGTCTCGTAAAGCAAAACCGCCCTTGCGCCGGCTCACCGTCTGGATTATAATGTAACACACTGTATAGTTTGTAAGGAGGCGTCGCTATGCCGGAAGTGATTTTGAACATGCTCCCGCTGAAGGAGGAGGAACGGGCCGCCTTTGAGGCGGCGGCACCCCAGGCGGTGCATCTGTACGCCGGGCGCAAGACGGTGACGGAGGAACAGCTGGCCCAGGCCACGGTGATCTTCGGCTCACCCCGGCCGGAGGATCTGCCCCGGGCGGTGCAGCTGAAATGGTTCCAGTCCATGTGGGCTGGTACGGATGAGTATACCCAGCCCAACCGCATCCCCGCCGGTGCTATGCTCACCTGTTCTTCCGGCAGCAACAGCCGCTCGGTGGCGGAGCATATGCTGGCCAGCCTGCTGGCCCTGTACCGCCAGCTGCCCGCCTGCCGTGACCAGCAGAAGGCACATGTGTGGAAGGATTTCCCCAAAATGAAAACCATGCTGGGCGCCTTTGTCCTGGTGGTGGGGGCTGGAAACGTGGGGGCGGAGTTTGCCCGCCTGTGCAAGGCGCTGGGCGCGGAGACCACCGTGGCGGTCAAGCGCAGCGTGACCGGGCCTATCCCCGGGTTTGACCGGGTGTGCCCTCTGGACCAGCTGGATGAGCTGGTACCCCAGGCGGACGTGGTGGCGCTGACCCTGCCCCACTCGGAGCAGACCAGGGGGATCATGTCCCGGGCCCGGCTGGAGGCTATGAAGGACGACGCTGTGCTGCTCAACGGCGGCCGGGGCACTGCCCTGGACCAGGGGGCGCTGGTTGAGCTGATGATGGGGGGTAAGCTGTGGGGAGCGGCGCTGGATGTGACCGATCCGGAGCCCCTGCCCGCCGACAGCCCCCTGTGGGATGTGCCCAACCTGATCCTTACCCCCCATGTGGCGGGGGGGATGCGGCTGGAGCTGACCCGGCGCAACTGCATCGGCCAGGCGCTGGAGAATCTGAACCGCTATCTGGCGGGCCAGCCGTTAAGAAATGTGGTCATTTCCAAATAATTTGTCCGGTCCGCCGGGGAAGCAGTTCCCCGGCGGACCTCTGTTTTGTTCCGCCGCCATTCGTCCGTTTTTTTCCAAACCCGCGGGTATACTGGAACCGGTTAAAAATTACCGGGCCCGGCGGGGAATATCCGTCCGCCTCCCATCACATCCTTTGGACACAGGGAGCAAATAAAGGGAGGCACTGGAATGAAGAAACTACTCTGTACCCTGGCGCTGACGGCCGGGCTGATTCTGCCCTCCGCGGCCGCCGGCGAGCTGAGCCAGCCTGCGCTGGATCTGTCCGCCCAGTCGGCGGTTCTGATGGAGAAGGAGACGGGGACGCTGCTGTACCAGCAGCAGCCCCACGAGAAGCTGGAACCTGCCAGCGTGACCAAGATCATGACCCTGCTGCTGATTATGGAGGCGGTGGACAGCGGGCAGATCTCCCAGCAGGACGTGGTGACCGTGTCGGCCAACGCCGCCGGGATGGGGGGCTCACAGGTTTATCTGAAGCAGGGGGAGCAGATGACGGTGGGGGAGCTTATCAAGTGCATCACCGTGGTCTCAGGCAACGATGCGTCGGTGGCCATGGCGGAGTACCTGGCGGGCAGCGAATCGGCCTTTGTGGAGCGGATGAACCAGCGGGCAAAGGAGCTGGGGATGGAGGATACCACCTTCCTCAACTGCACCGGCCTGCCCCAGCAGGGCCATCTGACCACCGCCTATGACATTGCCCTCATGTCCCGGGAGCTGATCCTGAACCATCCCGGCATCCGGGCCTATACCACCATCTGGATGGACTCCATCCGGGACGGGGCCTTCGGCCTGACCAACACCAACCGCCTGATCCGCTTCTATCAGGGTGCCACCGGCCTGAAAACCGGCTCCACCGATTCCGCCCAATACTGCATGTCCGCCACGGCGGAGCGGGACGGCATGGAGCTGATCGCGGTGGTTATGAAATGCCCCTCCTCCGCCAACCGGCAGCAGGACGCCCAGGCGCTGCTGGACTACGGCTTCGCGTCCTATACCCTCAAGCCCATCTACCCCGAAACCCCTCTGGCCCCCATCCCCGTGGCCCTGGGGGAGCAGGAGCAGATCCAGCCCCAGATGGACGGGCAGCCCAAGCTGCTCATCCGGAAGGGGCAGGAGAACCAGGTGACCACCCGCCTGACCCTGCCGGAGACCCTGGAGGCCCCCGTGGAGCAGGGGCAGACGGTGGGCCAGCTGGAGATCTTTCTGGATGGGGAAAGCGTACAGACGGTGCCCATCGTCTCCGCCCAGAGCGTGGAGCGGCTGACGGTACCCGGTGTCTTTACCCGGCTGCTGCGGCAGCTGCTGATGGCGGGATAGGACCCGGTCCCGGGGCGGGAATTCCCGCCCCGGGATTTTCCAGAGCAGGAAATTTCATTTAACGGTGTTTTCACTTGACTGGAAATATGCTGTGTTGTATAATTTTTATAAATAAGGGCAGATGTATTTTGGGATACTTGTTGCTTTCGATGCAAACCTTATGAACGAAAAAGTTGAAATGAGGTGGTCTCATTGACGAAATACACTACAAATTTGTCTGATTATGACCTTTTCCTGGAATTAGAGGCCTTTTCCGAGGGGCGCAGCTGCCACGCGTGGCGCTGTTTTGGCGCGCACCCCGCCCAATCGGATGGGCAGCCCGGCTATGTATTTCGTGTCTGGGCCCCCAATGCGAAAAAAATATGCGTGTTCGGTGATTTTAACGGCTGGGACGAGGAAGCCACGCCCATGGAGGCCCTGGAGGGGGGCATCTGGGAGTGCTTTGTGCCCGGCCTGAAGCGGTTTGATACATACAAGTATGCCATCCATGGCGCCGACGGAACCGTGGTAGCCAAGGCGGACCCCTATGCCTTCCACGCGGAGACCCGGCCGGGGAACGCCTCCAAGCTGTACGACCTGCAGCCCTATCCCTGGGGGGATGACAACTGGATGGCGTACCGGGCCGCCAACCCGCCCTACCGCCGCCCCATGAATATTTATGAGTGCCACCTGGGCTCCTGGCGGCGCACCGGCGAGGGGGAGTTCCTGTCCTACCGGGACACCGCCGGCTACCTGGTACCATATGTGAAGGAAATGGGCTTTACCCACGTGGAGCTGCTCCCTGTGATGGAGCATCCCCTGGACGACTCCTGGGGCTATCAGGTGACGGGATATTTCGCCGCCACCAGCCGCTTCGGCACCCCTGACGACCTGAAATACCTCATCGACCAGCTCCACCAGGCCGGCATCGGCGTGATTTTGGACTGGGTGCCCGCCCACTTCCCCCGGGACGCCTTCGGCCTGTACCACTTCGACGGCGGGCCCACCTATGAGTACGCCGATCCCCGGAAGGGCGAGCATCCCGACTGGGGCACCCAGGTGTTTGACCTGGGGCGCAACGAGGTGCGCTCCTTCCTGTTCTCCAACGCCATGTTCTGGCTGGAGGAGTACCATGCCGACGGCCTGCGGGTGGACGCGGTGTCCTCCATGCTCTACCTGGACTACGGCCGGCAGGACGGGCAGTGGATGCCCAACATCCACGGCGGCAAGGAGAACCTGGAGGCCATTGAGTTTTTCCAGAAGCTGAACACCACCATCTTCGCCGCCCACCCTGACGTTTTGATGATTGCGGAGGAGTCCACCGCCTGGCCCAAGGTGACCCATCCTGTGGATCAGGGCGGGCTGGGCTTCAACTTCAAGTGGAATATGGGCTGGATGAACGACATCTGCCACTACATCAAGCTGGACCCCTATTTCCGCCAGTTCAACCACCACGACATC
>CASFCW010000053.1 GCA_949293165.1 uncultured bacterium
TTTCCGAGGTACACGCCCCCGGAAATGACGGGATTTCATGTTATTCCGTCGCCTGCGGGCGCCGGAACTCCTTGCAGGAGGGCTTTTTTGACAAGCTGAACGCTGAGCGACCGTTCGGTCGCTCAGCGTTTTCTTATCTCAGGGCAGCCGCCGCCTGCTTCAGGCGGGGCAGGGCGTACTGGAAAAACTGCCGGAAGGCGGGGCAGTAGTAGTTCTCCCCCTGGGGGCCCAGAGCCGTCCAGTCCCGGGGGCAGCCCCCCCGGCAGAGCCCGGCGTAGGGGCACCCGGCGCAGGCCGAGGGCTGCCCGCCGCCCCGGGCCAAAAACCGGCGGCTGACGGGATGGCTGATGGCCTGCTCCACCGACAGGTCGTGGATGGAGCCGATGCGCCACTCGTCCAGCACGAAGAAGTCGCAGGGGTAGAGGCTGCCGTCCCCCTCCACCACCAGGTAGCTGCCGCAGGCGCCGGAGGCGGCGCAGGTGCTGGGGGGCATCCCGGCCAGAATCCGCAGGTAGTCGTCAAACAGCCGGATGCTGGTGTATTGCCCGGCCTGCCAGTCCCGGTACCAGCCGTCAAACAGCCCGCACAAAAACTGGCCGTACCGCTGGGGGGACAGGGAGTAGGGCATGGAGCCCCGGGGGGCCTGGATGGGGTCCAGGCAGGGGATGAACTGGAGAGGGTGTGGCCCCAGCTTTTTCAGGGCCTGGTAGACCTTCTGGGGGCTGCGGGCAATCTGGCCGGTGACCACGCACAGCAGGTTGGTCTCCACCCCCGCCTGGTCCAGCCGGGCCAGGGCGGCGGCGGCCCGGTCCCAGGTGCCCCTGCCCTGGGCGTCCACCCGCAGGGCGTCGTGGAGGGGCCGCGCCCCGTCCATGGACAGCCCCACCAGAAAGCCGTTGTCCCGGAAAAAGGCCGCCCACTCCTCATCCACCGCCATGCCGTTGGTCTGGATGGCGTGGTGGATGGACACGCCGGGGGGGCACAGCTCCCTCTCCAGAGCCAGGAAGCGGCGGAAGAAGTCCAGCCCCGCCAGGGTGGGCTCCCCGCCCTGGAAGGTGACCTGGACGGCGTCTCCCGGCTCCACCGCCTCCGCCGCCGCCTGGATCAGGCGGCGGGCGGTGCCCTCCGTCATCAGCCCCATGCTTTTGGCCTCCCGGTGCTGGGCCTCGTCCTCGTAGAAGCAGTACCGGCACCGGAGATCGCACAGGCTGGAGGCGGGCTTGACCAAAAATGTCAGCTGCTTCATCAGTCGTCTCCCTCCTCTGTCAGCCAGTCCAGCAGGGACAGCAGGCTGTCCTGCCGGCAGGCCGCCATGGCCTCCAGCTCCGGGGTGGGGGGGATCATGTCGGGCACCATGGCCACAGGCATCCCCGCGGCGTGGGCGGAGCGGATGCCGTTGCTGGAATCCTCCACCGCCAGGGTCCGCCCCGGGTCCGTCCCCAGGGCCTGGCAGGCCAGCTGGTAGATCTCCGGGTGGGGCTTGCTGTGGCGCACCTGATCCCCGGTGACCATATGGGAAAAATAGGGCGTCAGGCCGGCCAGCTCCATCCGCCGGCTGGTGCGCTCCATCCCCGTGGAGGTGGCGATGGCCAGGGGGACGCCCCGGCCCTTCAGCCCGTCCAGGATTTCCCGGACGCCGGGCTTCAGGGGCACCCCCTCCCGCTCCATGTATTCCTGGGTCTTGGCCGAACAGGTGAGCATAAAATCCATGCCGGGGAAGGCCGGGCCAAAGAGGGCGGCCATGCGCTCCACGGTGTCGGCCCGGTTCCGGCCCACAAATTCCAGATAGGCCTCCCCCACCTGGGGCCAGCCCATCTCCCGGCTGACAGCCAGCCAGACCCGGTGGGCCAGGCGCTCGGTGTCAAAGAGCACCCCATCCACGTCAAACACAACGCCGTCCAGGCGCTCCAGCCTGCTCATACCTTGCCGATGTCGGTGCGCAGGTGCATGTCCTGGAAGGAGATGGGCTTGCAGGCGGCGTAGGCCTTTTCAATGGCCTGCTCCAGGGTGTCGCCCAGGGCGGTGACCCCCAGGACACGGCCGCCGGCGGTGAGGACCTGCCCGTCAGGGCCGGCCTTGGTGCCGGCGTGGAAGACCACAGCCTTCTTGCCCGCCTCCTCCAGGCCGGAGATGGGGTAGCCGCTCTGGTACTTCACCGGGTAGCCGCCGGAGGCCAGCACGATGCAGCAGGCGGCCCCCTCCTTCCACCGGATGTCCACCTGGTCCAGGGTGCCGTCAACGCAGGCCTGGAAAATCTCCATCAGGTCGGTGTCCAGCATGGACAGCAGGGGCTGGGTCTCCGGGTCGCCGAAGCGGGCGTTGTACTCCACCACCTTGGGGCCGTCCTTGGTGAGCATCAGGCCGAAGTAGATCACGCCCTTGAAGGGCCGGCCCTCCGCCTTCAGCGCCGCCGCGGTGGGCAGGAAGATCCGCTCCATACATGCCTGGGCGATCTCCGGGGTGTACTTGGGGGAGGGGCAGAAGGCCCCCATGCCGCCGGTGTTGGGGCCCTGGTTGCCGTCGTAGGCCCGCTTGTGGTCCTGGCTGGACAGCATGGGCGCCAGGTGCTCCCCGTCGCAGAAGGCCAGCACGGTGACCTCGGGGCCCACCATGCACTCCTCAATGACCACGGTGGAGCCGCTCTGGCCGAACTTGTGGTCCTCCATCATCTCCCGCACGGCGGTTTTGGCCTCCTCCACGGTGGATGCCACCACCACGCCCTTGCCCAGGGCCAGGCCGTCGGCCTTCACCACGATGGGGGCGCCCTGCTCCTCAATGTAGGCCAGGGCCTTGTCCATATCGGTGAAGGTCTCATACCTGGCGGTGGGGATGTGGTATTTTTTCATCAGCTCCTTGGAAAAGGCCTTGCTGGCCTCGATGATGGCGGCGTTGGCCCGGGGGCCGAAGGCGGGGATGCCCGCGGCCTCCATGGCGTCCACCATGCCCAGGGCCAGGGGGTCGTCAGGAGCCACCATGACAAAGTCCATCTTGTTTTCCTTGGCCCAGGCCACCATGGCCTCCACATCGGTGGCCTTGATGGGCACGCAGGCGGCTACCTGGGCGATGCCGCCGTTGCCGGGAGCGCAGTACAGCTCCGTGACCTTGGGGGACTGGGACAGCTTCCAGCAGATGGCGTGCTCACGCCCGCCTCCGCCGACGACTAATACTTTCATCATAATCACCTCAATGCTGCGGGAACCAAGCCTCGCAGAGTTTCCGCCGGAGGCGGAAAGAATGGAAATACGTCCGAAGGCGGATTCACTCCGCCGCAGGACACCACGACCCCTGGCCGCGGCGGCCAGGACCGCCTTTCCTGTGGAAAGGCGAGGGGGGTATCGGGCGCGGTTTCCTCGGGAACCGCGCCCGTATCCAGGGGGGACGCAGTCCCCCCTGGAAATTCATCAGTGGTGGAACAGCCGGATTCCGGTAAAGGCCATGACCATGTTGTATTTGTCGGCGGTGGCGATGACCTGGTCGTCCCGGATGGAGCCGCCGGGCTGGGCGATATACTGGGCGCCGGACTTCCGGGCCCGCTCCACGTTGTCCCCGAAGGGGAAGAAGGCGTCGGAGCCCACGGTCACCCCGGACATCTGGGCAATCCAGGCCTGCTTCTCCTCCTGGGTGAGCACCTCAGGCCGCACCTTGAAGGTGTTCTGCCACACCCCGTCGGCCAGGATGTCGTCGTGCTCGTCGGAGATATAGATGTCGATGGCGTTGTCCCGGTCGGGGCGGCGGATGTTGTCCACAAACTCCAGGCCCAGGACCTTGGGATGCTGCCGCAGCCACCAGATGTCCGCCTTGTTCCCCGCCAGGCGGGTGCAGTGGATGCGGCTCTGCTGGCCGGCGCCCACCCCCAGGGTCTGGCCGTTTTTCACGTAGCAGACGGAGTTGGACTGGGTATATTTCAGGGTGATGAGGGCCAGCAGCATGTCGTGCTTGGCCTGCTGGGGCAGCTCCTTGTTGGCGGTGACGATATTGCCCAGCATCTCCTCGTTGATATCCAGGTTGTTGTAGCCCTGCTCAAAGGTGATGCCGAAGATGTTCCGGCGCTCCACAGGGTTGGGCTGGTAGTCGGGGTCAATCTCCACCACGTTGTAGCCGCCCTTGCGCTTGGTTTTCAGGATGGCCAGGGCCTCGTCGGTATAGCCGGGGGCGATGATGCCGTCGGACACCTCCAGAGCCAGGAAGCGGGCGGTGTCGGCGTCGCACACGTCGCTGAGGGCCGCCCAGTCGCCGAAGGAGCACAGCCGGTCGGCGCCCCGGGCCCGGATATAGGCGCAGGCGATGGGGGACAGCTCCCCCTCAGGGGCGAAGTAGATCTTCCGCTCCACATCGCTCAGGGGCAGGCCCAGGGCCGCCCCGGCGGGGGAGACGTGCTTGAAGGAGGCGGCGGCGGGCAGGCCGGTGGCCTTTTTCAGGGCCTTGACCAGCTGCCAGGAGTTCAGGGCGTCCATGAAGTTGATATAGCCGGGCTTGCCGTTGAGCACCTTCAGGGGCAGCTCGCCCTCCTCCATGAAGATGCGGGCCGGCTTCTGGTTGGGGTTACAGCCGTATTTCAGTTCCAGTTCGGTCATGTTCGGTCATCCTTTCTCATCCGGTGGGTTCAGTGGTTCAAAATGGAAGGCGCCGTCCTCCCCCCGGGCGTAGGCACTGCCGTAGGGGGCGCCCAGCAGGGGGATGAGGCCGGGGTCATAGTTGCAGATGGTGTTCAGGGCGTAGATGCCGGAATGGGACGGGTCGCTGAGGTAGGCCTCGTCCTCGTCCCCGGCGAAAAACCGCCAGCCGCTGTCCCAGTCGGCCTGCTCCGGCTGCTCCCGGCAGCAGTAGCCCACCTTCCGGCCGGCCACGGTGATTTCATCGGTGGCCAGGCAGCCGGCGGGGCCGTCCCAGCCGGTCAGCAGGGGCCGCAGCTCCGGGGCGGACAGCTTGTACGCCTTGCCCTGGGGCCGGGGCCAGATGCGGCCCGCCCAGGCCTGCTTGCTGTCCAGCAGCTGGCCTGCCAGGCGCAGGTTCAGATCCCGGTAGGAGGCCGCGTCCCCCTCGCCCCCCATGCGGAAGGCCCAGTAGGACGCGCCGCACACCAGGCCGACGGCGTACTCCGTCCAGCTGTGGAAGGCGGCGGCCTGCTCCACCCAATACTGGGACAGCTGCCGGAACTCCTCCATGGAGATCAGCTCGCAGGCGCAGGCGGCGCGGAGATGGCCCAGGGTCTCGCTGATGTCCCAGGCCAGAAAGCCCCGGCGGCCCACCATGGGCTGAAACTGCCGGGCAAAGTCCGACAGGCTCTGGAACCGCTCCCGGGCCTGGGGGGTCAGCTCCTCCAGGGGGAAGGCGGGGCGCCCCTCCCAGAAGGACTCGAAGTCCAGGTATTCCCGGTGGACGTGGATGGAGTTTTGGCAGAAGGAAACCAGGCTGTCCCGGTCGGTGATGCCGAACACCTGCTCCAGATGGGCCCGGGCGGCCTGCCGCCCCTGGCCGCTGAGGCAGAAGGGGACGGAGGTGAAGTAGGCCTCTCCCGCGTCCTCAATGGCGGCCAGCCCCGGGGTTTTCCGCAGGGCGGGCACCCCCGCCAGCAGCAGGGGGAAGGCGGCGGTGGAGCACAGCACCGGGGGCTGGAAGGGGGCGGCGGCCCGGCGGCTTTGAAAGTCCGAAATGGGGGCGGTGAAGGTCATGGGAGCCTCCTTTTACTGGTGCTTGTTGAGGATGACGGCGTCCGCATCCCCCGTGGCCAGATCCACGTAGCACACGTACAGGGAAACCTTGTTGTCCGCATTCAGGCTGGCCCAGATCTCCCCGGCCAGGGCCTTGGCGTCGGGGGCGGTGACGGCCACCCGGCGGGGCTCCCCTTCAAAGGAGGGCAGGGGGTCCAGGTTCTCCTGATAGGTGTGGATGAACCGGCCCTCCCCCGCCAGGGGGGCGTCGTACTCGTAGAAATAGCGGTGGTTGCAGCTGGGGTCCCCGTCGGCGGATTTCAGGATGGACAGCTTGAAGCTGCCGTCGGGGGAGAGCAGGCCGGAGATCCGGGGGGTGTAGTTGGGGCCGTCGGGCTCGTAGCACCGGGTGCGCAGGGCCTCGGCAAAGGAACGGCCCTCCAGAATATAATCCCGGATGGTGTCGGTCTGGTCCCCGTTGGTGACCACATAGCCCCGGCCCACCTTCCGCACGGGATGGTAGATGATGAGGGAGGGGTCGGTCATCTTGCTCTCGTCAAAGGCCTTGGTGCGGATGCCGTCCTCGGTGGACTCAAAGATCCGGTTGCGGCTGTTCTCGCTGCGGCCCATGATGAAGTAGGCGATGACGCCCTTGGTGTTGTCGGCGCTGCGCCCCAGCAGAATGCCCCGCCCGGGGTAGGGATGGGAGCGGAGCAGGGCGCTGAAATCCTGGATTTGCATAGAAATGCCTCCTAAAGATTGATTTGACATGGAAAAAGGGCACACCTACACGCGCTATGCCTGCAGATGTGCCCAGACGGTCGGCATACGTCCGGCCACCGGCCGGGCGGCGATGCTCCCTGTGGGTTCGCCCACTTCCGTCAGTCACATCGCTTGGGTTTTCGGGGGGAGAATGGTCACAATCCGGCCCTCCACCGCCAGGCGGTCCTGGCAGAACAGGGCGACAGCCTGGGGCAGCAGCTTCCACTCGCACTGCTCCATAATCCGCCGCTGCAGGGTCTCCGGGGTGTCCTCCGGCTGCACCTCCACCGCCTTTTGCAGGATGATGGGGCCGGCGTCGCACTCCTCGGTGACGAAATGGACGGTGGCCCCCGACACCTTCACCCCGTACTCCAGGGCCTTCTCATGGACGTGGAGGCCGTAGCAGCCCTTCCCGCAGAAGGAGGGGATGAGGGAGGGGTGGATGTTGATAACCGCGTTCTCATAGGCCTGGAACAGCTCCCGGGTGAGGATGGTCATAAAGCCGGCCAGCACCACCAGGTGGACGTCCAGGTCCCGGAGCTGCTCCACCAGGGCCTGGGTCACCGCCTGGGCGGAGGGATAGTCCGACCGGGCGATTACATAGCCGGGGATGCCCGCCCCCTTGGCCCGCTCCAGGGCGTAGGCCTCCGGGGTGGAGGCGATTACCGCCACAATCTCCCCGCCGGGGATCTCGCCCCGGCCCTGGGCGTCGATGAGGGCCTGGAGGTTGGTGCCGCCGCCGGAGACCAGCACGGCAATACGCTTGCTCATGGGCCGCCTCCCTTACACCAGCTCCACGCCGGCGTCGCCGGGCACCACCTTGCCGATCTCATAGGCCCGCTCGCCGGCGGCCGCCAGCAGCTCCAGGGCCTGCTGGACCTGCCCGGCGGGCACAGCCAGGATCATGCCGATGCCCATGTTGAAGGTGTTATACATATCCCGCTGGGGGATGCCGCCCTTCTTCTCAATCAGGTCGAAGATGGGCAGGCGGGGGAAGGAGCCCAGGTCGATCCGGGCGGTGAGGCCCTCGGTCATCATCCGGGGCACGTTCTCATAAAAGCCGCCGCCGGTGATGTGGCTGATGGCGTGGATGTCCACGCCGGCCTTCAGCAGGGACTTGACGGCCTTGACATAGATGCGGGTGGGGGTGAGCAGGGTCTCGCCCAGGCTCTTGCCCTCCAGCTCCGCCATGGGGGAGGTGAGGTCGGCGTGCTCCACGTCAAAGACCTTCCGCACCAGGGAGAAGCCGTTGGAGTGGACGCCGGTGGAGCCCAGGCCGATGAGGGCGTCCCCCTCCGCCAGGGCCTTGCCGTCGATGATCTTCTCCTCGTCCACAATGCCCACGGAGAAGCCGGCCACGTCGTAGTCCTCGTCGGGCATCAGGCCGGGATGCTCCGCCGTCTCGCCGCCCACCAGGGCGCACTCGGACTGGCGGCAGCCCTCGGTGATGCCGGAGACGATCTCCGCGATGCGGACGGGGTCATTCTTGCCGCAGGCGATGTAGTCCAGGAAGAACAGGGGGGCGGCGCCGCCGCAGATGATGTCGTTGACGCACATGGCCACGCAGTCGATGCCGATGGTGTCGTGCTTGTTCATCAGCTGGGCCAGGCGCAGCTTGGTGCCCACGCCGTCGGTGCCGGACACCAGCACCGGCTTCTTCATCCCGGCCATATCGGGGGCGAACATGCCGCCGAAGCCGCCCAGGGTGCCCATCACGCCGGGGATGTAGGTGGACTCCACCATGGGCTTGATCCGCTCTACCGCCTCGTACCCGGCGGTGACGTCCACACCGGCGGCGGCGTAGGACTCAGAATGGGAGTTTTTCATCGCTAAAACCTCCAAATACAGTTAATGAGAAAGGGGGGAGGGCGCCTGAAGGGGCGCTCCGTTGCGGGTTACTCCTTGCCGTTCCAGCAGTAGGTGCACACCTTGTCCCGGTCCAGGCCGATGGCCTCCAGCAGGCCGTCCAGGGACTGGTAGCCCAGGGAGCTGAAGCCGAACTTTTCACAGATGGTTTTCAGCAGGCACTGGCCCCGCTCGGTATGCACGTCGGCATACTCCTCCAGGTGCTGCTGGCCCTCGTCCCCCTCCAGCTCCTGAACGGTGCGCCGGGCCAGCAGGTCCATGTCGGAGTTGCCCCGGGAGAAGTTCAGGTATTTGCAGCTGTACATGATGGGGGGGCAGGCGGAGCGCATATGCACCTCTTCCGCCCCGGACTCGTAGAGGAAGTCCACCGTCTCCTGCAGCTGGGTGCCCCGGACGATGGAGTCGTCCACGAACAGCAGCTTCTTGCCCTCGATGAGCTCGGGGACGGGGATCTGCTTCATCTTGGCCACCTGGTTGCGGACATTCTGGTTGGTGGGCATGAAGGAACGGGGCCAGGTGGGGGTATACTTCACGAAGGGACGGGCGAAGAACTTGCCGCTGCGGTTGGCGTAGCCGATGGCGTGGGGTACGCCGGAGTCGGGCACGCCGGCCACGTAGTCCACCTTGGGCATCTGGCCCCGGGCAATCTCGTCCCGGGCCATGATCTCGCCGTTGCGGTAGCGCATGACCTCCACGTTGATCCCCTCGTAGTTGGAGTTGGGGTAGCCGTAATACGTCCACAGGAAGGCGCAGATCTTCATCTCCTTGCCGGCGGGGGACAGGGTCTCGTACCCGTCGGCGGTGATGCGCACGATTTCACGGGGGCCCAGCTCATAGGCGTTGTGGTAGCCCAGCTTGTGGTAGGCGAAGGACTCAAAGGAGACGCAGTGGGCCCCTTCCTTCCAGCCCACCAGCACAGGCAGGCGGCCCATCCGGTCCCGGGCGGCGATGATCTCGCCCTTCTCCGTGAGGATCAGCAGGGTAAGGGAGCCCTTGATCTCCTCCTGGGCGTGGAGGATGCCGGATACCAGGTCGTCCTTCTGGTTGATGAGGGCGGCGGTCAGCTCGGTGGCGTTGACCTTGCCGGAGCTCATGGCCATGAACTGGTGGCCGTGGTCGGAGAAATACTGCTGCACCAGCTCGTCGGCGTTGTTGATGATGCCCACGGTGGTGATGGCGTACAGGCCCAGATGGGAGCGCACCAGCAGGGGCTGGGGATCGGTGTCGCTGATGCAGCCGATGCCGCTGTTGCCGTGAAAATCGGTGAGATCCTTCTCGAACTTGGTTCGGAAGGGGGTGTTTTCGATGGAGTGGATCTGACGCTGGAAGCCGTCCTTCTCATCGTGGATGAGCATGCCGCCCCGGCGGGTGCCCAGGTGGGAGTGGTAGTCCACCCCAAAGAAAATGTCCAGCGTCACGTCCTCGCGTGACACGGCGCCAAAAAAGCCTCCCATGTTGATGTTGGCCCTCCTAAGAATAGATTTCGTACAGTGGGAAAAACAGAGGCGAGCCCCCGGTGGGCCGGGGGCTCGCCCGGAATCAGATGCTTACTTCCCCATGAGACGGCGGCTCATCTCCTGATAAGCGCCCTCCACGTTGCCCAGATCCCGGCGGAAACGGTCCTTGTCCAGCTTCTCGCCGGTCTTGGAGTCCCAGAAACGGCAGGTGTCGGGGGAGATCTCGTCGGCCAGCACGATGGTGCCGTCGGCGGTCTTGCCGAACTCCAGCTTGAAGTCCACCAGGGTCACGCCGCACTCGGCCAGGGTCTTCTTCAAAAAGTCGTTGACCTGGAAGGCGTACTTCTTGATCTGCTCAATCTCGTCCCAGGTGGCCAGCTTCAGGGCCACAGCGTGGTAGTCGTTAATCAGGGGATCGTGCAGGTCGTCGTTCTTGTAGGAGAACTCCACGGTGGGGGCGTCGAACACGATGCCCTCCTCCACGCCGTAGCGCTTGGCGAAGGAGCCGGCGGAGATGTTGCGGATGATGACCTCCAGAGGCACGATGGTGACCTTCTTGACCACGGTCTCCCGCTCATTCAGCTCCTCCACAAAGTGGGTGGGCACGCCGGCCTTCTCCAGCTGCTGCATCAGGAAGTTGGTCATCTGGTTGTTGATGGCGCCCTTGCCCATGATGGTGCCCTTCTTCAGGCCGTCAAAAGCGGTGGCGTCGTCCTTGTAGGACACGATGACCAGGTTGGGGTCCTCGGTGGCAAAAACCTTCTTGGCCTTGCCCTCATACATCTGCTCCATCTTGTTCATGGTAATTGACTTCCTTTCTCTATGTATTCAGTATTGTGGAATTGTGGGTGAATGGGATCTTACAGCTCAGCCTGCAGCTTGGCTTCCTTCTCGGCAATCTGCTGGGCCATGGTGACGCGGGCGGCGTCCAGCTTGGCGGCCAGCTCATCGTCGGACACGGCCAGGATCTGGGCGGCCAGCACGGCGGCGTTCTTGGCGCCGTTGAGGGCCACGGTGGCTACGGGGATGCCGCTGGGCATCTGCACGGTGGCCAGCAGGGCGTCCAGGCCATCCATGGCGCCCCCCTTCATGGGGATGCCGATGACGGGCAGGGTGGAGTTGCCGGCAAAGGCACCGGCCAGGTGGGCGGCCATGCCCGCGGCGCAGATCAGCACGCCAAAGCCGTTGGCCCGGGCGCTTTTGGCAAAGGCGGCGGCCTTCTCAGGGGTGCGGTGGGCGCTGAGAATATGGGCCTCAAAGGGGATGCCGAATTCCTTCAGCTGGGCGCAGGCGCCCTTGACCACGGCCCAGTCGGAATCGGAGCCCATGATGACGGCAACTTTCTTCATAAACCATTCTCCTTCCCAAAATGGAAAAAATTCAGGCTATCTGCGGGCGCAGATAGCCTAGCGGACAGGTTAGGGGTATTTGGACGCGAAGGGGCGCACCAGCACACAGCGATGCTCGCCGGTCAGCCACTCCCACGCAGTGCCCATGACCCAGACCTCTCCCTTCAAACAATTTACACCTTATTCTATCGGAAAAAAACAGAATATGCAAGGGGGGAGTGCATTTTTGTGACCTTATACAAGGAATGCCGGGTGGAATGGGGGGGAACTTTGGATGGGGTGGGGATAGCGGCGTTCAAAACAGCCCCGCGGTGGTGAGGATGCGGGAGACGGCCTCCCCCCGGTTGGCCCAGGAAGCGGCCTGGCCATGGGACTGGCGGCGGGTGCGGACGAAGGAGGGGTCCTCCTCCATGGCATGGGCGCACAGGGTGAGGAATTCCTCCGCCGTGTGGGCGCTGTAAACCACGTCGGGGAAGGGCTCCACCTGGTCGGGCCACACCATGGACACGATGGGCAGCCCGGTGGACAGGTATTCGTACAGCCGCATGGGGACGGCGTCGCCCTCCTCGTCATCCAGCCGGAGGAAGTTGAGCAGCACCTGGCAGCGGCTGAGGTAGTCGGGCAGCTCCATCTGGGGTACCCGGCCCAGGAGCTTCACGTTGGGCAGCCGGGCCAGGCGGCGGAGGTAGGGGTTGCGCTCCCGGCGGCCCAGCAGCAGAAAGTCCCACTGGGGCATGGAGCGGGCGGCGTACACCAGGGGGGAGAGATCCAGGTCCCCCCGGATGGTGCCCACCCAGGCCAGCACCGGCCGGCGGCTGGGGTCGGGCCGCTCCTGCCTGGCCGCCTTGGCGAACAGGGGATAGGCCGCGCCGTTGGGCAGCAGGACGATGTTCCCGCTGCAGGGGGACAGCCGCTCCGCCAGAGGGGCGGAAGCGGCAAACACCACGTCAGCCGCCGCCGCCAGGGCGCCCTCCCACTGGGGGGGCACGTCCGTCCACTCCTGCTGGCAGTCGTACACCAGGCCGTGGTAGTCCAGCCGGTCCAGCAGGTGCACCTGGGCGGGATGGGTGGTCCACAGCAGGGGGCTTTGGAACCGGTGCTGGGCCATCTTTTCCCCGATGAACCGGCTGAGCCGGTTCTGGTCCAGGTGGAACAGGCGGCCCAGGCGCTCCTCCAGAGGGAATAGGAGGGGCGGGAGGGTGTATACGGTGATGTTGGGCTTCACCTTCCGGCCCTTGCCCCGGAAGGCGGCGTCGTGCCGGCTTTGGGCCGGGGAGAAATATAGGATTTCAGGGGGCTTGATACGGGTTATGAGCTGCTGGGTGCGGCCGGGGGTGTCGCTCCACGCCTCCTGGGACAGGCAGATCAACTGTTTCAAAGCGGGCCTCCTACTGCGGCAAAAACACCCGCCGCCCTTGCGCGGCAGGCGGAAATCGCGTATAATCGTCTGTACCTTTATTATAGCCCAAGCATTCGACAACGGTCAAGAATAGAAGGAGTGGAAGATGATGCCAATGTGGCTGCAGCAAATGGATGAGGCTGTCCTGCTGTGGATTCAGCAGTGGGTGCGGCAGGACTGGCTCAACCCTCTGGTGGAGCTTTTCTCCTCCATGGGCAACGCCGGGGGGGTGTGGATTGTGCTGACGGTGCTCCTCCTGTGCCGGAAATCCACCCGGCGGCTGGGGGTAGCTTCCGCCCTGGCTATGCTCCTGGGCCTGGTCTGCACCAACCTGGTGCTGAAAAACCTGTTTTTGCGGCCCAGGCCATACACGGTGGTGGAGGGCCTTGTCCCTCTGCTTACCTCCGCCGACCCCAACTCCTTCCCGTCCGGACATACTACCGCCGCCTTCGCCGCCGGCGTCGCCTGGGCGGGTACCTCGGACAGGCGGGCGGTGAAGTGGGTCGCCATGATCCAGGCGGTGTGCATGGGCCTGTCCCGGCTGTATGTGGGCGTCCACTACCCCAGCGACGTGCTGGCCGGCATGGTCATCGGCACCGCCTGCGCCCTCCTCGCCCTTACTTTCTTGAAAAGAAAGCCCTACTTTCTTGAAAGAAAGTAGGCAAAGAACTTTCGCGGAAAGCTGCGCTTTCCTTCTCGCCGCAAGGGGTAGGAACAGATTCCATGACATAGCACGAAAGAGAGAATACCTGTATGGGCCGATACATCCGTATCGGCCCATCATTTTTATTGCCTGACAAATTCGGCACGAAAGAGACGACCCCATAATTTCTTCCCCCATGCGTAAGACCGGCGCTGCTTGCGCTCCTTGACTTTGATGGCAGAAATATTCATAAAGGAAGCAACCCGGCGGATTTTTGCTGTAGAAGGGTAAGCTAAAGGTTATGAAAAAGGGAGCGCCTGGGAGGCGCGGACGGGAGAAGGCCGGACAACACAGCTGAGCCGCGCCGCCGGGGAAATTTGCTTCAGAGTCCTTGGATAAGCCCTGGTACAGGCTTGTTCGACTGCCTGTGGGGGACCGGGGGGAGAGCGGGGAGCAGAAGTCATGGCTTGCCAT
>CASFCW010000054.1 GCA_949293165.1 uncultured bacterium
CATTTCCGAGGTACACGCCCCCGGAAATGACGGATTTCATGTTATTCCGTCGCCTGCGGGCGCCGGAACTCCTTGCAGGAGGGCTTTTTTGACAAGCTGTGTCCCACGCAGGAAACCATTCCTGCGTGGGACGTTTTTTTAATCTAATATCTGGGCTTATTTTCAGGAGGGTAGGCATGTGCCGCAGGGGGAGTAGCCCTGGTCCAGAAGGGACTGGTAAGTGCCGGTGTAGTCCTGGCGGTTTTTGGGGCTCATGGAGGCCACGCCGGAGCAGTCGGGCAGATGGAATTTCCCGGAGCTGGTGTTGATGACGAAGTCCTGGACCAGGCTGGCGTCCACGTTGGCCTCCGGCTGGGAGGCGTCCGGCTGCTGGCCGCCCTGGCTGCCGTCAGCCAGCCAGCTGTCCCCGGTGGCGTAGTCAATGGTTACCCCCGGCTGGTTGTTGTAGCAATAGACATGGAACTGGATGCCTTCACCCTGATCCTCCACGGACATGGCCTCCAGCTCTACGCCGCTGGCCACCAGGTTTGTCCCCTCGAAAATGGGGGTGACCCGGTAAAGCACATGGTTGCCGGTATCCTTGATGTAGTCCGCCACCAGATTTTCAAAGGGGAGCATCCCCTCCACGTTGAGATACCGGGTGCCGGTGATGAGGTTCTCCTCGTTGGCGTTCTCCCCGGTGAGCTGGAAGCCGATGAGATGGCAGCGGTTATACAGATAGCCGCCGTCCACAATGTCGTAGGCGGCGGTCTGCCAGCCGGAGGGCTTGACCTGGCTGATGGAGCCCCGTTCCTCCGTGGGCATCAGCTCCAGCCCCACGTTGGCGTAGGCCTGGGTACACCGGCCCAGGGAATCCAGAGGGCTGTAATCTTCAAAGACCTCCTGCTCCAGGTCCTCCTGGGTAAAGGCGGGCTGATTGTCTGTCAGGATGACATAGGGCTCGTCGGAGAAGGCCGGGATCTGGTCCAGGTCAAAGCTGGGCTGGGCCTGGACAGGCATAGCGCCGCAGGCGGACAAAAGCAGGCACAGCAGCAGCCACAGGGCGGCGCAGCGCCGGGTCAGGGTTTTCATCTCAGGTACACCTCTTTGGTTATGGTCTCATGGGCCAGGCCGGGGAAGTCCGTCCGGCTGCAAAGCCGCCAGCCCTCCGGCGGCAGGGAAATCCGGGTCTGGGCGGGGTACAGCCGGTTCCAGCGGTAGACCACCAGCCGTTCCGCCTGGGCCAGGTAGGGCCCGGGGTGGGATTGTTCCAGAAAGTAGACAGACCCCGGGGGCGGAGGCAGGGGCAAAGGCTGGGCCGTCTGGATGGCGGGCCGGTCCGCCGGGGAAAACTGGGCCAGGGAGTAGGGCTCCATCCACAGCTCCTTCCCCTGGGCCTCCCGCAGCAGGTCGGATCTGACCGCCCCGTCCCCGCTCTGCCTCCGGCCGGCGAAGGTCAAACCGCCCCGGTCATCGGCGCAGAAAATCAATGTCATGGCTTACCTCCTCGGCGGAGTGAAAAGGGAAGGGCCCCCGGACGCCCTGGACGGGGCCGGGGGCAAGCGAATCAGTCCCGGACAGGGACAATTTCAATCCAGTAGCCGTCTGGGTCGCTGATGAAGTAGATGCCCATGGCGGGGTTTTCATAGCAGACGCAGCCCATCTCCTTGTGCTTGGCGTACAAAGCGTCAAACTCGTCGGTGAGGAAGGCCAGGTGGAACTCGCACTCCCCCAGGTTGTAGGGCTCCTTCCGGTCCCGCAGCCAGGTCAGCTCCAGGGAAAACTCGGTCAGGCCGTCCCCCAGAAAGACCAGCTTGAAGCTGCCGTCCTGGGCCGTTTTTTCCCGCACGGGCTTGAGCCCCAGAGCGGCGTCGTAAAAGGCCACGCTGCGCTCCAGATCCAGGACGTTGAAATTGTAGTGGTTGAATTTAATCATGGAAATAACTCCTTTCCGGGGGGCGCGGCCCCCATGGCAGACTCTATTTTACCGGGACGGAGGGGAGAATGCAACTATTTTGCCTTCCGGTCAATCCACTCCGGCTTGAATTTGGAGTAGACGATCTTCTGCTCGCTGTAAAGGCCGTAATACCCGGACAGGGTGTAGGATACGGCGCAGCACAGGGCGTACAGGGGCAGACCCTGGCCGCCGAACAGCTCCATGGACAGCAGCAGGGAGGAGATGGGGCAGTTGGTGGTCCCGCAAAAGACGGCGGCCATCCCCATTGCGCCGGACAGGTAGTGGGGCAGCCCCAGCAGGGGGCCGGCAACTGTGCCGAAGGCGGCGCCGGTAAACAGCACCGGGACAATCTCGCCCCCTCGGAACCCCGCCCCCAGGGTGACGGCGGTGAACAGGATTTTCAGCAGGAAGGCGGCGGGGATGGTCTCCCCCTCCAGCATCCGGAGGATGACCTGGTCGCCGGCGCCGTTGTAGTCCTGGCTGCCCACCAGATAGGTGAGGGCCAGCAGCAGCCATCCCCCAGCCATGGCCCGGACCCAGGGGACGGGAAACAGCCGCTGGTACAGCTTGGGGGCGGTGTGGGTGGCCTTGCAGAACAGGATGGACACCAGGGCGCACAGGACGCCCAAAACCACAGCCTGAAGGGCGGACAGGGGGGACAGCGGGGGGACGGCGGGGACGGGGTAGGCGGTTTCCAGGTGCAGGCCGAACAGCCGGGCCAGCTGGAAGGCGGCCACCGCCGCCACGCAGCAGGGCACCAGGGCGGCGTAGTACATCACGCCTACGCTGACCACCTCCATGGAGAACAAGGCGGCGGTGAGGGGGGTGCCGAACAGGGCGGAGAAGGCGGCGGACATGCCGCACATGACCATGACCCTGCGCTCCTTGTCATCCAGGCGGATGGCCCGGCCCACCCAGGCGGCCAGGGAGCCACCCAGCTGCAGGGCGGCGCCCTCCCGCCCGGCGGAGCCGCCCGCCAGGTGGGTGAGGATGGTGGACAGGAAGATCAGGGGGGCGGTGCGCAGCTTCAGCGGCTCCGCCTCCCGCACGGCCACCAGCACCAGGTTGGTGCCCCGGTCCTGCTCCATGCCGCAGATTTTGTACAGCCAGACGATGGCCGCCCCGGCCAGAGGCAGGCTCCAGATGATCTGGGGATGCTGGGACCGCACCTGGGCCGCCCAGTCGATCCCCTCGTGAAAGGCCACAGCCACCAGCCCCACCAGCAGGCCGATGGCGCAGGCGTACAGCGTCCATTTTAAAAACCCCAGGCCGTCCACGGCGGCGCGAAGGGCTTTTTGCTTCCAATTTTCCATGGGGACCCCCTTTCTCATGGGACGCTTCTCATTATAGCATAGAATGGCGCGGGAGAGGAACCCATTCCCAACGGATTTTTCTCCGGGGTGGGGAAAGAAAAAGGCTGGGGTTGACATCAGGGGGAAAGGATTTACAATGGGGGAAGGAAAACGGAAACAGGAGGGACGGCCATGAAGGGAGTTGTTCCGGTGTTAACCGGGGAGCAGAGCCGGGAGCTGGATCGCATCGCCATACAGGAGGAGAACATCCCCTCCCTGGGGCTGATGGAGCGTGCGGCGGAGGGGGTGGCCAGCGCCGTGGAGGAGCTGCTGGCGGAGGGATTGCCCCCCCGGATAGGGGCCCTGTGCGGCCCGGGAAACAACGGGGGGGACGGAATCGCCGCCGCCGCCATCCTGCTGGAGCGGGGGTACCGGGTACGGGCCTTCCTGGTGGGGCAACGGGAGAAAATGACCCCGGACGCCCGGGCCATGGAGCGGCGGCTGAACCAGGCGGGGGGCAGGCTGGAGGACTTTGAGCGGGACAGCCGGGACCAGCGGGCGTGGCTGGAGGGCTGCGGCTGTCTGGTGGATGCCCTGTTCGGGGTGGGCCTGTCCCGCCCCCTGGCGGGGGAGGCTCTGGCGGCGGTGGCTTTGCTCCAGGGCCGGCCGGAGCGGCCGGTGGTGGCCTGCGACCTGCCCTCCGGCATTCATGCCGACACCGGGAAGGTGCTGGGGGCCGCCGTCACCGCCCAGGTGACGGTAACCTTCACCACCGCCAAGCCCGGCCACTATTTGGAGGAGGGGGCGGAGCACACCGGAAAGCTGGTTGTGAGGGATATCGGCATCCCCATGGAGCTGCTGCACCGCCTGCACACCCCGGAGCCCCCCTTCCTGCATCGGGTTACCGGGCCGCTGGGCCTGCCCCGCCGCCCCCGGAACAGCCACAAGGGCACCTACGGCCGTGTGTTTCTCCTGGCCGGCAGCCTGGGCTTTACCGGCGCGCCGGTGCTGGCGGCCCAGGGGGCGGTGCGCAGCGGCGCCGGACTGGTATTTCTGGGGGTGCCCGAGGAGATCTATCCCATTGTGGCGGTGAAATGCGCATCCCCCATGCCCTTCCCCCTGCCGGAGGAGGATGAGGCGGTTGTCAGCCGGGCCATGGGCTGCGACGCGGCAATCGTGGGCCCCGGCCTGGGCAGGGGGGAGCGGAGCGACAGGCTGGTACGCCTGCTGCTGGAGCGGCTGGCCTGCCCCGTGGTGCTGGACGCCGATGGCATAAACGCCCTGGCCGGGCATATAGATAGCTTGGATCATCGTGCCGGCGTGACGGTGCTTACCCCCCATGACGGGGAGTTTGCCCGCCTGACCGGATGCTCCCTGCCCCTGGACAACCGCCTGGAGCAGGCCAGGGACTTCGCCAGGGCCCACCGCTGCGTCCTGGTGCTCAAGGGCCACCGCACCATCACCGCCGCCCCGGACGGCCGGGCGTGGATCAACACCACCGGCAACCCCGGCATGGCCAAGGGGGGCAGCGGCGACGTGCTGGCGGGCATTTTGGGCTCCCTGCTGGCCCAAAAGCCCCTGGCAGGGGCCGGCTGGACGGCGGCGGAGCTGGCTGCCGCCGGGGTGTACCTCCACGGAGACGCGGGGGACCGGGCGGCCCGGGCGGTGGGGGAGTACGGCATGACGCCGGACGATCTGCTGGCCCGGCTTCCAGACGCCATGGAGGGCCAGGTGGAATAAAACAGGAAAGGGCGGAACCCCATGAGACGTGGAGCGGGTTTCGTACCAATGATAAGCCTTGCCCTGGTTTTGACCGCCTGCGGCGGTCAGGGCGGGGAAGGCTCCGCCCGGGAGAGGGCCGGGGCCATTCAAAGCCAGTACCAGGACATGGAATCCTTCTCCGTCCAGGTGGAGCTGACGGCGGACTACGGCCAGCGGATCTACACCTTCGGCCTGACGGCGGAGGGGGACGGGGAGGAAACCGTGCTCACCCTGACCCAGCCGGAGCTGCTGGCCGGCGTAACGGCCAGGACGGACGGGGAGGACAATGTGTTGGAGTATGACGGCCTGATTTTGGAGACCGGGCCGCTGGATGAGGAGGGGCTGTCCCCTCTGTCCGCTATCCCCGTGATGCTGGCTGCGGCGGGGGAGGGCTACATCACAGAGTGCCTTTGGGCGGAGGAGGATGTGCTTCAGGTGCGGCTGGGAGACCCGGAGCGGGTTTCCGGCCAGGGCCGGGAAATCCTGCTGTGGTTTGCCTCGGATACCGGGGCGCTGATCCAGGGGGAGATCTGGTCGGATGGGGCGCGTGTTATCCAATGCGCCTATACGGATTTTACGAAGGAGTAACGACAGATGGATACAGGAAAGACAAGGACCTGGGCGGAGATTGACCTGTCCGCCCTGGAGCACAACTACCGCCTGCTGCGGGAGCTGGCGGGGCCGGGATGCGGGTTCGTGGGCCTGTGCAAGGCGGACGCGTATGGACACGGGGCGGTTCCGGTGGCCCGCAAGCTGGAGCAGCTGGGGGCCGACCTGCTGGCGGTGGCCTGTGTGGAGGAGGCCGTCCAGCTGCGGGAGCACGGGATTGCCCTGCCCATCCTGTGCCTGGGGATCACCCCCGTGGAGCAGGCCCCTCTGCTGCTGAAATACAGGGTGACCCAGACGGTGGAGAGCCTGGAAATGGGGCGGCAGCTGTCCCAAATTGCCTGCCAGGCGGGGCAGCGGCTGCCCATCCATGTGAAGCTGGACACAGGCATGAGCCGCCTGGGCTTTTTCTGGGATGGGGAGGAGAAAACGGCGGAGGAGATGGCACAGCTGTGCCGCCTGCCTGGGTTGGAGGCCCAGGGCATGTTCACCCATTTCGCCAACGCGGACGGAGATCCGGACTATACCCGGGTGCAGCTGCAGCGGTTCCGGCAGGCCCGGGAGGCGCTGCAGCGGCGTGGGATTCGCCTTTCCGCGTACCACTGTGCCTCCAGCGCGGGAGCCTTCAGCTGTCCGGAGGGGCGGCTTGACCTGATCCGCCCCGGTATCGCCCTGTATGGGTACCATCCCTGCGGGGCGGAGGAGCCGGAGCTTCGGCCGGTGATGCAGGTATACAGCCGCATTGCCGCCGTCCGGGCCCTGCCCCGGGGCACCGCCGTCAGCTACGGGTGCACGGCGGTGCTGGAGCGGGACAGCCGTCTGGCGGTGGTGCCTATGGGCTACGGCGACGGCCTGCCCCGGAGCCTGTCCAACCGGTTTTCCATTTACGTGGACGGGAAGCCCTGCCCTGTGGTGGGGCGGATCTGTATGGATATGTGCATGATTGACGTGACCGATCTGCCCCAGGTGAAGGCGGGGGACATTGCGGGGGTCTACGTGGGAAAGAGCCTGGAACGGGCGGCAGAGATAACGGATACCATCCCCTATGAGCTGCTGTGCCGCATGGCGCCCCGGGTGCCCAGAATTTATGTGGAGGGGTCCCGTATCGTGGGCACCAGCTGCCTGTCCGGGACATAGAATGGGGTGGAGCGGCGGGCCCGGCGCCTGCTGCGGGAGAGGAGCGGCGGAAAAATTTTCCCGCCCATGGCGGGTATAATCCCCGCCGCCCCGTGGGAGAATCATAGTGTCACGTTACATAAGACCCCCGCGGCCTGGTAACGGATACTATTTTTCCAGCGGAGTGTGAGGACATGTGGACAACAATGTGAGAAGAGGCGACATTTATTATGCCGACCTGAGCCCGGTGGTGGGCAGCGAGCAGGGTGGTGTGCGGCCGGTTCTCATTGTGCAGAACGACATAGGGAACCGCCACAGCCCCACCGTGATCGCCGCCGCCATCACCTCCCAGACGGGAAAGGCCCGTCTGCCCACCCATATTTCCCTGTCCGCCCTCAGCTGCGGGCTGCCCAAGGACTCGGTGATTCTGCTGGAGCAGATCCGGACCCTGGATAAGCGCCGCCTGCGGGAGCACATGGGAAAGCTGGACGCGAAAATGATGCATGAGGTAGACGGCGCCATAGCCGTCAGCTTCGGGCTTCCCACCCAGGAAATGAGCTGAAAAATCCCGGCCGCCCAACAGGGCGGCCGGGAGATTTTTTTGCAGGGGCGGGTCAGGCCTTGGCGATGATGACGCGGATGCGCCCGCCGGAGGTTTCCGCCTGGTCATACCAGCCGGTGAGGGTAAGCCCCAGCTCCTGCACCCGGTCCAGGGTGGACAGGAGGTAGCTGCCGTCCTGGTACTGGTACACAGCCACATTGTCGGCCAGGGTATAGGAGCGGCTGCCAGAGTACAGCTGGTTGCCCTGGACGGAATCTGCCTTCACCGAGGTGAGGGGCAGGATGGAGTCGGGGGCGCTGGGGTCGCCCTTCACCACCACGGGGCCGGACTCCACCGGATAGAGGGCGGTGAGGTTGGCGGCCACATAGGGGGTGCCGGAGAGGATGTACTGGTAGGTGTAGTAGCTGGACATGGCTCCGGCGGGGATGCTGGTGCGCTTGGTCAGTACGCCGTACTGGTGCATGTCGCCGGTGACGTCCTTGAGGATCAGATGGCTGATCTCCCCCAGGCTGTTTGTCCGGTAGTAGGCCACGTCCTCCCCGTTGAGGGTGACTCCCGCCAGACGGCTGGGATAGACCCGCACGCCGCCGTTTTCGTACACGTCCAGGATCTCCACGTCTGCGGCCAGGGGGGTGGAGCCGATTTGGCTGCCGTCGGCAGAGACCCGGCCGGACAGGGCGTCACCGGACAGGCGGGACAGGGTGACCTCCCCCTGGGAGGAGACATCCACCTGTACCAGGTCGCCGGGGTCCAGATGCTTGTCCGACCACTGATAGCTGTAGGTATTTCCGTCGGTGGCCAGCAGGGTGACGGTCTCGGCCAGATAGGTGGAGCCGTAGCCGTCCGGGTAAGAGCTCTGGGTGGTCTGGGTTACCACGCCGCAGCGCTGCTGCTGGGTTTCCTGGGGGGTGGTGACGCCGGCCACCCCGTCGCTGCGGCCCAGCAGCAGGGTGACGGTGTCGCCCAGGCCGTAGGAGCCCAGATCGGAGAGCTGGTAGGCGGCCTCAGAGGTCTCGATGGCGTAGGTGCGCCCGGCCACGGTAACGGAGGTGGGGCTGGAGGCGGAGGGGGACAGGGCCTGGATGGAGCCGGTCACCCGGCTGGAGTAGACCCACAGGGCCCGCATCTCCCGGTTCCAATAGATCACGTCGCCCATCTGGATTTGGGTGATCTGAGCGGCGGAGCCGTTGCGCTGGACGGAGGCCCCCTCCAGGGAGAAGGGGATGGAGGACTGCCAGTTGTCCTCCGCCACCACGGGGCCGGACATCTTGGCGTTGATGAGGGAGACCAGATCAATCTCCCCGGCGGCGTTGAGGCTGTAGCCCAGGGTGGTGAGGTAGGGCTGGCCAGCCTTGTTGTCGGCGGTCATCAGGTTGTAAAACAGGTACATGGCGTCCCGCCGGATGAGCACGTCGCCGCTGGCCTGGGCGGTCAGCCCGGCGTCCAGCTCCAGCTGGTCGTACAGGGCCATCTGGCCCGTGGGGTAAGCGCCGGAGAAGTCGCTGGCGGAATAGCCCAGCACATTCAAAGCGATGGTGACCCCCTCCGCCAGGGTGATGGTGCGGTCAGGGCGGAAGGTGCCGTCGGTGTAGCCGGAGATCAGGCCGGCCTGGACGCCCGCCTCCACAAAGCCGGCGGCCCAGTGGGTATAGGGCACGTCGGAGTAAGGGGAGGTGGAGGCCTGCCCCACCCGGTCTCCTCCCGGGGAGGCCTTTATCGCCATGGTGACAAATTCCGCCCGGGTCACCTCTTTGGACAGGTTCATGTTGCCATGCTCATCGCCTGCCATGATGCCCAGGGCACGGACGGCCTGGATCACCTGGCTCTCTGCGGGTACGGCGGCAGCCGCGGCGGGAATGGCCGCGGTAACCGTCAGGATGGCCGCCAGCACGGCGGCGGCAGCGGATCGTTTCATTCAGAACACTTCCCTTCTCATGCGTCCCCCGGAGGGGGTGTGTGTAACCGGTTTATTCATAGCGCAGCGCGTCGATGGGGTTGAGCTTGGCGGCCTTGTTGGCGGGGAGGTAGCCGAACAGCACCCCCACGCCCACAGACACGCCGAAGGCCACGCTTATAGCGCCCAGGGAGATGACGGCGGTAAATTCCGCGTCTCCGGACAGCAGGCTCTCAATGAGTACGCCGGCCAGGTTGGCCATCAAAACGCCCAGAGCGATGCCGATGACGCCGCCGATGGCGGAGGTGGTGGCCGCCTCAATGATAAACTGGCCCCGGATATCCCGGTGCTTGGCGCCCAGGGATTTGCGGATGCCGATTTCCCGGGTCCGCTCCGACACGGACACCAGCATGATGTTCATGATGCCGATGCCGCCCACCAGCAGGGAGATGCCGGCGATGGCCACCAGCACCACCATCATGGTGTCCATCATGGTGTTCATCATATCCAGCATTTCCGCCGAGGTGACCACCATATAGGGGGTGGAATCCCCGTCGTTGACGCCGTAAATGGTGTCCAGCCGCTTTTCAATGATGCTCCGGGCGGCGGTGGCGGTGTCCTTGCTGGTGCCGCTGAGCATATAGACCTGGTAATAGCTGGCCGCCCCCGCCACGCTGTTGAGCTTTTCGGCGTTGGTGTAGGGGATGAGTACGGAGTCGTCCTCCGTCCCCTTCCGGGACTCCGCCGTCTCGGCCAGCACGCCTACCACGGTGTAGGAGTAGCCGTTCAGCCCCAGGGTCCGGCCCAGGGCCGCGCCGCCGAAGTATTCCTGGTTGACATAGGAGCCCACCACGCACACCTTTTGGGAGCGGAGCACGTCCACATATTGCAGGAACCGGCCCTGATCCAGGGTCAGCGCCCGGATCTCCGCGTAGTCCTCACTGACGCCCAACAGGTTGCTGGGGGTGAAGGTGCCGTTGGGGGTGCGGACGGAGGAGGCGGAGACGGACACGTAGGGGCTGACCGCCGACAGGTATTTGGGGTTTTTCTCCACCAGCTGGTACATGTCGTCCACGGTGGCCTCCCGGGAGGAGCCGGAGGAGAACACGCTGACCTGGATCAGGTTGGCGCCCAGCTTGTCAAACTGGTCGCTCATCAGCTTCTGCATGCCGTCGCCCAGGGAGATGATGACGATGACGGCGGCCACGCCGATGATAATGCCCAGCATGGTCAGCAGCGCCCGCATCTTGCTCACCGCCAGGGATTTGACGGCCAGGAGGAAGGATTGCTTGAATTCCATCAGCCCTCCACCTCCTCGTCCTCCGACTGGGCGGGCAGTACCAGGGCCTGGGGGTCCTGGGCGTCGCCGTCATAGATGATCTTCCCGTCCTGAAGGCGGATGATCCGCCTGGCCCGGACGGCAATGGAGTTGTCGTGGGTAATCAGCACCACCGTGTCCCCCTCCCGGTTGAGCTGGCGCAGGAAGTTAAGCACCTCCCGGCTGGTGCGGGAGTCCAGGGCGCCGGTGGGCTCGTCGGCCAGGATCACCGAGGGCTGGCCTGCCAGCGCCCGGGCGATGGACACCCGCTGCTGCTGGCCGCCGGAAAGCTGGTTGGGGCGGTTTTTCCGTTTTTCCGCCAGACCTACCCGCTCCAGGGCCTGCAGGGCCCGCTCCCGGCGCTCCCGCTCCGGCACGCCGGCGTAAAGCAGGGGCAGCTCCACATTTTCCAGCACGTTCAGCTTGGGGATCAGGTTGTACTGCTGGAAGATGAAGCCCAGCATCTTGTTGCGGATCTCCGCCTGCTGGTCGTCGTCCATGGTGGACACGTCCACGCCGCCCAGGAAATACCGCCCGCTGGTGGGTACGTCCAGGCAGCCGATGATGTTCATGGCGGTGGATTTGCCGGAGCCGGACTGGCCCACGATGGCCACAAACTCCCCCTTATCAATGGAAAAGCTGACCCCATCCAGGGCCCGCACCTGGGCGTCGCCCATCTGGTAGATCTTGTAGACGGATCGAAACTCAATCAAATGTCCCATGGGTTACATCCCCATCATGGCGGCCAGGGGGTTGGAGGCCTGGTTGATCCAGACCACGACCTCGCCCTCTGTCAGGCCGTCCAGTATTTCGATGTTTTCGTCGTCGTTGCGGCCCAGGGTGACCTCCCGCTGCTCCAGCTTGGAGGGGTCAGCCACATTGCCGGTCTCGTCCAGGGCCTCAGGGGGAGCCACGGTAACCACCGGGCGCCCGGTGCCCCGGTCCACCGCGTCCACAGGGACGCACAGCACGACGCCCGCCTGCTCCACAATCACGTTGGCGGAGACATTCATGCCGGGCTTCAGCTCGCCGGCCTCGTCCAGCACCACGGTGATGGGGTAATTGGTCTGGCCGTTGGCGGTGCTGCCGTTAATATTTACCTTGTCCACCGTGCCGGTAAAGGTCTTGCCCTCCACCGCGTCGGCGGTGATGGTGACCGATTGGCCCACCTGGATCTTGTTGATATCCTGCTCATCCACCAGCATCTCAAAGGTCAGGGTGGACATGTCGTACAGCACGGCCAGGGTGCCCCCCGCCGCGGACAGCTGGTTGGAGTCGATGGTGTCCCCGGCCTTGAAATTCTTTTCAATCACCGTGCCGGAGATGGGGGCGGTGATGGTGTAATTCTCCAGGGCGTCGGCGGCGTTGGCCAGGGACAGCTTGGCCTGTTCCAGGGACAGGGCGGCATTTTCCAGCGTGGTGTCGGCGGAGGAGCCGCCCAGGGTCACCAGCACGTCGCCGGAGGAGACCCGGCTGCCCACGGACACCTGGAGGGAGACCACCTCGCCGCTGCCCGCGGCGGTGACGGTCTGGCTGCTTTTGGCCTGGAAGGCGCCGGCGGCGGCACAGGCGGCGGTGCCGACCCGGGCGGTGGCCAGGGTGCCCTCCGTGATGGCGCCGGGGTTAACCACCTGGATCTTTACCTGGCGGATCAGGGAGCCGCCGGTGCCCACCTGGTCGGCGGAGGCTACCGATTCCACCGTACCCGTCAAGGTCTCCAGGGTGCCGGAGAGGATGACGGAGGCCTGCTGGCCCGGCTGAATGGAGGCCGCGTCGGAGGACAGGAAGGGCAGGGCCAGGGACATCACCGAGGTATCGGTAATGTCGGCGATGGGGGTGCCGGGGGAGACCTGGCTGCCCAGCTGGACGTGGAGCTGCTGCACCACGCCGGGGAAGGAGGCCTTGGGGCTCAGGCCGCTGAGGGCGGAGTCGTAGGACAGCTGGGCCTGGCGGAGAGCCAGCTGGGCCTGCTCCAGGGCGGTCTCGGAGCTGCCCGGATCAATGCGGTAGAGCAGATCCCCCTTTTCCACCCAGTCCCCCTCCTCAAAGGGGGCCTCCAGCACGTCGCCGGTCACCAGGCCGCTGACGTTGTAGGAGTCGATGGGCTGGATGGTGCCGGTGCTGTCCACGGTGACGGTCATGTCCGCCATTTGGGCGGTGCCGGTGAGGTAAAGGCCGGCCATAATCTGCTGGCCGGCGCCCATCATGGGGCGGATGACCAGGAAGAACAGGAGAGCCAGCACCACCACAATGGCGATGAGGACTTTCTTCCACCTGCGCTTCTTCTTGGGGGGCTTGAACAGGGGGGCGGAAGGCTCCGGAGCCTGATCCTGTTCCGGGGAAAAGGGGGTTGCTTGGATCTGTTCCATAGGTAGGATGCTCCTTTTTGTTTAGTGCTTGGTATTGAGGGACAGGCAGTGGAGGATGGCCTGGGCCGCTCCATCCTGCCCGTTGTGGCCTGTGATATAGCTGGCTGCCGCCTTCACTTCTTCCGGGGCGTTGCCCATGGCAATGGGAAAGCCCACCGCCTGGAGCATGCCCAGGTCGTTGGCGCTGTCCCCCACGGCGGCGCACTGGGCCAGGGGGACGCCGTACAGCATGGCCAGCAGCGCCAGAGCCCGGCCCTTATGTACCCCGTCGGCCACCAGCTCGAAGTCGTGGTCGCTGGAGGAGGTGAGGCTGACGCCGGGCAGGGCGGCCAGCTCCTTCAGAGGGTAGGCGGCGGGATTGCCGTCGCCGTGGAGCTTGGTGAGGGGGAGGCCATGGGCCCGGAGATAGCCGGCCGGATCTTCCGTGACGATGGCGCTTTCGTGGAAGGCGGGGGAGGGGAAGGTGCGCAGCAGGCAGTCCCGGGAGTAGGGGTCCAGCAGGATTTCCTCCCCCGCAAAGACCATCAGCTGGATGTTCCGGCCCAGGCACAGCTCCAGAGCGGGCAGGGCGGCGGCGGGAGGGATGTCCCAGCGGCGGATGTGCCGCCCGGTCTCGCCGTCGGCCAGCACGCCGCCGCCCAGGCAGACGGCCAGCTTGTCGCAGCCGGCGTCCCGGATGTAGCGCACGGCCTCCGGCACGGCCCGTCCGGT
>CASFCW010000055.1 GCA_949293165.1 uncultured bacterium
AGAACTCCATTTTGTGCATGATATTTGCCGTTATTTCCCCAAATACGACCAGAACCCCTGTTTTCGCTCAATGAAAACAGGGGTTCTTCGACAGTCTGACAAAACACATCTCCGGGCATGGCCCGGAGATGTGTTTTGTGTTTTCATGAGATTGCAGCCTGCACAGACCCACAGACGGGCGTAGCAGGAAGGTTTCCTTGTCCACTCTGTTTGGAGGAGAGCAGAACAGTCTGCTACCCGCACAGACCCGCAGGAGAGCGCGGCAGGAAGTTTTCTTTGCCTACTTTCTTTTTCAAAAGAAAGTAGGTGCTTTCTTTTTCAAAAGAAAGTAGGTTATTCGGCGGCCATGGCCTTGGCGGCCTCGATTGCCTTGGCCTGGGCGGCAGGGGGGCAATCCTCGTAACGGACGAAGTGGAAGGTGAAGGAGCCGCGGCTCTGGGTCATCGCCCGCAGGTCGATGGCGTAGGAAGTCATCTCCGCCATAGGCACCTCAGCCTCAATGATCTGCTCGCCGCCGGGGGCGGGCGTCATACCCATGACGCGTCCGCGGCGCTTGTTCAGGTCGCCGATGACGTCGCCCATGTAGCTGTCGGGCACAGTGACCTTCAGCTCGCCCACAGGCTCCAGCAGGACGGGGTTGCCCTCGGGCATAGCGGCCTTGTAAGCCAGCTGAGCGGCGGTCTTGAAGGCAATTTCGGAGGAGTCCACGGGGTGGTAGCTTCCATCGTACAGCACGGCCTTCAGATTCACCACGGGGTAGCCGGCCAGAGGCCCATGGACGCAGGCTTCCCGCAGGCCCTTCTCCACGGCGGGGAAGAAGTTCTTGGGCACGGAGCCGCCGAAGACCTCCTCGGCAAAGACCATCTCGTCCTCGTCGGGGTTGGGCTCGAAGCGGACCCACACGTCGCCGAACTGGCCGCTGCCGCCGGTCTGCTTCTTGTGGCGGCCCTGCTTGGAGACGGTCTTGCGGATCTTCTCACGGTAGGGGACGCGGGGGGTCTTCAGCTCGGTATCCACATTGAAGCGGCTTTTCAGCTTGGACACCAGCACATCCACCTGGATGTCGCCGGCGGCGTAAATGACCATCTGGTGGGTCTCGCCGTTGTTGACCACGGTGAAGGAGGGGTCCTCCTCGTTGAGGCGGTTCAGGCCCTGGGCCACCTTATCCTCCTGGCCTCTGGTCTTGGGGGAGATGGCCACGGAGTAGTTGGGCTCGGCGAAGGGGATGGGGGCCAGGGTAATGACCTTGCGGCTGTCGCACAGGGTGTCGCCGGTCTTGACCTTGTCCATCTTGCCGATGGCGCCGATGTCGCCGCAGGACAGCTCCTTAACCTCCTCGGCCTTCTTGCCCCGCATCACATACAGGCGGCCCAGCTTCTCGGTGCTGCCGGTACGGGAATCCACCAGGGACAGGTCGGAGGTGACGGTGCCGGAGAGCACCTTAATGAAGGAATACTTGCCGTACTGGTCGGAGACGGTCTTAAACACGAAGGCGCAGGGCACGCCGCCGGGGGCCACGGCAAACTCTTCCTTGGTGCCGTCGGGCGCCACGCCCTTACGCATGTTGCCCTCGGCAGGGTTGGGGAACAGCTCGGAGATAAAGTCCATCAGCATCAGGGAGCCCATGGTGTTGACGGCGGAGCCGCACATCACGGGGAACAGGGACAGCTCCCGCACGCCCTGGCGCAGGCCCTGGATCATCTCCACATAGGAGAAATCCTCGCCGGAGAAGAACTTGTCCATGAACTCCTCGCTGGTCTCGGCCACGGACTCCTTCAGGGCGTCGTTAAACTCGGTGATGACTTCTTCCTTCCCCTCGGGAATGTCGATCTCCACCCGCTTGCCGTTCTGCATCTCGTAGGCGCGCTTGTTCAGCACGTCGATGATGCCGGTGACCCGCTTGTTCTCGTCCCAGATGGGCACCACCAGGGGAGCGATCTTGTTGCCGAAGCGCTCACGCAGGGCCTCGAAGGTGGCGTTATAGTCGGAATTCTCCTCATCGGTCTTGGAGATATAGATGAAACGGGGCATATCCCGCTCTTCGCAGTACTTCCAGGCCTTCTCCAGGCCCACGGAGATGCCGTCCTTGGCGGAGCAGACGATGATGGCGGCGTCGGCCACAGTGAGGGCCTCCATTACCTCGCCGCTGAAATCAAAGCCGCCCGGGGTGTCCAGCACGTTGATCTTACAGCCCTTGTACTCCAGAGGAGCCACGGAGGTGGAGATGGAAATCTGGCGCTTGACCTCCTCGGGGTCGTAGTCGCAGACGGTGTTTCCGTCGGCGGCACGTCCCATGCGGTCGATGGCGCCGGTCATGTACAGCAGGCTCTCTGCCAGAGCGGTCTTACCGCTGCCGCCATGCCCCAACAGACAGACATTCCGGATGTTTTGTACAGAATAGCTCATTGTTGATTCCACTCCTTGTGTTGAAACATATGTGACGCATATGCCTGGGGAAAGACACCCGGCATACGGTACAATCTGTTGGTTATTATAACGTAACAGAGCGGTTCTGGCAACTGTTTTTTTGGTCGTATCACCCCTGGGCCCCAGGGGGAAAACGGGGCGGGAGGACATTTTTTCGTGGAAACTGCACAATTTCGGGGAATACCGTCATTTTCACCAACGGAAACGGGAAAGCAAAAAAATCACGGGCGGACGCCGGAACCAGAAGATTCCGGCGTCCGCCCGTGGGAAAGTCATTCCTCCGGCTGGAACAGGATTTGGCAGGGGTCGCTCCAGGGCTGAGGAGGGGCGTCCACAGGGACGCCGGCCTCCTCCAGCGATTCCAGCACCTGCTCCAGCTGCTGGGGGGAGACGGAGCACCAGACTGCCCCTGAGCCGTCCCCCTCCCACTCCTCCAGAGGGGGGAGGAGCTGGGCGGCCTCCTGGGGCAGCTGGGTGAGTATCAGCTGGGTGGTGGTTTCCATCCGGGGGCTGATCCCCGCATCCTGGGCGGTCACCCCGTAGGTGGATGGGACGACGCCCACGCCGGGGTCGGAACCGGCGGAGGAGGAAGCGGCGTCCGGTTGGAAGGGGAAGCGGTACAGCCCGACGCAGATCACGGCGCAGGCGGCCAGGGCGCCCAGCGCCCTGATTTGGGGCCGCCGCCACAGGGGGATTACCTTGGGCGGGGCCTGGCGGCGGATTTCGTCCATGACCTGGGGGAGAAGCTGGGGGGGCGCCGGGGTCTCCCCCTCCTCCCGCAGGGCAGCCGACGCGGCCTGGAGAAGGGCGTAGTCCGCCCGGCAGCGGGGGCACTGTTCCAGGTGGGCCCGGAGCGCGGCCTCCTCCTCCCGGGACAACACGCCGTCCAGGGACAGGCTGATGGCCTGCTGGTATTGTTCACAGGATTTCATTCCGGGTCACCTCCTTTTGTGTTCGCTGGGTTAGACGATGAACCGGGAAAAAGGTTCCCCTTTTGCAGCAGATTTTTCTTCAACGCCTGGCGTGCCCGGGCGATCCGGGATTTGACCGTCCCCGGGTCCAGCTCCAGGGCCTGCCCAATTTCCTGGTAGCTCATGCCGGACAGCTCCCGCATGACCAGCACCTGCCGGTGGTGGGGGGGCAGCTCCCCCAGGCCCTGCTCCACCGCCTGGCGCAGCTCCTTCTGCTCCAAAAGGGCGTGGGGGTCGCCGGAGGGGTCGGCTGGCTGGGGGAGGGGCGCCTCCTCGTCGTCCAGGGACGGGCCGCCCTCCACCCCCTGGCGCCGCCGCTCCCGGCGGAGAAAATCCAGGCACACGTTGCTGGTCAGGCGGTAGACCCAGGTGGAGAAGCTGCTGCCCCCCCGGAAGTCCTTTAAGCCCTTCCAGGCCCGGATCATGGCCTCCTGGGACAGGTCCATGGCGTCCTCCGGGTTGCCGGCCATACGCAGGGCCAGGGTGTAGATCCGGTTTTGGTTGTCCCGCATCAGCTGCTCAAAGGCGTCCGGATCTCCCTGCCTGGCCCGCTGAACCAGCGCCTCTTCCGTCATTCCTGCCGCCTCCTTATCCGTCCCGCAGATCCCGCTTGATGCCCTCGGTGACCCGATAGACATCGGCCAGGGTGGTGATTTTTACAATCTGCTCCTTATAATACCCCGCGTGGGGCACGCCCTTGAGATACCAGGCGTAGTGCCGCCGGGCCTCCAGACAGGCAATTTTCTCCCCCTTGTTGGCGGCGGCCAGCTCAAACTGCCGCACCGCTGTGTCGCACCGCTGGGCCAGGGGGGGCATGGGCGGGATTTCCCGGCCCTCCAGAGCGGCCTTGCACTGGGCGAACAGCCAGGGGTTGCCGAAGATGCCCCGGCCAATCATGGCCATGTCCGCCCCGGTGTATTTCAGAATCCGGGGGGCGTCGGCGGGCTTGAATACGTCGCCGTTGGCGATGACGGGGATGGACACCGCCTTCTTGACCTCCCGAATCCAGTCCCAATTGGCAGTCCCGGCGTACATCTGGGTCCGGGTGCGGCCGTGCACCGCCACGGCGGCCACCCCCGCCTGCTCCATGGCCTGGGCAAACTCCACGCAGTTGATGGAGCCCTTGTCCCAGCCCAGTCGGAACTTCACCGTCACCGGGCAGCCCGCCCCCCGGATCACCGCCTCGGCCACCTTCACCGCCAGGTCGGGGTTGCGCATCAGGCCGGAGCCGTCCCCGGAGTTGGCCACCTTGGGCACCGGGCAACCCATGTTGATGTCGATGAAGTCGGCGCCGGACACCTGGTGGGCGATGGCGGCCGCCTCCTGCATACAGACCGGGTCACTGCCGAAAATTTGGGCGGCGGCGGGGTGCTCCCCATCCCCCAGCTGGAGCAGGGGGATGGACTTCTTGTCCTGGAAGCACAAAGCCTTGGCGCTGACCATCTCCGTGCAGGTCAGGCCGGCCCCCTGCTCCCGGCAGATGGTGCGGAAGGCCACGTCGGTGACCCCGGCCATGGGGGCCAGGGCAAGGGGCGTTTCTATTGTAATTCCTCCGATGGAAACCATGGGCAACCTCCAAATTTGCTGGCGCGGGCGCGGCAGGCCCGCGGCATTCAGGGGTATTCTATCATACTCCCCCTTGGTTGACAAGGCCGGGTGAAGTGGGTAAAATGACAGGAAAGACGTGGGTTTCCGGCCTGTGGGGCGGGAGACGATAAGGAAGTGTGCTGATATGGAACTGACCACCCTGGAACTTGGCCTGCGGGGCCTGTGCGCCTGCCGGCCGATTTTGGACCAGGCGCCCGTCCGGGCCGCCCTCCAGCTGCTGGCCGCCTGCCGGGAGCGGGACGGGCAGACCGCCCTGGAGCGGTACGCCCAGATGATGGACGCCCTGTGCGCGGCGGGATTTTCCGCCATGGGCGACTGGCTTTGGGACTGGCTGCGGTATACCGACACGGCCTATGGACGGATGGTGGAGCGGGGGGACTGCGACCCCGTGCTGGAAGCCGCCGCCCGCCGGGACGTGGAGACCCTGCGCCGTCTGGCTGCCCTGGAAGGGGGCGCGGTGGTGGAGGAGCTGTGCCGCCTGCTGCCCCCCGACTGCGCGGCGGCGGCGGAGGGGCTGCCCCGGCCGGCCGTGTCCGTCCCCTTTGATTTTGACAGCCTGACGGACGTTTACCGCAGCCAGGGCTGCGGCCTGTTCGCCCGGTACCGCACCTTCCTGTGGGAAAACGGGGTGCTGGTGCCGGTGGCCGACCCGGACTGCCCCAAGCCGGTGGAGCTGCTGGGCTACGAGAGCCAGCGGCAGCAGGTGCTGGACAACACCATGCTGCTGATGAAGGGGCACCCGGCCAACAACGTGCTGCTGTTCGGCGACGGCGGCACGGGCAAGTCGGCCACGGTCAAGTCCATGCTCTATCTCCCCGGCATGGAGGAGCTGCGGCTCATTGAGCTGCAGAAGGAGAATCTGGTGGGGATGCCCCAGCTGATCCGGGAGCTGGGCCAGCGGCGGCAGAAGTTCATCCTGTTCATCGACGACCTGGCCTTTGACCAGGACGACATGACCTATTCCTCCCTGAAAACCATTTTGGAGGGCGGGCTGGAAAAGCGGCCGCTGAATGTGGCCATCTACGCCACCTCCAACCGCCGCCACCTGGTGCGGCAGAACTTCAGCGACCGGGGCAGCGACGAGGTGGACGCCTTTGAGACCATCGCGGAAAAGACCGCCCTGGCCGAGCGGTTCGGCCTGCGGATTCCCTACATGACCATGAACAAGCGGGAGTTCCTGGCCCTGGTGGACCACCTGGCGGGGCTGTACGGGGTGGACATGGACCGGGAGCTGCTCCACGCCAAGGCCATGGAGTGGGAGATCCGCCACGCCGGACGCACCCCCAGAGTGGCCCGGCAGTTCATCGCAACCCTGGCAAATTGAATTCCGTCAAGCCCGGCGTTTACAACAGGGGCGGGACATGATATGATAAACCAATCGAGGCTGAACGGGAGGAGGCAACTGGGATGAGGGGCGGATTTTTCCCCATGATCGGCCGGATGCGCTACATCCAGCGCTGGGGCCTGATGCGCAACACCCAGCCGGAGAATATTCAGGAGCACTCCCATATGGTGGCGGTGCTGGCCCACGCCCTGGCGCTGATTGAAAACACCTGGTTCGACGGCCAGGTGGACCCAGGCCAGGTGGCGGCGGCGGCCCTGTACCACGATGCGGAGGAAATCCTCACCGGCGACCTGCCAACCCCCATCAAGTACCACAGCACCGCCATCCGCTCCGCTTACGGCGACGTGGAGGCGGCTGCCCGCCGCAGGCTGCTGGAGATGCTGCCACCCCAGCTGCGGCCGGCCTATGAGGAGATCCTGGCCATCCCGGACCCCCACGTGGCGGAACTGGTGAAGGCGGCGGACAAGCTGTCGGCCTACCTCAAGTGCGTGGAGGAGATGAAGGCGGGCAACCTGGAATTCCGTCTGGCCAAGGAGCAGACCTACCAGGCCCTGGCGGACAACCCCCTGCCGGCATTGCAGTATTTCCTGCGGGAGATGCTGCCGGAGTTTGAACTGACCCTGGATGAACTGCAGCAAGGAGAACCGGGCCAACAGCCCTGAGAAAGAAAGGAATTGTGAAGCTATGAACGCCATCGTTACCGTTATCGGCAAGGATCAGGTGGGCATTACCGCCGCCGTATGCTCCCTGCTGGCCCAGCAGAACATCAACATCCTGGACATCAACCAGACCATCCTGCGGGACTACTTCACCATGGTGATGCTGGTGGACATGTCCGGCTGCCAGCAGGACATCGGCCAGATCTCCGACCTGCTGGCCAAGGCCGGCCAGGAGCGCGCCCTGTCCATCCGCATCCAGCGGGAGGATATTTTCAACGCCATGCATCGCGTTTAAGGGAGGGAAGCGGCCGTGCTCAGTCAGAACGAAATCCTTCAGACCATTGAGATGATCGACCAGCAGCATCTGGACGTGCGCACCATCACCATGGGCATCTCCCTGCTCTCCTGCGCCCGCAGCGACCCCAAGCAGGCCTGCGACGCCATCTATGACAAGATTACCACCTACGCCGAGAAGCTGGTATCCACCGGCGAGGAGATTGAGCGGGAGTTCGGCATCCCCATTGTGAACAAGCGCATCTCCGTCACCCCCATCGCCCTGGTGGCCGCCGCCGCCGACACCAAGGACTACGCCCCCTTCGCCCGCGCCCTGGACCGGGCGGCCAAGGCCACCGGGGTCAACTTCATCGGCGGCTTTTCCGCCCTGGTGCAGAAGGGCATGACCGAGGCGGACCGGAACCTGATCCGCTCCATCCCCGAGGCCCTGTCCACCACCGACGTGGTGTGCTCCAGCGTGAATGTGGGCTCCACCAAGGCGGGCATCGACATGGACGCGGTGGCGCTCATGGGCCGCACCATCAAGGAGCTGGCCCAGCGCACCGCCGACCAGGGCGGCTTCGGCTGCGCCAAGCTGGTGGTGTTCTGCAACGCCGTGGAGGACAACCCCTTCATGGCCGGCGCCTTCCACGGCGTGGGAGAGCCGGAGCGGGTCATCAATGTGGGCGTCTCCGGCCCCGGCGTGGTGCATCACGCCCTGCAGAGCGTGAAGGGCCAGCCCTTCGACGTGGTGGCCGAGACCATTAAAAAGACGGCCTTCCGCATCACCCGGATGGGCCAGCTGGTGGCCCAGGAGGCCTCCCGCCGCCTGGACACCCCCTTCGGCATTGTGGACCTGTCCCTGGCCCCCACCCCCGCCATCGGCGATTCCGTGGCCCGGATTCTGGAGGAGATGGGGCTGGAGGTGTGCGGCACCCACGGCACTACCGCCGCCCTGGCCCTGCTCAACGACGCGGTGAAGAAGGGCGGCGTGATGGCCTCCTCCCACGTGGGCGGCCTGTCCGGCGCCTTCATCCCCGTCAGTGAGGACGAGGGCATGATCGCCGCCGCCGCCTCCGGCGCCCTGACCCTGGACAAGCTGGAGGCCATGACCTGTGTCTGCTCCGTGGGCCTGGACATGATTGCCGTCCCCGGCGACACCCCTGCCGAGACCATCTCCGCCATCATCGCCGACGAGGCGGCCATCGGCATGGTCAACTCCAAGACCACCGCCGTCCGCCTGATCCCCGCCCCCGGCAAGCAGGTGGGGGACACGGTGGAGTTTGGCGGGCTGCTGGGCTCTGCCCCCATCCAGCCAGTCCACCCCTTCTCCGCCCAGGCGTTCATCGCCCGGGGCGGCCGCATCCCCGCCCCCATGCAGAGCCTGAAAAACTGAGGAATTCCCTTGAAATTTCAAGGATTCCCAGGGGGAAAGGCCTTGACAAACGGGGATGCCCCTGATATAATGCATAAGCCGCTTTGAGCAGGCCCCTAAAGAGCCATGGCTCTGCCTGTGAGAGCGAGCCCGTAATAAAGGAGTGAAATTCATGCACGCTATTATTGTGACCGGCGGCAAGCAGTACAAGGTGGCCGAGGGCGACACCCTCTTCATCGAGAAGCTGGAGGCCGAGGCCGGCCAGGAGATCGTTTTCGATCAGGTCCTGGCGATCCTGGACGGGGACAAGGCTACCTTCGGCGCTCCCGCCGTGGAGGGCGCTTCCGTGTCCGCCACCGTTGTGAAGAACGGCAAGGGCAAGAAGGTCCGCATCTTCAAGTACACCCCCAAGAAGGGTTACCGGAAGCGTCAGGGCCATCGTCAGCCCTACACCAAGGTGCAGATCGGCGCCATCAAGGCCTGATTGATGACCACCGTCACATTCCACACTGAGGGCCGCCGGATCTGCGGGTTTACCGTTCAGGGCCACAGCGGCTATGCCTCAGAGGGAGAGGACATCGTCTGCGCCGCCATTACCAGCGCCGTCCGCCTGACCGAGTGCGCCGTCAACGACGTGCTGGGGCTGGAGGCCTCGGTAAAGGTGAAGCAGAGCGACGCATCCATCACACTCAAGAGACCCTTTTGACGGCGCTGATGGTCCATTTTGTCCAGCTGGCGGAGGAATATCCCCAACATATTACCGTTTTGGAGGTGTAACTTATGCTGAATATCGGTCTGCAGTTTTTCGCCCACAAGAAGGGCGTTGGCTCCACCCGTAACGGCCGCGACTCCGAGGCCAAGCGCCTGGGCGTGAAGCGTGCCGACGGGCAGTTCGTGCTGGCCGGCAACATCCTGGTCCGTCAGCGCGGCACCCACATCCACCCCGGCGTGAACGTGGGCAAGGGCAGCGACGACACCCTGTTTGCCCTGAAGTCCGGCAAGGTGAAGTTCGAGCGCCTGGGCAAGGATCGCAAGCAGGTCTCCATTGTGGAGATTGCGCAGTAATTTGCTGACAGTAAGCCGCAAACGGATTGACGTTTGCGGCTTCTCTGTTCTGTGAGGGAGGATGCTTCATGGACTACCGGAAGTTTGGCCAGGGCTATGTCCTGCGCCTGGACCCCGGGGAGGAGATTGTCTCCTGCCTGACCGACCTGGTGCGGCGGGAGGATATCCGCCTGGGGCTGGTGTCCGCCCTGGGGGCGGCCAACGATGTGACCATCGGGATTTTTGATACGGCGGCCAAGACCTATTCCGCCCGGCGGTACCAGGGGGATTATGAGATTTCCGCCCTGACGGGTAATGTGACCCGGATGGACGGGGAACCCTATCTCCATCTCCACATTACCATCGGCAACCCGGTGACGGGGGAGGTACACGCCGGACATCTTACCGCCGCCACCATCAGCGCCACCCTGGAGCTGTTTCTCCAGGTGTGGGACGGCCAGGTGGGGCGGAAGTTCAGCCATACTGTGGGGCTGAACCTGCTGGAGTTTTAACCCATTCCAACATTTAGAGAAAAGGAGGTGGCGGCCATGGCTGCGCCTTTTGTAGACACCGCGAAGATCACCGTCCGCTCCGGCAACGGCGGCAACGGTGTGGTCTCCTTCCATCGGGAGAAGTATGTGGCGGCCGGCGGCCCGGACGGGGGCGACGGCGGCCGGGGCGGAAATGTGGTTGTGGTGGTTGACGACCACATGTCCACCCTGATGGACTTCCGCTACAAGCGGAAATATGTGGCGGAAAACGGCATGGACGGCAGCGGCAAGCGCTGCACCGGGAAAAACGGTGGGGATCTGGTGCTCCGGGTGCCCCGGGGCACGGTGATCCGGGACAGCGCCACCGGCGAGATCATCCACGACATGTCCGATGAGGAGCCCTTTATCCTCTGCCGGGGCGGCCGGGGGGGCTGGGGCAACCAGCACTTCGCCACCCCCACCCGCCAGGTGCCCCGCTTTGCCAAGGCGGGCTTCCCCGGGGAGAGCCGGGAGGTGGTGCTGGAGCTGAAGCTGCTGGCGGATGTGGGCCTGGTGGGCTTCCCCAATGTGGGCAAGTCCACCCTGCTCAGCGTGGTCAGCCGGGCCCAGCCCAAGATTGCCAACTACCACTTCACCACCCTGTTCCCCAACCTGGGGGTGGTCTATGTGGAGGAGGGGGTCTCCTTCGTCATGGCCGACATCCCCGGCATTATCGAGGGGGCCGCCGAGGGCGCGGGCCTGGGCCATGATTTCCTGCGGCATATCGACCGCTGCCGCCTGCTGATCCACGTGGTGGATGTGTCGGGCAGCGAGGGCCGGGACCCTGTGGAGGATTTTGAGGCCATCAACGCCGAGCTGCGGCAATACTCCCCCCAGCTGGCCAGCCGGAAGATGATTGTGGCGGCCAACAAGGTGGACATTATGGAGGACCCAACCCTGCTGGAAAAGCTCCGCGCCCATGTGGAGGTCCAGGGCATGGAGCTGTTCGAGCTGTCCGCCGCGGCCCATATCGGCACCCGGGAGCTGGTGAAGAAGGCGGCCCAGGAGCTGCAGCAGCTGCCTCCCGTGGCGGTGTACGAGCCCACCTACGTGGAGCGGCCCCCGGAGGTGGATACCTCCGGCGAGGTGTCCATTGAGAAGTATGACGACACCTGGGTGGTGGAGGCCCCCTGGCTCCAGCGCCTGATGGCCAACGTCAACTTCTCCGACTTTGAATCCCGGAACTGGTTTGACCGCAACCTCCGTCAGTCCGGCCTGTTTGACAAGCTGGAGGCTATGGGCATCCAGGACGGGGACATCGTGTCCATGTACGACCTGGAATTCGAATATCAGCGATAAAAAAAGGACGAGGCGCCTGCCTCGTCCTTTTTTGCGCTTGTTACATCCGCTCCACGTCGTCCTGTTCCAGGGTTCGAATTCCTCTGGCGTTGAGGGCTGCGGTGGCGGCGGCCTCGTCGGCCACCCGGAAGATCATGTAGGCGTGCTCAGCGTCCTTGCCGCCCAGGAAGGCGTACATGTACTCGATGTTCACCCGAGCGTCGGTGAGCACCTGGAGCACCCGGTTCAGGCCGCCGGGCACGTCGGGGATGGCTACGCCCACCACAGGGGTCAGGCTGTGGACGTACCCGGCCTCCTTCAAAACGGTGGTGGCCTGGTAAAGGTTATCCACGATAATCCGGACGATGCCGAACTCGCTGGTCTCCGCCAGGGACAGGGCCCGCAGGTCCACCTTGTGCTGGGCCAGTACGCCGGTCAGCCCGTACAGGGCGCCGGGGGTATTTTCCACAAAGACAGAAATCTGCTTGATGCTCATGGTACCGTCCTCCTTTAAATCTTCCGCTTGTCGATGACACGCACCGCCTTGCCCTCGCTGCGGACAATGGACTTGGGGGCCACCAGGGTGACCTTGGCGGCCAGGCCCAGCATGGAGCGCAGGCCGTCCACCAGCTCCCGCTGCCGGCGGTCGATCTCGCCCAGGTTGTCGGTGAACATCTCGGGGGTCATCTCCACCTGGACGTCCAGGGTATCGGTGGACTTGACACGGTCCACAATGATCTGATAGTTGGCGGGATAGCCGTGGTTGAGCAGCACCGTCTCAATCTGAGAGGGGAACACGTTGACGCCGCGGATGATAAGCATGTCGTCGGAGCGGCCCATGGGCTTGCACATCTTCACGTGGGTGCGGCCGCAGGAGCACTTCTCCCGGGTGAGCATGCAGATATCCCGGGTGCGGTACCGCAGCAGGGGGAAGGCCTCCTTGGTGATGGAGGTGAACACCAGCTCGCCCTTGCTGCCCTCAGGCAGCACCTCGCCGGTGTCCGGGTCGATGATCTCGGCGATGAAGTGATCCTCGTTGATGTGCATGCCAGTCTGGGCGGAGCACTCAAAGGATACGCCGGGGCCGGACAGCTCGGTCAGGCCGTAGATATCGTAGGCCTTGATACCCAGGGTGTTCTGGATGTCCTGGCGCATCTCCTCGCTCCAGGCCTCCGCGCCGAAGATACCCGCCTTCAGGGGGATCTGGTCGGGGGTGAGGCCCATCTCCTTCATGGTCTCGCCGATGTAGGCGGCGTAGGAGGGGGTGCAGCAGAGGATGGTGGCGCTGAGGTCCCGGATGAACATGATCTGCCGCTCCGTGTTGCCGGAGGAGGTGGGGATGGTCAGGCAGCCCACCTTGTGGCTGCCGCCGTTGAGGCCGGGGCCGCCGGTGAACAGGCCGTAGCCGTAGGACACCTGGCACACATCCTCGTTGGTGCCGCCGGCGGCCACAATGGCCCGGGCGCAGCAGTCCTCCCACAGGTCAATGTCGTGCTGGGTGTAGAAAGCCACCACCCGCTTGCCGGTGGTGCCGGAGGTGGACTGGATACGGACGCAGTCCTTCAGGGGCTTGGCCAGCAGGCCGTAGGGGTAGGCGTCCCGCAGGTCGGCCTTGGTGACGAAGGGCAGCTTGTGCAGGTCGTCGGTGGATTTGATGTCGTCGGGGGTGAGGCCCTTCTCCTCCATCTTCTTCCGGTAGTAGGGCACGTTGTCCCACACATGCTTGACCTGCTTGACCAGGCGCTCATCCTGCCAGGCCTTGATCTGTTCCCGGGAGGCGCATTCGATTTCCGGCTGGTAATATCGTTCCATGGGTATCAGTCCTTTCGATGTAATTCTCCTTATCTCCTTTTCGCGTGGGGGGTGGGGAAGCGCGTATTGTTCCAACGCCCGGCCAATCAGGCGTTTTTGCCCAGTTGGAAGGCCTTTTTGTTCAGCTCCAGGAACTTGGGGGGCACCATGGCCTCCAGGGAGGCCTGCCAGGCCTCGTCCGGCAGGTCGAAGTAGTGGGACAGGCGGCCCATGAGCACGATATTCACCGCCTTGCTGCTGCCCGCCTCCTCGGCCAGGGCCAGACAGTCCAGGGCGTCCACTTTGGCGCCCGCGGCCCGCATTTTTTCCACCAGCTCCTGGGGATACTGTGCCGCGCCGGTGATGACGGGCATGGGGTCGATCTGCTGGGTGGAGGTGACGATCTGCCCGTCCGGCTTCAGATACTCCAGCCACCGGGCGGCCTCCAACAACTCGAAGGAGACGATGTAGTCCGCCTCCCCCTTGTCAATGACCGGGGAGTTGACCCGGTCGCCGTAGCGCACATAGGTGACCACGCTGCCGCCCCGCTGGGACATGCCGTGCACCTCGGACACCTTCACGTCGTAGCCCTGCTCCATCAGCAGATGGCCCAGCAGCTTGCTGGCCAGCAGGGAGCCCTGGCCGCCTACGCCAACAATCATGATATTCTTCGTTTCCATGCCTTAACCCTCCTTGCCGGTGCTCTCGAAAGCGTCCACGGGACAAAGCTGCTCGCACACGCCGCAGCCCACGCACAGGGTGGCGTCCACATGGGCCTTGCCCTCCTTAATGGAGATGGCGGGGCAGCCGATCTTCATGCAGCTCTTGCAGCCGATGCACTTGGCGGTGTCCACCGCCAGGGGCGCCTTGTGCTTGACGTACTTCAGCAGGGCGCAGGGGCGGCGGGAGATGATGACGGAGGGCTCCTCAGCGGCCAGCTCCTCCTTCACCGCCTGGTCACAGGCCTTCAGGTCGTAGGGGTCCACCACCCGCACCCGGTTGAAGCCCATGGCCCGGCAGAGGGCCTCCAGGTCAATCTTGCCGGCGGGGTCGCCCTTGATGTTATAGCCGGTGGTGGGGTTTTGCTGGTGGCCGGTCATGCCGGTGATGGAGTTGTCCAGGATGATGACCGTGGAGTTGGACTGGTTGTAGGCGATGTTGGCCAGGCCCGTCATGCCGGAGTGCATGAAGGTGGAGTCGCCGATGACGGCCACCGTCTTGCCCTCGCTCTCCTGGCCCAGGGCCTTGTTGAAGCCGTGGATGCCGCTGATGGAGCCGCCCATGCACAGGGTCATATCCATGGCGGACAGGGGGGCCACCGCGCCCAGGGTGTAGCAGCCGATATCGCCCATTACGGTGCACTTGTTTTTGTTCAGGGTGTAGAACAGTCCCCGGTGGGGGCAGCCGGCGCACATGACGGGGGGACGGGGCGGGATGGCGTCCTCCAGGGCGGTGCCGCGATGGACGGTGCCGCCCAGCTTCTCCGCCACCAGGTTCTGGGAGAACTCGTCCACCATGGGCAGGACGTTCTTCCCCGTCACCTTCAGGCCCAGGCGGCGGCAGTGGTTTTCAATGATGGGGTCCAGCTCCTCCACCACCACCAGATGGTCCACGTGAGAGGCGAAGTCCAAAATCAGCTTGACGGGCAGGGGGTTAATCATGCCCAGCTTCAGCACGGACACCGTGTCGCCAAAGACCTCCTTCACATACTGGTAGGAGGTGCTGGAGGTGATAATGCCCATCTCCGTGCCGCCCATCTCCACCCGGTTGAGGTCGGTCTCCTCCGCCAGCTGGGTCAGCTTGCGGGTGCGCTCCTCCACAAAGGGGTGGCGGCGCTTGGCGTTGCCGGGCATCATGACGTACTTGCCGATGTTCTTCTCATAGGGTTTCTTGGGGGGCTCAACACGGTCCTGGAGCTCCACAATGGACTGGGAGTGGGCCACGCGGGTGCACATCTTCAGCAGCACCGGGGTGTCGTACTCCTCGGAAATCTCGTAAGCCCGCTTGGTGAAGGCCTTGGCCTCGGCGGAGTCGGAGGGCTCCAGCATGGGCAGCTTGGCCGCGATGGCGTAGTTGCGGGAGTCCTGCTCATTCTGGGAGGAGTGCATCCCCGCGTCGTCAGCCACGGCGATGACCAGCCCGGCGTTTACACCGGTGTAGGACATGGTGAACAGGGGGTCTGCGGCCACGTTCAGGCCCACGTGCTTCATACCGCAGAAGGAACGCTTGCCCGCCAGGCAGGCGCCGAAGGCCACCTCCATGGCCACCTTCTCATTGGGGGCCCACTCGCAGTAGATATCGTCAAAGCGGGCGGCCTCCTCGGTAATCTCCGTGCTGGGGGTGCCGGGATAGCTGGACGCCACGGCGCATCCCGCCTCATACAGGCCCCGGGCAACGGCTGCGTTGCCCAGCATCAGTTGCTTTTTCATAGTCTCTCCCTACTTTCTGGAATTTCCTTCCGGCATAGCCGGATTTGTCTGTTTACGCCTGCTCCGGGTCTCCGCCGGGCTTGGCCAGCCCCTCCCGAAGGATGATGTCCTGTACCACGCCTCCGGCACCGTTTTCCAGCATGGACCGGCGCACCCGGCTGATGGTGGCACTGCTGGCCCCGGTCTTTTCCAGGATGTCCAGGTATACCAGACCCTGCTGGAGATAAACCGCCACGTCAAACCGCTGCTCCATGGACTGCAGCTCAGTGGGGGTGCACAGGTCCTCAAAGAACCGGCGGCACTCCTCCAGATCCTTCAGCTTGAGAATGGTCTCGTACAGTGCCAGGCTGCGGGTACGCTTTTCGTTTTTTGCCATGGTACCACTCCTCATCTCTGCCCCAAGGGGACAATTCATTCCCTTAAAGTGTAGCACATAAAAGCACAAAGGTAAAGAGTGAATCCGGCTGCTGGGACAGGGGCCGGCCCTGAAAAAGGGTACAAAAAAACTCTGGGGGTCTGATCGACCACCAGAGGACGGGGCGCCTGCCCCGTGGTACCACCTCTATTCGCCGCTCCCTCGCAGGGGCGGCCTCACCGGGTGTCCCATAACACCCTGCCTCTGTAACGGGAGGCCCCGTTCCGCTCTACTAAGCCCCAAGGCCGTTGTTCGGACTGCTCAGGAGATGAACCTTCACACGCAGCGCCGCGTCCCTCGCACCGACCGGGAACTCTCTGTCCGGCTGTCTCTGCGTCCTACCTGTCTCCGTCATCGCTTTTATGGAAAGCATTATACACCCTGGCACATGATTGTCAAGCAAAATCTTTCCATCTGCCGCTCCGTACCCTGAGGGGGCCCCCTTGACAAATGGAGAAAAATTGGGTATGATACTTCAACAGTTTAAAGCAAAAATCGAGGGTATGACCGCCCCCGGTCTTGAAAGGGATGGAAGAACATGCCGATAACCGATCTGTTGGAGCGCAACAGCAAGCTGTATGGGGAGGAGATCGCCCTGGTGGAGATCAATCCCGAGGTGCAGGAGCCGCAGCGGGTCACCTGGAAGGAATATGAATTGATTCAGCCCACCGCCGCCGCTCCCTACCGCAGGGAGATCACCTGGTCGGTCTTTGATGAGAAGGCCAACCGGGTGGCCAACATGCTCCTTGGCCGGGGCATCCGCAAGGGCCAGAAGGTGGCCATCCTGCTGATGAACTGCCTGGAGTGGCTGCCCATCTACTTCGGCATCCTGAAGGCCGGCGCCGTGGCCGTGCCCCTGAATTTCCGATACACCGCCGACGAGATTGACTACTGCCTGAAGCTGGCGGATGTGGATGTGCTGTTTTTCGGGCCGGAGTTTATCGGCCGGGTGGAGACCATTGTCCCCAAGATCTCCAACAAGCTGCTGCTGCTGTTTGTGGGGGACACCAGCCCCTCCTTTGCTGAGGATTACCACCGGGCCACCGCCAACTGCTCCAGCATGGCCCCCAAGGTGCTGGTGGACGACGAGGACGACGCGGCCATCTACTACTCCTCCGGCACCACCGGCTTCCCCAAGGCCATCCTCCTGCGCCACGCCGCCCTGCTCCAGTCCGCCCGGATGGAGGCCATCCACCACGAGACCACCCATGAGGACGTGTTCCTGTGCATCCCGCCCCTGTACCACACCGGCGCGAAAATGCACTGGTTCGGCTCCCTGTTTACCGGCAGCCGGGCGGTGCTGCTGAAGGGCAACTCCCCCAGGGCCATTTTGGAGGCGGTTTCCAGCGAGGCGTGTACCATCGTGTGGCTGCTGGTGCCCTGGTGCCAGGACATCCTTGCGGCCCTGGACCGGGGGGAGCTGAAGCTGGCCGACTTCCATCTGGACCAGTGGCGGCTGATGCACATCGGCGCCCAGCCCGTCCCCCCCTCCCTGATCAAGCACTGGATGAGCTATTTCCCCCACCACAAGTACGACACCAATTACGGCCTGTCCGAGTCCACCGGCCCGGGCTGCGTCCATCTGGGCATGGATCACATCCACAAGGTGGGCGCCATCGGCGTCCCCGGCTACGGCTGGAAGGTGAAAATCGTGGACGAGCAGGATCAGCCCGTGCCCCAGGGCCAGGTGGGTGAGCTGTGCGTCAAGGGCCCCGGTGTGATGAACTGCTACTACCATGACCCGGAGGCCACTGCCGCCGTGCTCAAGGACGGGTGGCTCCACACCGGGGACATGGCCCGCCAGGACGAGGACGGGTTCTACTTCCTGGTGGACCGGAAGAAGGATGTCATCATCTCCGGCGGTGAAAACCTGTACCCCGTCCAGATTGAGGACTTCCTGTCCGCCTATCCCAAGATTCACGACGTGGCGGTAATCGGCCTGCCGGACAAGCGGCTGGGCGAGATTGCCGCGGCCATCATCCAGGTGAAGGAGGGCATGAACTGTACCGAAAGCGAGATCAACCAGTTCTGCACCGAGCTGCCCCGGTACAAGCGGCCCCGGAAGATTATCTTCGCCCCTGTGCCCCGGAACCCCACAGGCAAAATCGAAAAGCCCAAGCTCCGGGAGCGGTACTGCGGCGTCCGTCTGGTGGAGGCCCAGAACAAGGCCTGAAGATAGCCCGGTGGCTGTAATGGAATAGCGAAAAAATACCCTCTGTATCGGGAATACCCCGTGCAGAGGGTATTTCTTTGGGCAAAAAGGGGGAAGAAAAGGGAGGGACTGGAATATTTTTTTCCGGGAAAGCCATCCTAAAGGCCAGGAGAGGAGGGAGTGCCGGTGGCGCTGTTTCAGTCCGGACCTGCCGGGGGGCATCCCCATCCCCGGAAGGTCCCCAAATTTCCCCAGCCGCTGTCCCGGGAGAACCTGTCCCGGGTGTTTGAGGGGTGCGCCGACTACATGGAGCGGGAGGTGCGGGTCTGCGGGGAGCAGGACCAACGGGTGACGGTGTGCTACCTGCTGGGGATGACCCGGAACGAGCGGCTGAACGACTATGTGCTCCGGCCCCTGGCCCAGGACGGCGGTTTGAGCGGGGCCCGGGGGGAGGAACTGCTGCGGCGGCTGGAGTACGGGGCCCTTTACAACACGGCCGCTGTCCGCCGCGGGGAGCTGGACCAGGTGGTGGACGACCTGATTATGGGCAGCTGCGCCATTTTCCTGGAGGGGGTGGACCAGGCCCTGACCCTGCCGGTGGCGACGGAGGAGAAGCGCTCCGTGGGGGAGCCGGAGAACGAGCCGGCGCTGAAGGGGGTGCGGGAATCCTTTGTGGAGTCCATCCGCACCAATACCTCTATGATCCGCCGGCATCTGAAGGCCCCCGATTTGAAAATCCAGGAGGAAATTGTGGGCAGGCAGTCCCGGACCCAGGTGGATGTGCTCTATTTGGATGGCATTGCCGACCCGGAGCTGGTGAAGCGGGTGCGGAAGCGCCTGGAGGAGATAGATATTGACGGGGTGGAGGCGGCGGGAAACCTGGAGGAGTACCTCGCCGACCACCTGAACACCCCCTTTCCCACTATGCCCTATACCCAGCGGCCCGACCGGTTCTGCCAGGCCCTGCTGGAGGGCCGGGTGTGCATTCTGGCCGACGGTCTGCCCATGGGCTGGATGCTGCCGGGCACCATCGACCAGTTTTTCAAAACCGGCCAGGACCGGGCCTTTCACTGGATGACGGCCAGCGCCCTGAACATCGTCCGCTGGTTCTGCGTGCTGGTCACTTTGCTGCTGCCCGGGCTGTATATCGCCGTGGTCACCTTCCATCCGGAGGCCATTCCTGTGAAGCTGGCGCTGTCCATTGTGGCGGCCAAGCAGGAGGTGCCCTTTTCCACTATCTTTGAGGTGCTGATTATGCTGGTGGCCTTTGAGGTGCTCCAGGAGGCGGGCCTGCGGCTGCCCAGCCCCATCGGCGCCACGGTGTCCATCCTGGGCGGTCTGGTGGTGGGCAACGCCGCTGTGGAGGCCCATATCGTGTCCCCGGCGGTGCTGATTGCCGTGGCCATTGCCGGGGTGGCAGGCTATACCATGCCCTCCCAGGATTTTGCCGGGGCGCTGCGCCTGTGGCGGTTTTTGCTGGCCATTTTGTCCAGTGCGGCGGGGCTGTTTGGCCTGACGGCGGGCTGCGCCGCCTTAATCTACCATCTGGCCAGGCTGGAGACCTTCGGCGTGCCTTATCTGGCCCCCTTTACCACGGGGGCCGGCCGCGCCAAGGGGCATCCCAACATCGTGCGCCCGCCCCTGCCCTGGATGAAGTGGCGGGACGGCGCCGGCCATACCCAAAATCGGAGGAATCAGCGATGAGAGGAACCTGTGCCGCGGGCTTTCTGGCGGCGGCGGTGCTGTTAAGTGGATGCGGAGGGCTGCCCCAGGCCAGGGAGATGGGGGAGATGGCCCTGATGCGGACCATGGGCGTGGATGAAGGGGGAACGGAAGCCGTGGCGGTGACGGTCTCCACAGGAAAGCGGGCCGCGGGCACCCAGGGCGGGACGGCGGCGCCCCTGGTTTTGCAGGCGGAGAGCCCGTCCCTCAGCGGCGCCTGCCGGGACATTCAGGGGCTGAGCAGCTACCATGTGTTCTACGGATATGTGGACCAGATCCTTTTGGGGGAGTCCATGGCCCTGCGGGGGGTGGAACCGGTGCTGGAATATCTGTCCCGGGATGTGGAGCTGGGGCTGGGCGCCCAGATCTGGCTGGTACGGGACGGCAGCGCGCAAAGCGCCATTGAGTCCGGCGGGGAGTCCGGCGTGGAGGAGCAGCTGTCCATCCTGCAGAAAAGCCGGGAACTGGGCATCGGGGGGCTGACCCGGACGGCGGGAGAGATGTTCCAGGATATTTTGGAGCAGGGCGGGGCGTACCTGCCAGCCCTGCGCTGCGTCCCCAGCGGGCAGGAGGGGGAGGCCTCCCTGCTGGAATGGGGGTACGGCGTCCTTCGGGAGGACCGCCTGGTGGGCTATCTGGAGGGGGACGGCGCGCGGGGGCTGGAGCTGCTGGCCGGCCGGGGGGACGGCGACCTGCTGGAGATACAGCTGTCCGGCGGGCCGGCGGTGGTAGAGATCGGCCAGACCGCCACCCAGTTCATCCCGGTGTACCGGCAGAAGGAGCTGCGGGAGATCCGGCTGGTGTGCCAGGTCGACGGGGCTCTGACAGAATTTCCATCTCCCATGAAAACGGAGGAATTCAACCGCCTTCGGGAGGCGGTGGAGCGGCAGGAAACGGAGAAAATCCAGCGGGCGCTGGATCAGCTGCGAAGCTGGCGGGTGGACTGTGTGGGAATCGGCCGCCAGCTCAGTATGGCCGCTCCGGAGGGCTGGCGCTGGGTTGCGGAGGACTGGGAGCGGCTGTTTGTCAATGTCCCCATCACCGTTACGGTGCAGGCCTCCATCAGCAGGACCTATGGCGACCTGGGGTGAGGAAGGAGAGACTATGGATCGGGATTGCATCTCCAACAGTCAGTGGCGGGCGATGGTTTGGGCCGGCCTGATGGCCCCTATGGTGGAATTGCTCCCTGGGGCGGCGCTGGACCGGGCCGGAAGGGGGGCGTGGCTGTCCGTGCTGCTGGCATGGGCGGGGATGGTGGCTGTGGGCTGCCTTTTGATCCCCAAATGGAGAGTGCTGGGGGGATACGCTGGCGCGGTGCGCCGCGGGCTGGGGCCCGCCGTGGGGAAAGGGGTGCTGGTGCTCTATCTCATCTGGGGGGAGTGCCTGGCGGCCCTGCGTCTGCGCCTGTGTGCCCAGCGGCTGCTGTCGGCGGGGGAACGGGACGGCTCCCTTTGGTTTTTCCTGCCTGCCGCCGCGCTCCTTGCCCTTTGGATGGCCCGGGGAAAGCTGGCCGCCTTTGCCCGGGCGGCCCAGATTTTTTGGGGCATCCTGCTGGCGGCCATGGCGGCGGTGCTGCTGCTCTCCCTGTCCCAGGTGCGGGGGGAGCTGCTGCTTCCCGTCTGGTGGGATGACGTGCCCGGTATCCTGATGGCCGTCCCATCCGTGCTGGGGGTGCTGTGTTACGGCGTATATGGAAGTTTCCTCCTCAGCAGGACGGAAGCGGAAAAGGCGTGGCCCAGGGAGTGGCTCCGGGCCGGCGGATGGATGGGCGGCCTGGTGGTTCTGGGGCAGATGGTGATAATCGGCAGCCTGGGGGCGGAACTGGCTGGGCGTCTGAACAGCCCCTTCTTTACCCTGGCCAAAAGCGCCGGGGTGGAGGGGGCCTTCCAGCGGGTGGAGAGCGTGGTGGCCGCTGTCTGGACGCTGGCGGATCTGTCGCTGCTGGTGCTGCTGCTGTTTGCTTTGTGGGAAATTGTGAAAAAGCTGTTTCCCCGCGCCAGACAGAAGGTGGTGGTCACGGGGGCAATCCTGCCCGCCGCCGCCATAGGGATCGGCGCCTTTCCCGATGGATTTACCGCCGAGCAGGCGGGCGGCGGCTGGTTGTTGGTGGGGAATCTGGCGCTGGGATTGGTGCTTCCCATCCTGCTGGCAGGCCTTTTGCGGCTGAGAGAAAAAAGTTGAAATTATGTAGGCTGAGAGAAAAAAGTTGAAATTAACCCTTGACAAATGAAAGAGCCCATGGTAGTATAAGCAAGTCGTCCGCGAGGGCGGCGCGAAAAAAGGAGCTTACAGGGCTGACTTGGCGAAGGGCTTGAAAAGGTTCGAAAGAACCTGAAAAAAGTGCTTGACAAGGATGAAAGCCTGTGATAAAATAAGCTCCCGCCGCTGGAAGCGGCGTGTACCTTGTAAATTAAACAACGTGACAAACACGAAAGCACCAGATTTGGATTTGGTTGTTCAAA
>CASFCW010000056.1 GCA_949293165.1 uncultured bacterium
CTGCACGCAGGATGGGCCTCGATTCCTTGCGGAAAAGTCGGCCCATCCTGCGCGAGAAGTGTCATTTCCGAGGTACACGCCCCCGGAAATGACGGGCTTCCATGTTATTCCGTCGCCTGCGGGCGCCTGAACTCCATGCAGGATGGCATTATTGACAAGCTGAGACGGCTGGTAGGCGCGCGCCATACAGCCGTCTTTTTAATGGCTCGTACTGATGCTGCTCCCGCCAACCACCGCCAGGCCCACCAGCAGCAGCAGGGGGAAAATCACCGCGGAGAGGATGCCCAGCTTCAAATCATTCCCCATCCGGCTGGCCACCAGGCCGGCAAAGGTGGGGCCCAGGGAGCAGCCCAGATCCCCCGCCAGGGCCAGGAAGGCAAACAGGGCCGTGCCCCCGCCCCGCAGCGCCGCGGCGGCGATGCTGAACGTGCCCGGCCACAGCACGCCCACAGAAAAGCCGCAGACGCCGCAGCCGATCAGGCTGAGGGCGGGCTGGGGCGGCAGGGAGATCACCCCGTAGGAGGCCACACACAGCAGGGTGCTGGCCGCCATGGCCCGGTTCAGGTTCATCCGCTCCCCCCACAGGCCGTAGAGCAGCCGGGCCAGCCCCATGCACACGGCAAACAGCATGGGCCCGGCCAAATCGCCCACCAATTTGTCCACCCCCAGCCCCTGCTCGGCGAAGGTGGAGGCCCACTGGCTCACCGACTGCTCGCTGGCCCCGGCGCAGGCCATCAGCACCAGCAGCAGCCAAAACATAGGCATGCCCACCAGGCGGCGGAAGGGGATGCCCTCCTCCGCCGCCTGATTCAGGGAGCACAGAGGCACGGCTCGGAACACAAACAAGTTGCACAGGGGCAAAAGCGCCCAAATCAGGGCCATGATCTTCCAGTTTTCCACGCCGAACAGGGCGAAAAAGGCGGTGGAGACCAGCACCACAGCCACCACACCCCAGCAGTAAAAGGAGTGGAGCAGGCTCATGGTTTTCTCCTTGTTCTCCGTGGGCAGAGCCTCCACAATGGGGCTGAGCAGCACCTCCAGCAGCCCGCCCCCCAAGGCATAGACCGCCACGGAGAGGAGCAGGCCCACAAAGGGGGCCGGCAGCAGCTCCGGCAGCACGGCCAGCCCCGCCAGGCCGCAGGCGGCGGCCCCGTGGGCGAGGAGCATGGCGCTTCGGTAGCCAATGCGGTCCACAAAGGCGGCGGACAGCACATCCACCCCCAGCTGGAGCAGAAAATTCAGGGTAATGAGCAGGGTGATGCTGCTCATGGGGATCTGGTAGGTGGTATGAAAGGTCACAAACAGCAGGGGGGCAAAATTGTTTACCACCGCCTGCACAATATACCCTGTGTAGCAGGCCCGCAGGGTGCGCCGGTATCCGTTGTCCACGTGGGTCCCTCTCCTCTCTCCGGGGCCAGGCCCCGCTCCCACCATTATAGGGCCTGCGCCCCCGCCACGCAAGGGCAAGAAGCAAAGGCCCCCCTCCCCGCCAATTTCCCCGGCAAACCGCCGCGCTTCCCTCCCTCCATCCCCTGAAACCCTTGCATTTTCTGCGCAATGGGGATATAATACGGTAGTCTGACCATATATGCCGCGCCGCCGGCAACAACGATAAGAGAGCGTGATTGCATTGAAGTACGATTTTTCCGCGATTGAGAAAAAGTGGCAGAAGAAGTGGCTGGAGGAAAAGACCTTCGCCTGCTCCGCCGACTCCAAGAAGAAGAAGTTCTACGCCCTGGTGGAGTTCCCCTACCCCTCCGGCCAGGGGCTCCACGTGGGCCACGCCCGGCCCTACACCGCCATGGACGTGGTGGCCCGGAAGCGGCGCATGGACGGGTACAACGTGCTGTTCCCCATGGGCTACGACGCCTTCGGCCTGCCCACGGAGAACTATGCCATCAAAAACCACATCCACCCCGCCAAGGTGACCCACGACAACATTGAGAACTTCCGCAAGCAGCTGCAAATGCTGGGCTACTCCTTTGACTGGGACCGGGAGGTCAACACCACGGACCCCAGCTACTACAAGTGGACCCAGTGGATTTTCCTCCAGCTGTATAAGCACGGCCTGGCCTACAAGACCACCATGCCCGTGAACTGGTGCACCTCCTGCAAGTGCGTGCTGGCCAACGAGGAAGTGGTGGAGGGCGTGTGCGAGCGCTGCGGCTCCCCCGTCATCCGCAAGGAAAAGAGCCAGTGGATGCTGAAAATCACCGAGTACGCCCAGCGGCTCATTGACGACCTGGACGACCTGGACTTCATCGAGCGGGTAAAGATCCAGCAGAAAAACTGGATTGGCCGTTCCACCGGCGCCGAGGTCACCTTCAAGGCCACCACCGGGGACGACATCGTGGTCTACACCACCCGCCCCGATACCCTGTTCGGCGCCACCTACATGGTGCTGTCCCCCGAGCACCGGTATCTGGAGCAGTGGATGCCCCTGCTGAAAAACGCCGACGAGGTGCGGGAGTACCAGAAGAAGGCCGCCTCCAAGTCCGACCTGGAGCGCACCGAGCTGAACAAGGAAAAGACCGGCGTCTGCCTGGACGGCGTGAAGGGCATCAACCCCGTCAACGGCAGGGAGATCCCCATTTTCATCTCCGACTACGTCCTGGCCACCTACGGCACCGGTGCCATCATGGCCGTGCCCGCCCACGATGACCGTGACTGGGAGTTTGCCAAGAAGTTCGGCTGCGAGATCATCGAGGTGGTCTCCGGCGGCGAGGACGTGCAGCAGGCCGCCTTTACCGCCAAGGACGAGACCGGCATCCTGGTCAACTCCGACTTCCTCAACGGCCTGACGGTGAAGGACGCCATTCCCGTCATCACCAAGTGGCTGGAGGAAAAGGGCATCGGCCACGCCAAGGTCAACTACAAGCTGCGGGACTGGGTGTTCTCCCGCCAGCGGTACTGGGGCGAGCCCATCCCCATGATCTACTGCGAAAAGTGCGGCTGGCAGCCCATGGACGAGTCCCAGCTGCCCCTGCTGCTGCCTGAGGTGGAGAGCTACGAGCCCACCGACGACGGCGAGTCCCCCCTGTCCAAGATGACCGATTGGGTTAACACCACCTGCCCCTGCTGCGGCGGCCCCGCCAAGCGGGAGACCGACACCATGCCCCAGTGGGCCGGCTCCAGCTGGTACTTCCTGCGGTATATGGACCCCCACAACGACAAGGCCCTGGCCTCCAACAACGGCGGCATGGAGCACACCACCCTCCACCTGCTGTACAGCCGGTTCTGGCACAAGTTCCTGTACGACATCGGCGTGGTGCCCACCAAGGAGCCCTACGCCAAGCGCACCAGCCACGGCATGATCCTGGGCGAGGGCGGCGAGAAGATGTCCAAGTCCCGGGGCAACGTGGTCAACCCCAACGACGTGATCGAGGCCTACGGCGCCGACACCATGCGTACCTATATCATGTTCATCGGCGACTTTGAGAAGGCCGCCGCCTGGAGCGACAACGCGGTGAAGGGCTGCAAGCGCTTCCTGGACCGCGTGTGGAACCTGGCCACCGAGCAGGAGCACGTAGGCGACGCCTACTCCCCCGCCAACGAGGCCGCGGTACACAAGGCCATCAAGAAGGTGTCCGAGGACATTGAGGCCATGAAGTTCAACACCGCCATCGCCGCCCTTATGGCCCTGGTCAACGACTTCTACGCCAACGGCGCCAGCCGGGGCGACATGAAGGCCCTGCTGCTGATGCTGTCCCCCTTCGCCCCCCATATGTGTGAGGAGCTGTGGGAGCTGGCCGGCTACGGCGGGCAGGTGTGCCTGCAGTCCTGGCCGGAGTACGACGAGAGCAAGACTGTGGCCGCCACCACCCAGATGGCCGTCCAGGTGGGCGGCAAGGTCCGCGCCAACATCCTGGTGCCTACCGGCTGCAGCGACGAAGAAGTGGTCGCCGCCGCCCTGGCCAACGAGAAGATCGCCCGCATGGCCGAGGGGATGGAGCTGGTCAAGTCCATCGTGGTCAAGGGGCGTTTGGTGAATTTGATTTTCAAGCCCAAGGCCTGAAGCCCAGCCGGTTGAAGGCTCCGGACACAAAAAATTCAAAAAGGCTCCGGAAAGAAGTGCTTGACATTTCACCGAAAGTCAAATATAATGGCTCTGTTAAAGCCATACAAATGGCCCTTACGTGGCAGGGGACGCCCCGCCGCGCCGGAGGGAGGGAAATATAAATGTCGGAAATCCGTGTCAGAGAGAACGAGTCTCTGGAGAGCGCCCTGAAGCGCTTTAAGCGCAGCTGCGCCAAGTCTGGCGTGCTGGCTGAGGTTCGCAAGCGTGAGCACTACGAGAGCCCCAGCGTCAAGCGCCGCAAGAAGTCTGAGGCCGCCCGTAAGAACCGCAAGAAGTTCTACTAAGCAGCCGAAGGCACATCGTCGCCTTGCATATCGCGGCGTCCCGTGGGGACGCCGCGATTTCTTCTGCTCCGGGGACAAAAAAAGTAAAAAAGAGTATTGACATTTCCATCCTGATCCGCTATAATTAACTACGTTGTCCGGCAAGGGCAGCGATTTGGGGGTATAGCTCAGCTGGGAGAGCGCTTGAATGGCATTCAAGAGGTCAGCGGTTCGATCCCGCTTATCTCCACCATTTTTTGAGAGAAGACTCGATCCCCCCGGGGGTCGGGTCCTTTTCTTTTTGTTTCATATGGGCGCCTGTGATGGAATGGGTAGACATGCGAGATTTAGGTTCTCGTGCTTTCAGCGTGTGGGTTCGAGTCCCTTCAGGCGCACCAGCTCGTCGCAAGCGGGATACTGCTTGCGGCGATTCCTTTTCTGGAATTGCAGCAGGCATCCCAGGCTTATTTTTCCGCCCCGATCCGCGGGGGACACAAAACAGAAGGAAGGATGGCACAACATGAAGAAAGGAATCGCACTGCTCTGTCTCGCCGGGCTGCTGGTCTCGCTGGCCGCCGGGTGCGGCGCCCAGACCCAGACAGACGAGGCGTCCGGCCCTGCCCTCAACGCCCAGCAGAAGGGGGCCACGGAAATCACCGCCCAGCTCAACCAGGAGGTCTATGCCCTGCTGGACTTTGACGATGAGCAGGAGCTGGAATTTGCCCAGCGGGGGCTGATTGCCGCCCCGGATACCCTGGAGCTGACCGATGAAAGCGGCAAGGTCATCTGGAGCCAGGATGCCTACGCCTTCCTGGAGGGGCAGGAGGCCCCCGACACCGTCAACCCCAGCCTGTGGCGCAACACCCAGCTCAACCACATCTACGGCCTGTTTGAGGTGTGCGACGGCATCTATCAGGTCCGGGGCTATGATATCTCCAACATCACCTTTGTCAAGGGGGACACCGGCTGGATTGTATTTGACCCTCTGATCTCCGTGGAGTGTGCCCGGGCCGCCAAGGAGCTGGTGGACGACCAGCTGGGGGAATACCCCATCATGGGCGTGATTATCAGCCACTCCCACGTGGACCACTTCGGCGGCATTAAGGGGATCGTCTCCGAGGAGGAAGTGAAGGAGCGGAACATCCCCATCATCGCCCCCGAGGGCTTTGAGGAGTACGCCATCAGTGAAAATGTGTACGCCGGCACCGCCATGGGCCGCCGGGCCGCTTACCAGTACGGCACCCTTCTGGACAAGGACGAGGAGGGCGCCATGTGCATCGGCATCGGCATGGGCCAGTCCAAGGGTACCCTGTCCTACATCTCCCCCACCGATACCATCTCCGAAACCGGTGAGATCCGGGTCATCGACGGGGTCACCTTTGAGTTCCAGATGACCCCCGGCACCGAGGCCCCCGCCGAGATGAACACCTGGCTGCCGGAGAAAAACGCCCTGTGGCTGGCGGAAAACTGCACCGGCACCCTCCACAACCTGTACACCCTGCGGGGCGCTCAGGTGCGGGACGGCAACGCCTGGGCCAACTACATCATGGAGGCGCTGGCCCGGTACGGAGACCAGGCGGAGGTGGTGTTCCAGTCCCACAACTGGCCTCACTGGGGCGGCGACGTCATCCAGGAGTACATGGTAAACACCGCCGCGGTGTATAAATTTATCCACGACCAGACCCTGTTTTATATCAACCAGGGCTACACCGAGACGGAAATCGCCGACATGATTCAGCTGCCTGCCGACCTGGAGAAGGTGTGGTACACCCGCCAGTATTACGGCACGCTGAAGCACAATGTGAAGGCGGTGTACCAGAAGTACATGGGCTGGTACGACGCCAACCCCATCCACCTGGACGAGCTGACCCCCACGGAGTACGCCACAAAGCTGGTGGAGTACCTGGGGGACACCGACAAGGTGCTGGAAATGGCCCAGGCGGACTTTGAGAAGGGGGAGTACCAGTGGGTGGCGGAGATTACCAACACCCTGGTATACGCCGACCCGGATAACCTGGCCGCCCGGTACCTCTGCGCCGACGCCCTGGAGCAGCTGGGCTACCAGGCGGAGTCCGGGCCCTGGCGCAACGCCTACCTCACCGCCGCCCAGGAGCTCCGCAGCCAGGAGGAGCCCGCCTCCAACCCCATGAGCGGCGCCGCCGAAATGCAGATGAAGATGGACGTGAGCCTGATGCTGGAGTATCTGGGCATCCGCCTGGACAGCAACGGGGCGGAGGATCTCAACGCCGTCATCAATCTGGCGGTCACCGACCTGGACGAGGACTACGTCATCACCCTCCGCTCCGGCGTGCTGCTGTACCAGGAGGGCGTCCAGGCGGAGGACGCCGACGCCGTCTGGAGCCTGCCCAAGGCCGCCCTGTTCGCCCTGCTCCAGGGGGACGCCGACAGCGTCCGCAGCGCCGGCACGCTCCAGGGCGGAGAGGAGATCCTGGACAGCATTTGCAGCCATATCGTCGTCTTTACCCCTGACTTTACCATTGTGGAGCCTTGACGGCTCCCCATGTGGGCACAAAGGGAGCGGGCCGCGCACAGCGCGGCCCGCTCCCTTTTCTTTTTATCGCACAGCGCCGCCCCAGTCGGACAGCACCCGGGCAAAAAACTGCCGGTAGCCCCGGCACAGGTAATTCCGGCCCTCACGCAGCCGGTCCTTGGGGCAGCCCCCAAAGCAAAGGCGCACATAGGGGCAGTCCAGGCACTCCTCCGGCAGGGCGCAGGTCTTGTGCATCCCAAAGGCCCGGTTCCGCTCCATCAGCTCCCCCAAGGGGGTTTCCAGCAGGTTCCCCAGGCGGTAATCCAGGAACACATACCGGTCACAGGCGTACACGTCCCCGTTGGCCTCCACGCAGCCGGAGTGGCCGCACAGGGGATCGTGGACGCACAGGGGGGACGGCAGCCCCTGGAGATGGCCCAGGGCCGTATCAAACAGCTGGACGTGGATTCTGCCCACATCCCGCCGCTTCCATTCCTCCCACACGGCGCAGAGGAAGGCGCCGTACCCCTCCGGCGTGACGGAAAAGCCGGCGGTAGGATGGGCCAGCGCAGGCGTGCGCAGGCCGGGGGGCTGGGCAAAGCACTGGCCAGCCTCTGCCTCAAACCGGGTGGGGACCCGCTCCACCACCGGGAGGAACTGGATGTAGTCGGTCAGCTCCCGGAGGAAGGCATAGACCTCCAGAGGGTGCTCCATATTCTCCCGGTTCACCGTGGTCAGGGCGCTGAAGGGCACCCCGTACCGCCGAAGCAGCGCCATGCCCTTCATCACCGCCTGGAAGGTGCCCTCTCCCCCCGCTGTTTTCCGGTGGCGGTTGTGGAGGGGCTCCGGGCCGTCGATGCTCACCCCCACCTGGAACCCGCTGTCCCGGAAAAAACGGCACCAGCCGTCATCCAGCAGCACGGCGTTGGTCTGGATGCTGTTGCGGATGGGCCTTCCCCGGCCGTACCGCCGCTCCAGGTCCACCGCCTCCTCATAAAAGGCCAGCCCTGCCAGGGTGGGCTCCCCGCCGTGCCAGGCGAATTCCACCACCGCTTCCCGCCCGTGCATCTCCAGGCTTTGGCGGATGTACGCCTCCAGCACCTGGCGGGACATCCTGCCTCCCCTCAGCCCCAGCAGCGCCTCCTTCCCGGCGTAATAACAGTAGTCGCACCCCAGGTTGCAGGCGCTGGAAACCGGCTTGGCCAGCATGGCGTAGGTTCTGTTGGGGTCTGTCATGCCGTCTCCCCGCCCCTTTCCCGGCGTGTCTTGTCCCGGTCATCCATTGGCGCTGCCCGCCTTGAGCCGTGCCAGCACATCGGCCACCTCCTGGCCGTCGTCCTGGCCAATCTCCCGGGCAATCAGCTGGTTAAGCTGGTCGTTGAGCTCCAGAATCAGCTCCCCGTTGGCCTCCGGGTCCGCAGCCAGGTTGTGCAGCTCCTCCGGGTCGCTGTTCAGGTCAAACAGCTGCACATCGTTTTTCCCGTACAGCTCCTCCAGCGTGGTGGGGGTGTTGAACTCCAGGGGCGAGAAATACCGGACAAATTTGTAGTCCGGCGTGACCAGCCCCCGCACCATACCCCGGTTGGTGAGATCCACCTGGGTGGTCAGGGTGCCATCCTCCGCCGTGTCCACCAGCACGGCCGTCATAATCAGCGACTCATAGCAGTACAGCGCGCCGTCCCGGACGGTGTCCTGGGCCCCCTCCAGCAGCGGCACCAGGCTGACGCCGGGAAGGTCCTGGGTGAGCGCCTGCTTCTCCTCATCAGGCAGGCCGGTCAGGTCAACCAGGGTGGGCGCCAGATCCAGGTGGCTGGTCAGCGCGGAGACCCGCCGCCCGCCCTCATAGTCCGGGTGGACGATGCACAGCGGCACATGGACGCAGTTGTCATACAAAAAGCCGCCCTTCCCCTTCAGCCCGTGGCTGCCGTGCATCTCGCCGTGGTCGGAGGTAAAGACGATGATGGTGTTTTCCAGCATCCCGCTGTCCGTCAGGTATTCCAGAATCTCCATCAGGCTGTTGTCGTTGTCCTGGATGCAGTTGTAGTAGTAATCCTGGTAGTCCTTCCACCCTGCCTCGTCCTCCACACTGCCGGTGTAGACGCTCCAGGAGTCGTCATACAGCCGCAGGGCCTCCGGCACATCCGCCCCGTTCAAATCGAAATCCCAGCTGTCGGGGATGGGGTCGGAATAGGTCTTGTCATATACCGGGCTGTCCGGCTTGCCGCCGATGTCCAGCAGGCTGCTCTCATACCCCGTATTGTCGTAGTTCATAATGTCGTGGGGATTGACCAGATTGACGGCCAGGAAGAAGGACTGCCCCTCCTCGTTGACGGCCCTGCCCGTCTCCTCCAGCCATTCCACGGCCTGCGAGCGGATGATGGGGTCCGCGTTCAGCCCCTCGTACAGCGTACCCACATAATCCGTTCCTCCCCAGTCAGAAAACCCGTATTCATCCAGGTCGGTGATGGTGATTTCCCCCGGGATCAGGATGCTGCTGCCCCCCAGATGCCACTTGCCCTTGAAGGCGGTGTAATACCCGGCCTGGCGCAGCCGGTCGCCCACGGTGGTCAGGTCGGGGCTGAGTGCCTGCTGCCACGGGACGTCGGTATTGTCCAGCATCCTGGTTTCGGTGATGTGCTGCCCGGTATAGATGACCGAACGGGAGGAGGTGGACATGTTGGCACAGGTGTAGTGCTTTTCAAAGGTGGTGCCCAGCTCCCCCAGCAGCTGACGGGCCTTGTAAGAGGTACCCTCCGGATACTCCTCAAAGTAGTGCTCCTGGTCGGTGGTGATGAACAGGATATTGTAATTCCCGTCCCCGTTTTTTACCCCTTCCGGCTTCGCCGTTGCGTCAGGCTGGGACTGCCGCTCCTGGCCTGGGCTGCCGGCTTGGCAGCCCGTCAGGGTACACGCCGCAGCCAGTGCGGCAGCCGCCGCCCGGTTGCTCCATCCCTCCATTTTATTCGCTCCTCTCCTGCCAGTTTTTTACGTTACGGGATAACTATATCGGATCTGGCGGCATAAATCAATGCTTTGGGGACAACATGCCATCCCAACGGGACATTCGGGCAAAAAGCGAGGTCGAAAGCTCCGTTTGCCTCCGACCTCGCTTTCACATGTGCAGGGCTTCTTTCTCAGGCCCAGGATTCCTCCAGCTCGGACCTTTTCTCCCGTCCCATCAGGTCACAGACCACGCTGCGGACGTCCCGGCCCTCGTAGAGCACTTCATAGGCCGCCTGGGCAATGGGCATCTCCACGCCCACCTTCCGGGCCAGGGCCCGGGCGTTGGCGGCGGCGTAGTAGCCCTCCACCACCGCGCCGACCTCCTTCATGGCTGCGTGGATCTCCTTCCCCTGTCCCAGAAGGATGCCGCAGCGGCGGTTGCGGGAGTGCATGGAACAGCAGGTGACGATCAGGTCGCCCACCCCGGCCAGCCCGGTGAAGGTCTCCTTCCTGCCCCCCAGGGCCACGCCCAGCCGGGCCATCTCCGCCAGGCCCCGGGTCATCAGCAGGGCCTTGGTGTTGTCCCCGTAGCCCATGCCGTCACAGCAGCCGGCGCACAGGGCGATGATGTTCTTCATGGCGGCGCACACCTCGGTCCCCACCTTGTCGTCGCTGGTATACACCCGGAACCGCTGGTTCATGAAGATGTCCTGCACCTTCTGGGCCAGCTCCATGGTGTCGGCGGCAGCCACCACGCCGGTGGGGATATGCCGCCCCACCTCCTCGGCGTGGGAGGGGCCGGACAGCACCACCACAGGGCAGTGGCCCTGCAGCTCCTCCTCAATCACCTGGCTGAGGCGGAGGGAGGTGTCCTTTTCAATCCCCTTGGAAACAGACACCAGGATGGTGCCCGGGTCGGCAAGCTCCTTCAGCTTGGCGGCGGTGGTGCGCACGGCGAAGGACGGGGTGGCCAGCACCATCAGCCCGCAGCCCTTCACACAGGCCATATCGGTGGAGAACTTCAGCTCCTCCGGGAGGGGGACTCCCTTGAGCATGGGGTTTTCATGGGTCTCCCGGAGCACCCGGGATTCCTCCTCTGTGTAGGACCACAGGGTGACGTCGTTGCCGTTTTCCAGCAGGAGCAGAGCCAGGGCCGTTCCCCAGGCGCCGCTGCCCAGGACAGTGATCTTCATGGCGTGAACCTCCTCGCAAATTATGGTGGATGGTTTATTTCTTCTTATGGAGACTGAATTTATTTTCCGTCCCGGTGAGCAGCCGGTGGATATTCCCCCGGTGCATATACAGGACCAGCAGCCCGATGAAGGTACCCAGGACGGTGAGCTGCACATTGTGGTAGACAAACCAGGTGGCAAAGGGGAAGCTGGCCCCGGCCCAGCAGGAGCCCAGGGACACGTACCGGGTCAGCACCGCCAGGATCAGGAAGCCGCCCCACACCACCAGGGCGATGCGCCAGTCGATCATGATGGCGATGGCGCCGCCGGAGAGGATGCCCTTGCCCCCCTTGAAGTGGAACATACAGGGGAACATGTGGCCCAGCAGGCAGAACAGGCCGGCCCAGTATTTGGCAATCACAATGCCCAGCTCCCCCCCATCCACAATGATGTTGCCGGCCAGCCAGGCGGCCAAGAGGATGGCCACCACCGCTTTCAGCACATCGGTGAGGATCACCGCAAGGGTCAAAGGGCCGCCGAAGGTGCGGTAGAAGTTGGTCAGGCCCGCGTTGCCGCTGCCGTGGGTGCGCACGTCGTCCCGGAGGATATACTTGGACACGATTACCGCCCCGTTGAAGCAGCCGCAGAAGTAGCTGACCACCGCCACGAAGCCGGCCCAGCCCCACAGCTGAACCTCCCAGTCAAAAAACTCGTTCAGGCCAAACATCATTCCTTGTCCCCTTTCTGCCGGATGGTCATGCGGACAGGGGTGCCCTCCAGGCCGAAGGTGGCCCGGATCTGGTTTTCCAGGTACCGCTGGTAGGAGAAGTGGAACAGCCGGGCGTCGTTGCAGAAGCAGACAAAATGGGGGGGCTTAATCCCAATCTGGGTCATATAGTAGATCTTCAGCCGGCGGCCCTTGTCCGTGGGAGGCTGCACCCGGGCGGTGGCGTCGGCCAGGACGTTGTTCAGCATACCCGTGGTAATCCGCATGGAGGCCTGGTTATTCACGTAGGTAATCAGCTCAAACAGCCGGTTCACCCGCTGGCCTGTCAGGGCGGAGATGAACACGATGGGGGCGTAGGTCATATAGCTGAGATCCCTGCGGACGTCGGCGCGCATCTTGTCCATGGTCTTGTCGTCCTTTTCCACGGCGTCCCACTTGTTGACCACAATGATGCACGCCTTCCCCGCTTCATGGGCCAGGCCGGCCACCTTGGTGTCCTGCTCCGTGACCCCCTCCTGGGCGTCAATCATAATCAGGCATACGTCGCTGCGCTCAATGGCCATGGTGGAGCGCAGGACGGAAAACTTCTCCACCCGGTCGTCCACCTTGGACTTTTTCCGCATACCGGCGGTATCAATAAAGCAGAATTTTCCCTGCTGGTTTTCAAAGTAGCTGTCGATGGCGTCCCGGGTGGTGCCTGCCACGTTGGACACGATCACCCGCTCCTCCCCCAGGATTTTATTCACCAGGGAGGACTTGCCCACGTTGGGCTTACCGATGACGGCCACCTTGATGACGTCGTCGTCCTCCTCCTCATCCTCCTCCGGGGGGAAATACTGGAAGCAGGCGTCCAGAAGATCACCGGTGCCGTGGCCGTGGATGGCGGAGACGGCAATGGGGTCTCCCAGCCCCAGGTTATAGAATTCATACACATCGGGATTCTCCTGCCCCACCTGGTCGGCCTTATTCACCGCCAGCACCACCGGCTTGCCGGAGCGCAGGAGCATGTTGGCCACCTCCTGGTCGGAGGCGGTCATCCCCGTTTTGACGTCGCAGACAAACACAATCACCGTGGCCGTGGAGATGGCGATTTCCGCCTGCTCCCGCATAAAGGCCAGGATCTGGTCGTCGGTGCCCGGCTCAATGCCGCCGGTGTCCACAATGTCGAAGGTACGGTTGCGCCAGTCGCACCGGGCGTAGATCCGGTCCCGGGTCACGCCGGGCACGTCCTCCACGATGGACAGCCGCTGGCCGCATAATTTATTAAACAGCATGGACTTGCCCACGTTGGGCCGGCCCACAATGGCTACCAATGGCTTCATAGCTTCGTTCCTCTCTCTTTCCTCGGGATACGCTCCTCACGTATCCGCCCTAGGGATTGTATCGGTAATATTCCTCGTCCTGGGGGGGGCAGGGGACGCAGGGCCCGCCGTCCACCTCCAGCCCCAGCATGGCGTCCACCAGGTCAAAGCCGCTTTCCGACTCCACCGGCACCACCGGCACGCCCAGGGCCTGCTCCAGCTGCTCCACAGTCATATCATCCAAAAACACCCGTTCCCCCGCCCGGAGCATGTTGGACGGGATCAGCAGCCGCCGGCCCAGGGGCTTCCCCGCCAGCTGCTTTGCCAGGTCCTGCCCGGTAATCAGGCCGGAGACGGTGATGGTCTCGCCGAAAAACTCGTTGCGGATGGGGTAGACCCACCCCTCCAGGGCGGGATATTTTTCCCGGGCCGCCTGGAAAATTTCCTGGATGAAGGGGGCCGCCGAAACGCCGGTAGCCACGGAAAAGGGCGCCAGCGGGGCGTCCACCTCGTCCTCCAGGGCCATTTGGGCCTGGCTGAGCAGCAGCCGCAGCATCCCCACCCCATTTTCCAGCTGGTTCATGTCCTCATACTCCGCCTTCTCCGGCAGGGGGCGCCCGGCGATGAGATAAAACTCGTCGGAGCACCAGGCAAACCGGGTGCCCGACTTGGCCAGGAAGTCCCGGCCAAAGGCGTCCACCTGGTCAATCACCCCGCCGGCCTGCTCCGCCGTGTAGGGCCGCAGAGGGTACAGCCCCTCCCGGAACCGGGTCACCCCCACCGGCACGATGGCCACGCTCTCCACCGCCGGGGCCAGGGCGCTCAGCTCCCCCAGTGTCCGGTCCAGCACCGCCCCGTCGTTGATGCCGGGGCAGGCCACAATCTGGCAATTCATGCGAATCCCCGCCTGGGCCAGGCGGGTCATCACCTCCAGCACCTCCCCCGCCCGGCGGTTTTTCAGCATCTCCTCCCGCACCGCCGGATCGGTGGCGTGGACGGAGATGTTGATGGGCGAGATCCGCAGGTCGATGATCCGCTGGATCTCCCGCTGGGACAGGTTGGTCAGGGTGAGGTAATTGCCCATGAGGAAGGACAGCCGGGCGTCGTCATCTTTGAAATACAGGCTTTTCCGCATCCCCTTGGGCATCTGGTCCACAAAACAGAAGATACAGTTGTTGGCGCAGGAACGGGCCCGGTCCATCAGGTAGGTCTCAAACTCCAGGCCCAGGTCCTCCCCCTCCTCCTTGGTCACGGAGACGGTGCGCTCCTCCCCCAGGGCCGTCCGCAGCCGCAGCTCCAGCACGGGATCGTAGGTGTAGAACTTGTAGTCCAGCACGTCCACCACCCGGCTGCCGTTCACCGCGAGCAGGGTCTCCCCCACCTGCAGCCCGGCCCGCTGGGCGGGGCTGTCCTGATCCACCCGCCGGATCACCGTCATACTCACGGCGCGGCCCCCCTTCCTCTTTTCAGCGTATCCGGTTCATTTAACCACAATTCATTTCATTTTACAACACCCTGTGGCAAATTTCAAGGGCGGCATCCCACAATTTCCACCTGTTTCCTGTCCCGCGGGCTCCGCCGCCACCCCCCCTGTCAGCCTTCCCCATTTCCCCGCATTAAATTCCAGAAATCTACAATTTTGTCGAATTCGGTCGTATTTTTCTTTACCAGAAATTGTAAATTTATCTTGCGCAGGCTGTCTGATTATGATACATTTTATGTGTCCTGAATGTAGCGTCGCTAAACAGCTCGATTTAACCGCCGTGTCCGCGGAGGGGTCTGGCCCGGCCAACCTCCAGGGCAGCCGTGTCCGACGCGGCGGAGAACGGAATATAAAGGGAGAGGTACACCTATGGAACGTGTCAAAAACATTCTGGTGGCTGACGCCAGCGCCGAGTTTCGCCGCCACTTCATCCAGGCCCTTACCGCGGAAAGCGACTTTGCCGTCGTGGGTGAGACGGGGGACGGGCAGGAGCTGCTGGAGCTGATCCGCCAGACCCAGCCCGATCTGGTGGTGATGGAAATGGTCCTGTCCACCATGGACGGCATCGAGGTGCTGGAGCAGCTGTCTCAGCAGGAGCGGCGCCCCCGGATTCTGGTGCTGTCCAGCTACGCCTGCGGCGCCATGTCCGACCTGGCCGCGGCCAAGGGAGCGGACCATTACATGTCTAAGCCCTGCCACATGGCCGCCGTCTGCCAGCGCATCCGCCAGCTGACCAGCTTCGAGTCCCTGGACGACATCCCGCAAAGCAGCCAGAATCTCCAGGCCATGGTCACCTCCATCATCCACGAGGTAGGCGTGCCCGCCCATATCAAGGGGTACCAGTACCTGCGGGAGGCCATCCTCATCGCCGTGGAGGACATGGATGTCATCAACGCCGTGACCAAGGTGCTGTACCCCGAGGTGGCAAAGCGCTACGGTACCACCGCCTCCCGGGTGGAGCGGGCCATCCGCCACGCCATCGAGGTGGCCTGGGACCGGGGCGATTTGGAGACGCTGCAAAAGTATTTCGGCTACACCGTCTCCAACGTCAAGGGCAAGCCCACCAACAGCGAGTTCATCGCCCTGATCGCCGACCGGCTCCAACTGCAGCAAATGGGCCGCTGACCTTGCGTAATCCGCCGTTTTCTGATATAATTCCCCCGCCTGCAATGATGTATGGCGGGGGAATTTCCCTTTTTGACAGGAAGGAGGATCGGGCACAATGGTGATCGAATACCGCCCCAGGGGCGTCTGCTCCCGGGCCTTTACCATCCAGGTGGAGGACGGCGTCATCCAGGACGTGAAGGTCCTGGGGGGATGCAGCGGCAACCTGCAGGGCATCTCCGCCCTGCTGAAGGGGATGCCGGTGGATGAGGCCATCCGCCGCATGGAAGGCATCCGCTGCGGCTCCAAAGCGACCTCCTGCCCAGACCAGCTGGCCCAGGCTCTAAAGACCATCTGAGCGAGGAAAAAACGGTGAGGAATGTTTATTCCTCACCGTTTTCAGACTGTCGAAAAACTTCCAAAACGCCCCTGCATCTGGTAAAATGGTATCAGATG
>CASFCW010000057.1 GCA_949293165.1 uncultured bacterium
GGTGGCCGATTATATCGGCAGCGACCACACGGAAATCATCATCACCCGGGACGACGTGCTCCGGGCGCTGCCTGAGGTAGCCGCCATCCTGGGCACCTACGACATCACCACCATCCGGGCCAGCATGGGGATGTACCTGCTGTGCAAAGCCATCCACCAACAGACCGATGTGCGGGTGCTGCTCACCGGCGAGATCTCCGATGAGCTGTTCGGCTACAAATACACCGATTACGCCCCCTCCCCCGCCGCCTTCCAGGCCGAGTCCAAAAAGCGGGTGGATGAGCTTTACATGTACGACGTGCTCCGGGCTGACCGGTGCATCGGCGACAACTCCATCGAGGCCCGGGTGCCCTTCGGCGACCTGGACTTTGTCCGCTACGTCATGTCGGCAGACCCGGCCCTGAAGGTCAACACCTATGGCAAGGGCAAATACCTGCTTCGCCACGCCTTTGAGGGCACCGGCCTGCTGCCCGACCACATCCTATGGCGGGAAAAGGCCGCCTTCTCCGACGCGGTGGGCCACTCCATGGTGGACGACCTGAAGGCTTACGCCGACAGCCTGTATACCCAGGCCCAGTTCGAGGCCAAGCGCAGCAAATACCCCTTCGCCACCCCCTTTACCAAGGAGAGCCTGCTGTACCGGGAGCTGTTTGAGCGGTTCTACCCCGGCCAGGCGGAGATGGTCAAGGACTTCTGGATGCCCAACCGGGCCTGGAAGGGCTGCGATGTAGACGATCCCTCCGCCCGGGTGCTGGCCAACTACGGCGCCAGCGGGCTGTAACCCATTCAAATGCCTGTTTGATCCCGTTCATCCACGGAAAGGAGTTATGATTATGGAAACCAAGACCACAGAATTGACGGAGCTGTTCGGCAGCATGGTATTCAACGAGGCGATGATGCGCCAGTATCTCTCCTCCAACTCCTACAGGGCCTGGAAGGAGAGCATCCAGACGGGAACCTCCCTGGACCTGTCCATCGCCAACGACATTGCCGAGGCCATGAAGCGCTGGGCCATTGAGCGGGGCGCCACCCATTACACCCACTGGTTCCAGCCCATGACCGGCTGCACCGCCGAGAAGCACGACTCCTTCATCACCCCCGCCCCCGGCGGCAGGGTGCTGCTGGAGTTCTCCGGCAAGGAGCTGGTGCGGGGCGAGCCGGACGCCTCCTCCTTCCCCTCCGGCGGGCTGCGGGCCACCTTCGAGGCCAGAGGGTACACCGCCTGGGACCCCACCTCCTTCGCCTTCCTCCGGGACGGCACCCTGTATATCCCCACGGTGTTCTGCTCCTATTCCGGCCAGGTGCTGGATAAGAAAACCCCTCTGCTCCGCTCCATGGACGAGGTCAGCCGTCAGGCGGTGCGGATTCTCCGCCTCTTCGGCGACACGGAGACCACCCGTGTGGTGGCCCAGGTGGGGCCTGAGCAGGAGTATTTCCTGGTGGATGAGAAGGACTTTGCCAAGCGGATGGATCTGCGGCTGTGCGGCCGCACCCTGTTCGGCGCCAAGCCGCCCAAGGGCCAGGAGCTGGAGGACCACTACTTTGGCGCCATCCGGCCCCGGGTAGCCGCGTACATGGAGGAGCTGGACCGGGAGCTGTGGAAGCTGGGGGTGCTGTCCAAAACCAAGCACAACGAGGTGGCCCCCTGCCAGCATGAGATGGCCCCCATCTACACCGACGCCAACACCGCCTGCGACCACAACCAGATTACCATGGATGTGATGCGGAAGGTGGCCCGGAAGCACGGGCTGGTCTGCCTCCTCCACGAAAAGCCCTTCGCCGGCATCAACGGCTCCGGCAAGCACGACAACTGGTCCCTGGCCACCGACACCGGCGACAACCTGTTCAAGCCCGGCCGCACCCCCAGCCAGAACGCCCGTTTCCTCCTGTTCCTGGCCGCCTTTATCAAAGGGGTGGATGAGTACCAGGACTTCCTTCGCTGCACCGTGGCCTATGCCGGCAACGACCACCGTCTGGGCGCCCAGGAGGCCCCTCCCGCCGTGGTCTCCATCTTCCTGGGCGATGAGCTCACCGCCGTGGTGGACGCCATCATCCACGGCACAGAGTATGCCGACCCCGGCAAGAAAACCCTGCGCATCGGTGTGGATGTGATGCCCCCCATCCCCCAGGACAACACCGACCGCAACCGCACCTCCCCCCTGGCCTTCACCGGCAACAAGTTCGAGTTCCGGATGCTGGGCTCCTCCCAGTCCATCGCCGGGCCCAACATCGCCCTGAACACCATCATGGCTGAGGAGCTGGAGCAGTTTGCCGATGAGCTGGAGGGGGCCGCCGACTTCAACGAGGCCCTGTCCGCCCTGATCCGCCGGGTCCTCACCGAGCATCAGCGGATCATCTTCAACGGCAACGGCTACGAGGACGCCTGGCTCCGGGAGGCCGCCCGCCGGGGCCTGGCCAACCTGACCTCCACCGCCGACGCCCTGCCGGTGTATACCGCGGAGAAGAATGTGGCCCTGTTCACCAAGCACGGCATCTTCTCCCGGGAGGAGCTGGCCGCCCGGCAGGAGATTCACATGGAAAACTACTGCGCGGTGCTGTCCATCGAGGCCAACACCATGCTGGATATGCTCAAGCGGGACATTCTCCCCGCCGTATCCGACTACACCGGCCGCCTGTGCAGCCGCATCCAGTCCCGCAGCGCCATCGGCTCCAGCCGGTATGAGTCCTCCGTGGCCGCCAGGCTGTCGGAGACCGCCGACCAGCTGCTGGCCGCCGCGGAAAAGCTGGAGCGGGATCTGGCGGACGCCCCCCAGGTCACGGAAGCCCGGCTGGTCTACTTCCAGGGTGTGATTCTGGCGGACATGTCCGCCGCCCGTACCCTGGCCGACACCCTGGAGACCATGGTGGAGCGCAGCTGCTGGCCATTCCCCACCTACAGCGACATTCTCTTTTACATGTAACCTTCCTCCCCTTCGGCGCAAACAGACATCCCCCGGCGGATCAAATCCGCCGGGGGATGTCTGTTTTACTCCACATGGATGTGGTCGTTGATGTGCCGGCTGCAATAGCAGTAATAGCCGTTGCATTTGGAGCAGTAGCGGAACTCCATGTCCGGGTCGTCGGCGTCGGTGATGCCGCACACCGAGCACTTGTGGAGGTACCCCTTGCGCTGCTGCACCTCCCGCTGGGCCTTCTTAAAGTTGATGGTCTGGTGGCTCATCCGGTGGGAGGCCCGGTCTCTCGTCCGTCCAATCAGGCCCATGAGATCATCCCAGAAGAAGATAAAGTAGTTCAGCAGGGCAATCACCGGCTGCAGGGCATAGGCCAGGCTGCCCGCCGACAGGGCGCTGATGATATCAAAGGCAAATAGGGCCGCGTCCAGCCAGGCCAGCCACTTAACCTTCAGGGGCAGGATGCCGTACAGCAGCACCTGCATGTCCGGGTACAGGGTAGCAAAGGAGAAGAACATGGACATGTTCACGTAGTACATGGACATGGAGGTCTGGAACAGGAAGCCCAGAATCAGGTTCAGGATTACGCCCAGCCCGTAAAACACCGTAAACCGCGCCGTGCCCCACTGCTGTTCCAGGGCGTTGCCGATGTAGTAGTAGAACAGGGTGGACAGGGCAAACCACAAAACAAATCCGCTGCTCTGGGGGACAAACACAAAGGTAATCAGCCGCCATATCTCCCCCTGGAGCACCAGGGCGGGATGGAACATCAGCATCAGGGAGGCGGCATAATTGGAAAACATGTCCAGCACATAGACCACCACGTTGCCAATGGCGATCCATTTCATCAGGCCGGGGATGCCGAACCTGGGGTGATTGTAGCAGAAGCGGTCCAGCCAACTGGCGATGGCTCTCATGGACAGCCCACCTTTCCGGTAAAGTCTCAAATAGCATTGTAACCGCTTTTGGTGGAAAAGTCCATGAAAAAACTGTTAAGTTTCCTTCCCTCCCGGCAAAAGATATGATAGAATATTGCCGTAGAATGATAGGAGGGATTTGCTCCCATGAGTATGGTAAAAGATCTGTCCCTGGCCCCTTCGGGTCACCAGAAAATCCAGTGGGTGCGGGACTTCATGCCCGCCCTCAGCGGGATCGAGGCGCGGTTTCGCCGGGAAAAGCCCTTTGCCGGGCTGACCATCGCCGTGTCCGTCCATTTGGAGGCCAAAACCGCCAATCTGGGTCTGGTGCTTCGGGAGGGCGGCGCCCAGGTGTACCTCACCGGCTGTAACCCCCTGTCCACCCAGGACGACGTGGCCGCCGCCATGGCGGAGCTGGGGGTGGAGACCTTCGGCATCCACGGGGTGACTATGGAGCAGTACGAGGATCTGCTGGTGGAAACGCTGAAGTGCCGGCCCCACCTGATTGTGGACGACGGCGGGGATCTCATTTCCCTGCTGGGGGGCAGATGCGCCGACTTGGGGGACCGGCTGCTGGGGGGCTGTGAAGAGACCACTACCGGCATTCACCGCCTCCATGCCCGCCAGCGGGCGGGAATCCTCCCCTGTCCCATGATGGCTGTCAACGACGCAAAGGCCAAGCACTACTACGACAACAAGTACGGCACCGGCCAGTCCACCTGGGACGCCATTATGCACACCACCAACCTGATTGTGGCAGGCAAGACCGTGGTGGTGGCGGGCTACGGCTGGTGCGGCAAGGGCATCGCCATGCGGGCCAAGGGGATGGGCGCCCACGTCATCGTCACGGAAATTGACCCCTTCAAGGCCCTGGAGGCCACCATGGAGAACTTCCAGGTCATGCCCATGGATGAAGCGGCCAAGGTGGGCGACCTCTTTGTCACCGCCACCGGCTGTAAGGACGTCATTGTGGAGCGCCACTTCGCGGTGATGAAGGACAACGCCATCCTCTGCAACTCCGGCCACTTCGACTGCGAGGTGGACGCCGCCGCCCTGGCCGCCCTGGCGGTGGAGCGCTTCCCCCGGCGGGCCGGCATCGAGGGCTTCCGCCTCCCCGATGGCCGCGTCCTGAACCTGCTGGCGGAGGGCCGGCTGGTCAACCTGGCCGCCGGCAACGGACATCCGGCGGAAATTATGGACATGTCCTTTGCCGTGCAGGCCCTGTCCCTGGAGTGGATGGCCAAGCACGCCGGACAGCTGGAAAGGAGGGTCTACAACGTCCCGGAGGAGATCGACGACCAGATCGGCCGGGTAAAGCTGGCCGCCATGGGCCTGTCCATCGACACCCTAACCCAGGCCCAGAAAGACTACCTGGCCGGATTTTGACGGCTTTCCCGTCATTTGTCAATATATGCAAATCTTAGGCCCATTTATGCGGAGACATGACAGCATTGCCATGATAAGATAGCGGCAACAGTTACCGATGCTCCGAGGTGGAAGGCGGAGCCGGTCTGATAAATTGGAATGGAAAGGTAGATCACCATGAATGTTGAGAAGATTTTTGTGGTAGGCGCCGGCCTGATGGGCAGCGGCATCGCCCAGACCGCCATTGTCAGCGGTTACCAGGTCGTTTTGAACGACCAGAACCAGGCCGCCCTGGATCGCGCCAAGACCGGCATTGAGCGGGCCCTCACCCGTGAGGTGGAGAAGGGCCGCATGACCGCCGGCGAGCGGGACAACGCCCTGACCCGCCTGTCTCTGGATGTCACCCTGGAGGGCGCCCGCACCGCCCAGCTGGTGATCGAGGCCATTTATGAGAATCTGGAGGCCAAGCAGGCCATCTTCTCCTCCCTGGAGGAGGTCTGCCCCCCCGAGACCATCTTCGCCTCCAACACCTCCTCTATCTCCCTGACCGCCCTGGCTTCCGCCACCAAGCGTCCCTCTCAGGTGGTAGGCATGCACTTCTTCTCCCCCGTGCCCAAGATGCGCCTGTGCGAGGTCATTTTCGGCCTGCTCACCGCTCCTGAGGTTCTGGAGACCGTGAAGGAAGTGGGCCAGAAGATGGGCAAGACCCTGATTCTGTCCGACGATAAGCCGGGCTTCATCGTCAACCGCGCCCTGCTGCCCATGCTGAACGAGGCCTGCGTGATCGTTGGCTCCAACATCGGCACCGTGGAGGACGTGGACAACGGCATGAAGCTGGGCTGTAACCACCCCATGGGTCCCCTGGAGCTGGCCGACATGATCGGTCTGGATATCCTGCTCAACGTGATGAAGGTGCTGGACACCGAGTACGGCGAGAAGTACCACCCCTCCATGATCCTGCGGAAGATGGTGGTGGCCGGCTTCCTGGGCCGGAAGAGCGGCGCCGGCTTCTACATCTACGAAAACGGCAAGAAGATGGGCGTCAACCCCGTCCTCACCCAGATCCACGCGCTGTAAGACAGCTCTATCCCCTTCCCGCCCCGGAGGCCATCCCCTCCGGGGCGGGTTCTGTTTTTCTCATAAAAGGATTGACAATCCGCATAAAATGTGGTACACTTTGTATCAGTAAATGAGAATCTTTCTTATTAACTGATTATGAGGAGGAAATTAACATGCCTGAACTGAAGGGAAGCAAGACTGAGCAGAACCTGTGGACCGCCTTTGCCGGGGAGTCCCAGGCCCGGAACAAGTACACCTATTTCGCCTCCAAGGCCAAGAAGGACGGCTACGTCCAGATCTCCAAGATCTTTGAGGAGACCGCCGCCAACGAGAAGGAGCACGCCGAGATTTGGTTCAAGCTGCTGGGCGGCATCGGCACCACCGAGGAGAACCTGGCCGCCGCCGCTGCCGGCGAGAACTACGAGTGGACCGACATGTACGCTCAGATGGCCAAGGAGGCCAAGGAGGAGGGCTTCGACCACATCGCCTTCCTGTTTGAGCAGGTGGCCAAGATCGAGAAGGAGCACGAGGAGCGCTACCGCAAGCTGCTGTCCAACGTGGAAAACGGCCTGGTGTTCTCCCGGGATGGGGACATGATCTGGCAGTGCAGCAACTGCGGCCACATCCACGTGGGCAAGCAGGCCCCCGAGGTCTGCCCCGTCTGCGCCCACCCCAAAGATTACTTCCAGCTGAAGTGCGAGAATTACTGATTCTGTCCGCCCTCCTGCCGCCCCTGTACGGGGCGGCATTTTTTATTTTTCCCAGTCAAAAACAGGCAAATTTATATGATTTGCGCCTCCCCTTGCCAAAACAGCCTTCTTCGGATATACTGGAGGGGAAATGAGGTGTTATCGTGTTTTCCCTGCTTAAGCCGGGGCGCACGCTGGCGGCGTTGGCCGGCAGCGTCATTCTCGCCTTCGGCCTGTACCATGTCCATGCCCTGTCCGGCGTCACCGAGGGGGGCGTGCTGGGCATGACCCTGCTGCTGCACCACTGGCTGAACCTCTCCCCCGCCGTTTCCGGCCTGGTAATGAACGCTTTTTGCTATCTGCTGGGCTGGCGCCTGCTGGGGCGGGAATTTATTCTCTACTCCATTGTGGCCGGGGTTGGGTTCTCCCTGGCCTACGGGATTGTGGAGCAGTTTGACCCCCTGTGGCCCCAGCTGGCCGGCCATCCCATTCTGGCGGCGGTGCTGGGCGCCCTGTTCGTGGGCGGCGGCGTGGGGCTCAGCGTCCGGGCCGGCGGCGCTCCCAGCGGCGACGACGCACTGGCCATGAGCCTGTCCCACATCACCCGCTGGAACATCCAATGGGTGTATCTGGCCAGCGACCTGGTGGTGCTGGCCCTGTCCGCCACCTACATTGACCTGTCCCGCCTGGGCTGTTCCCTGCTTACGGTGGTGCTGTCCGGCCAGATCATCGGCCTGGTACAGCGCATCCCTCTGCCCGGCCGCGTCGCCCCTCCTGCCTCATAACCTTCCGCCGCCTGGGGAGCGCCCTCCCCAGGCGGCTCGTATCTTTCCCCCCGGACCCACATATACATACATGCAGGAAAGGGGGCCGGCGCCATGAATAGACGACGGGAAGGGATACTGGAGCGGGCGGCGGAGCGGCTGGATCTGCCCGCGGACGCAGTGGCAGGGGTGCCCCGGCTGGAGCTGGTGGGCAGCCGTCAGCTGCGGATGGAAAATCACAAGGGCATCCTGGCCTACGGCAGTGAGGAAATCCACATCAGCGGCGGCTCCTACGTGGTAAAGGTCACCGGGCAGGAGCTGGAGCTGCGGGCCATGACGGGGCTGGAGCTGCTCATCACCGGTTGGATTGCAGGCATTACCCTGGCATAGGGGGACGGTATGGGACGACTAATCAATCTGATGCGGGGCACCGTCACCCTCACCGCGGCGGGACGGTACCCGGAGCGGCTGCTGAACCTGTGCGCCCAGGAGCGGGTGCCCTGCTGGGGGCTGGTGTGGGTGGACAGCCACACCCTACAGCTGACCACCCACCGGCATCGGCTGGCCCTGGTGGAGGAGCTGGCCGGGCGAGCGGGGTGTGAAATCACGGTGGAAGGCAGCCGGGGTCTGCCCCTGTTTCTGCTGCGGTTCCGGCGGCGGTACGCCTTTCTCATCGGCCTGGCCCTGTCCCTTCTGGCTGTGTGCATCCTGTCCCGGTTTGTGCTCACCATCCAGGTGACGGGCAACGAGACGGTGTCCACCGCCGAGATCCTGGGGGAGCTGGACCGGCTTGGGGTCTCCCCCGGGGTGTATGGCCCCGGCCTGGACCGGAAGGTCATCGCCCAGCAGGCCCTGCTGGAGCTGGAGGAGCTGTCCTGGATGTCCATTAACCTGTACGGCACCCGCCTGGAGGTGGTGGTGCGGGAGGCGGTGGAGCCGCCGGAGCTGGTACAGGAGGAGGGCTATTTCGACATCATCGCCCGGACAGACGGCATGGTCACCCAGATAGAGCCTCTGCAAGGGGAGGCGGTGGTGGCCGAGGGGGACACGGTGGCCAAGGGGGATGTGCTGATCTCCGGGATTATCACCATGGAGCCTCCCATTTACACTGACTTTCCCACCCGCTACTACCAGACCCAGGCCAGGGGCCGGGTCTACGCCCGGACCTGGCGGACGCTCACCGCCGCCATCCCCACCCAGGCCCAGGTAAAGGTATACACCGGGGAGGAACACACCGCCATCGGCCTCTCCCTGCTGGGCCACCGCCTGGATTTTTTTCAAAGTAGTAGCTTTTTCTCCTCTGGATATGATAAAATAACGGAGGTACATCCCCTTACCCTGCCGGGAGGCCGTGTTCTGCCTATGATGCTTACGGTGGCGCACTGCCGGGCCTACGAGACGGAATCTGTTTCCATCCAACTCTCCTCCGCCCAGACCATGCTGGAGGAACAGCTGCTGGCGCAGCTGCGCTCCCTGATCGGGGAGGAGGGCCAGATTGTGGATTTGCAGTATACCGCCCGGGTCAGCCAGGGGCGGCTGGATGTGACCCTGACCGCGGAGTGCCGGGAGGAAATCGGCCAGCAGGTGCCCGGCTCCGGCGAGATTCCGGGGGACGCCCCCGGGGAGGAGAACGAACACGAATGACAGAACAAAGCATCAGCTTAGACCGTCTGGAGGACGCCATCAGCGTTTTTGGCTCCTTTGATGAAAATATCCGTCTGATTGAGCATGAGCTGGGTGTGTCGGTGGTCAGCCGGGACTCCCAGCTGAAGGTGGCGGGCGAGGACCCGGAGGCAGTGCTCTACGGGACGAAGGTAATCGAAAACCTGATGTCCCTGGCCGCCCGTGGGGAGCCCATCCACGAGCAGAACGTGCGCTACGTCCTGCAGCTTGTGCGGGACGGCCGGGAGGACCAGATCCACCGCCTGGCCGCCGACGTGCTGTGCATCACCGCCAAGGGCAAGCCTATCAAGGCCAAGACCCTGGGCCAGAAGAAATATATCGAGGCCATCCAAAACAACGTGGTCACCCTGGGCATCGGCCCCGCCGGTACGGGCAAAACCTACCTGGCGGTGGCCGCCGCCGTGGCCGCCTTCCGGGACAAGCAGATCAACCGCATCATCCTGACCCGTCCCGCGGTGGAGGCTGGGGAGCGTCTGGGCTTCCTGCCCGGCGACCTCCAGTCCAAGGTAGACCCCTACCTCCGTCCCCTGTACGACGCCCTGTTCGATATGCTGGGCCCGGAAACCTACCAGAAGTATTTGGAGCGGGGCAGTATCGAGGTCGCCCCCCTGGCCTATATGCGTGGCCGGACCCTGGACGACAGCTTCATCATCCTGGACGAGGCCCAGAACACCAGCCGGGAGCAGATGAAGATGTTCCTCACCCGCCTGGGCTTCGGCTCCAAAATCGTCATCACCGGCGACATCACCCAAATCGACCTGCCGGCGGACAAGGTATCCGGCCTGCGGGAGGCCATGCGGGTGCTCAAAGGCGTGGAGGATATTGCCATCATGCGCCTGACGGAAAGCGACGTGGTGCGCCACGCCCTGGTGCAGCGGATCATCAAAGCCTATGAGATCGACGAGGAAAAGAAGGGAAAGAAGAAATTCTGATGGAACACAATCTGATTTTCGATTCCGAGGTGGAGCTGCCCGCCGGGACGGAGGAGGGGCTGCGCCAGGTCATCCAGGCCGCCCTGGCAGAGGAGGGCATGGATCTGCCCTGTGAAATCAATGTGCTGCTCACCGACGACCAGGGAATCCACCAGATCAACCTGGACATGCGGGGGGTGGACAGGCCCACCGACGTGCTGTCCTTCCCCATGTTTGACCTGGCCCCCGGGGAGCACCCGGGAGAGGAGGACGCCGACCCGGAGACCGGCCTGATCCCCCTGGGGGACATGTGCCTGTCCCTGGAGCGGGCCCGTGCCCAGGCGGAGGAGTTTGGCCACAGCGTGGAGCGGGAGCTCAGCTACCTCACCGTCCACTCGGTGCTCCACCTGCTGGGCTACGATCATCTGGACGAGGGGCCCATGAAGGCCCAGATGCGCGCCCGGGAGGAGGCCATCCTGAAAACCCTGGGGCTGGAGCGCGTATAACCCGGAGGATTGCTCAAACCGGGAAACAAAGAAAGTTGAGGATCATATGGAAATCAAGAAATCCGGTATCATTACCATCTGCGGACGCCCCAACGTGGGCAAGTCCACCCTGACCAACGCCCTGGTGGGGGAAAAGGTGGCCATCGTCACCAATAAGCCCCAGACCACCCGCAACCGCATCACCGCCATTCTCAACCGCGGGGAGTGCCAGTTCATCTTTGTGGATACCCCCGGCCTGCACAAGGCCCGCACCCGCCTGGGCGACTACATGGTCAACGTGGTAAAGGAGAGCGTGGCTGATGTGGACGCCGTGATGCTGCTGGTGGAGCCCATCGCCAATATCGGCGCCCCGGAGGAGGAGCTGATCCGCCGGATCAAGACGCTGAACTGCCCCTCTGTGCTGGTCATCAATAAGGTGGACACCCTGGAGCGGAAGGAGGCCCTGCTGGAGGTTATCCAGCTCTACCGACAGGCCCACGATTTCACCGCCGTGGTGCCCATCTCCGCCCGTACCGGCGAGGGGGTGGAGGAGCTGCTCAGCGTGCTGGAGGGCTATCTGCCCCAGGGGCCCCAGCTCTTCCCCGACGACATGGTGACCGACCAGCCGGAGCGGCAGATGATGGCGGAAATTCTGCGGGAAAAGCTGCTGCTGTCCCTGGACAAGGAGATCCCCCATGGGACAGCAGTGGAGATCACCAAGTTCTCCCAGCGGGACGACGACGTCATTGAAATCGACGCCACCATCTACTGTGAAAAGAACAGCCACAAGGGCATCATCATCGGCAAGGGGGGCGCCATGCTGAAAAAGGTCTCCTCCCTGGCCCGGCAGGACATGGAGCGGTTCATGGGCGCCAAGGTATACCTCCAGACCTGGGTAAAGGTCAAGGAAAACTGGCGGGACAACGTCAACCTGATCAAGAACTTCGGCTACCGCTCCGACGACTGAGCAAGTCATACAGCGAAACCGGCCCCCGGAGGGATCATCCCCCGGGGGCCGGTGTTTGTATCCGATTTACCGGGGCTGGGTCTCCCGGTTGAACTTGTCCAAATAGGCGTTTTGCAGCGCATGGAGCCGCTGGGGATCTTTCCCGCCCACGGGGATGCGGTCGATGGAGGCCGCCTTCATGCACAGGGCGCTGCTGCTGGTGACGATTACCTCGTCAGCGTTCATCAGCTCCACCATGGAGAAGGGCTTTTCCAGGGTGGGGATGCCCAGCTCCTTGGCCAGGGCCAGCAGGTGCTTCCGGGTGATGCCGGGGAGGATCAGCTCGTCGGTGGGGGCGGTCTGGAGCACCCCATCCTTCAGGATGGAGATGTTGCTGTGGGCGCACTCGGTCACCCGGCTGCCCCGGTGGAGCACCGCCTCGTCACAGCCCTGCTCCACCGCCCGCTGGTTGGCCAGCACGCTGGGGATCAGGTTCAGCGTCTTGATGTTGCACAGCTTGAAGCGGATGTCCTCCATGGAAATCAAGTGGTAGGGCTTGTCCAGGGACTTCATGGTGTGGGGCTTGACATAGATCATCAGGGTGGGCTTTACATCCTCGCCGGGGAAGGGGTGGTTCCGCATGGCAACGCCCCGGGAAATCTGCCAGTACAGGAAATGGACGGGGGAGTCCTCCGCCTGGTCAATGACCTTCTGCAGCTCCCCCCGGATCTCCTCCCGCCCCATGGTGAAGGGGATCTCCAGCAGCCGCAGGCTGTTATACATCCGATCCAGGTGGTCATCCAGGGCAAAGGGCACACGGTTTGCCACGCAGGTGGCCTCATAAATTCCATCTCCGAAGTAGAGGGCCCGATCCCCCATGGGGACGGTCATCTCCTCCAGCGGGCCCATCACGCCGTTATAGTATCCTACGTTCTTCCACATGGCCGCTCGATCCTTTCTCTATCCGGGCGCCGGCAGGCGGGCCCTGTTCTATCTCCAGCATACCAGAACAGGCCCCGTCTGTAAAGCGAAGGGGGCGAAAAA
>CASFCW010000058.1 GCA_949293165.1 uncultured bacterium
TTGACAAAGAAAAACAGTCAGAAAGGATGAAGTCCGTGGCTCAGGCATATTTCGGCACCAGGCTCAGCCCCCACATGTCCCAGACACCGGAGGGCTACCTTATCTGCCACGATGTACCGATTAACCGCATCGGCTGCCAGACCTATTTGGCCTGTGAGCTGGATCTGCCCGGCGACCCCAACCGTCCGGTGACGGTGATTCGCCACGAGGAGGATGTGTTCCATCCCGCCGCCCTGGCCTCCTTCGAGGGGAAGGACGTTACCTGGCTCCACCCGGATGTATTCCTGAACCCGGAAAACCAGGCCCGCTACTCCAAGGGCCATGTGGCCAACGTCCGCAGGGTGGGGGAGGCCACTGTGGCAGACCTGGTCATTAAAGACCCGGACCTGATGGAAGAAATTCGCTCCGGCCGCTTGCGCCAGGTCTCCTGCGGCTATCACTGCGTCTACCGGCCGGAGGGAGACAGCTTCCGGCAAACCAATATCCGCGGCAATCACGTGGCCATCGTCCCCAAAGGGCGGGCGGGGGCCGCGGTTGCAATACAAGACGCCGCCCCTGTGGCGGAGAAAGGCAGGAACCCTATGACCGACATCTGGAAAACCATCTTCACCGCCTTTGGCAAGCTGGCCCGGGAGGCCAATCCCCAGGAACTGGAGGAGTTTGCCCAAAGCGCCGCCGACGTGCTGGACCAGCTGCCCCAGCCGGAGGCGGAACAGCCGTCCCAGCTGATCCAGGAGGAGAGCCCCGGTCTGGACCCCCAGGCCAAGGAGGCGGTGCTGGCCCTGCTGCGCCAGGTGCGTCCCGCCGTGGCCGCTATTCAGGATCGGGACGACCGCAACCGGGTGGCCAGAGCCATCCTGGACGCCCTGGGCGGGGAGGAGGTCCTGGAGCCTGTTCTCCAGGCCGCCCGTGACAGCGCCGCCCAGCGCGCCGCCGCCGCTCAGGCTACCCCCTATGACCTGGCCTGCCAGGAGGCCCAGCAGGCCTACAACAGCCGCAATCCCCACATGAAGGAGGTTTAAACAATGATGCTCAATCCTCAGACCATTGGAGGCTCCATGCCCCACGGCTTTGCCGGCTCCTATGCCCGCCAGCCCGATATGCTGGTGGTTACCGCACCGCTGGCGGGGGAGGAGTCTGTCCCCTTCGGCGCAGCCATGAAGCGCAGCGGCGCCGCCGTTGTCCCCTTCGGCGCGGGCGACACCGCCGCCCAGTTTGCAGGTGTGGCCGCCCGCACCTTTAAGGCCGGCGCATCCGTTTTGACGCAGGGAGCGGGGGAGTACCTGCCCGGAGAGGCGGTGGCCCTGTTCCAGCGCGGCTCCATCCAGGTATGCTGCCAGATGGGTGACCCCGTCCCCGGCGGCACGGTCTACGTCCGGATCAAGGCCAGCGAAAGCTATCCTGACGCCCAGGTGGGCGGCTTTGAGGCGCAGGCCGACGAGGGCAATTCCGTGGCCCTCACCGCGGCCCAGTGGGGCGGCGGCAAGGACGCTGACGGCGTGGCCGAGCTGGTGCTGCTCACCAGACAGAATGTTTGATAGGGAGGAATGGACATGACCAACTTTACCAACGTGGGCACTGTAAACGGCGGTACCGTCCGCTTCCACGGCTCCGCCCCCGCGGCAATTCCCGCCATGGACGCCGCCGGAATCGCCAGCGGAGGCGCGTTCCTGGTTTCCGAGCTGGAAAAGCGGGACCCCCTTATGCGCAAGCCCCTTTCCAGCGTTACCTATCCCCGGGATATCCCGGTGGAGACCGGCGGCGGCTGGGTGGACTATGTTTCGGCTATGTCCGTGGCTTACGGACTGACCGGCGGTTCCGGCTCCGCCCCCGTCCAGGCAGGCGGCGCCAACGGCCTGCCCGTGATCCAGGCCAATGTGGACAAGGGCATGTATAAGGCCCATGTTTTTGCGGTGGCCCTGCGGGTGATGTTCCAGGATCTCCAGCGGTCCAACTTCGTGGGCCGCTCCCTGGATCAGTTGCTCACGGACGGCGTCCGCCTGGCATACGATAAGCACAATGACCAGAACGTCTATGTGGGTTTGGAGGAATATGGCTCCACCGGCCTGGTGAACAATCCCAACGTCACCGCCGCCGCGGTGGCAGATGGCGCCAAGGGCACCGGAAACTGGGCCGACAAGACCCCCGCCGAGATCCTGGCCGATATCAACACCGCCATCACCGCCACCTGGGCCCAGGCTGACTATGACCTGTCCGCCCTGCCCAACCATATCCTCCTGCCCTACGAGGAGTACACCCACATCCTCAACACCCCTGTCACCGAGCTGGCGGGCAAATCCATCTATGACTATGTGATGGAGAACAACCTCAGCAGCAAAAACGGCGGCGGCCTGTTCATCGGCGCCACCCGCTGGTGTAAGGGCGCCGGGGCTGGCGACACGGATCGGATGGTGGTTTATGTCAACCACCCCCGCTTTGTAAAGCTGGACGAGCTGGTGCCCATGAGCCGCATGATGTCCGCGCCCAACGTGGAGCAGGTGTGCTATGACACTGCCTATATGGCCAACGTGTCTGAGGCCCAGCTTCTGTACCCCCAGACCATTACCTACTGGGACGGCATCGGCGGCGACAAGTGAGAGGAGGGGGCATATGTTTGCCATGCTCAAGCAGGCTGTTTTACTTTACAGCCCTGACAGGACCAAGACCTTCCATGCCCCCAACGGATATGTGGGGCCTGTGCCGGAGTGGGCGGCCCAGAGCAAGCAGGGGCGCCGGCTGATTGCCCAGGGCGCCATGGTTATTTCCAACGCCGGGAAGGACAAGGAGTTTTCCGCCCCCAAGACCCGGGCGGGGAGCCGAAAGAAGGAGGGGGCCTGATGGCCCCCGCCTTCCGGGGGGTGGCGGATCGGGCGGCAAACCTGGGGCAGGAGCGGGGAAGGTACACCCTGGAGCTGTTCCGGGAGGACTACCCCCAGTTTTTCACACCCCAGGGGGAGGAGCTGCCGCCCCAGCCTCTGCTGCCCCGGCACATGCTGGACACCTTTATCGCCCAGGCCAACGCCTGCATCCAGCCTGACAAATGGCGGGAGAGCTGGCGGATGGGAGTGGCCCTCTATGTGGCCCACTGGGCCACCCTGTATCTCCGGGGCTATGCCCCTGGCTGCGAGGATGGGCAGCAGGCGGCGGCCCTGGGCACACCCACAGGGGCGGTTAAATCCGTCACCCTGGGTGACGCCGCCATTACCTATGACACCCAGCCCCTGACCCAGGGCACCCAGCAATGGGGGGATCTGAACGCGACGACCTATGGGCAGCTGCTGGCCAGCCGGGCCCGACTGGTGGGGGCAGGCGGCAGCTACGTCATATAAGGGGGTGGAGGAATGAACCGGTGGTACACAGACCGGATGACGGTCTACCGGGTAGAGGAACGTCAGGATGGCGGGTTAACACATCAGAAACGGCAAGAGGTGTATAGGGATGTCCCTTGTCGTATTTACCGCAGCTACCGCAGCGATCACAAGGCCCTGAGCCTGTCGGATACCGCGGCGCTAAGTGAGCAGGATTCCATGCTTATGCTGGGACTGGACACGGAGATTCGGGCGGGGGACGAGCTGCATATCACCAGGGGAGGCGGTTTGGGGCGGAAGGGTCTGGTGCTCCGGGCCTTTGCCTCCATGCCCAACCGGTACGATCTCCCTTTGGGCGGCGTTGGGGCGGGCCTGGCACACCAGGAGATCCGCCTGCTGTCCCGGGAGGTTGTGGAATAGGGAGGTGCGTATGGAATTTGACCTGAACCGGCTGACGGACCAGATCGCCCGGCACCTGGCGCCCAGACTGGAGGGCTTCCACTTTTATGAGAATCCCACCCAGCAGGGGGTGAAAATGCCCTGCCTGTTCATCCAGGGGGAGGAGGGGGAGCCCGACCTCTGGCCTGGGGACGGACAGCTCCGCCAGGTGACCGTCCGGCTGACCTATCGGGACAAGGTTCACACCACGGAATGGATGGAGCGGGCCCGGCAGGTGGCGGAAATTTTGGACGACGCTTTGTCCACGGTGGAGTATCGGGACAGGGAGGGAGCGTCCGCCCTGCTGCGGGTGGGGGCCCGCCGGTGGGAGGCGGCAGATCAGGAGCTGGTGTACCGGCTGTCGCTCCATCTGCGGCTGCGCCGCAGGGAGGATAGCCCCCTCATGGGCCGGATCGACTGGCAGACTACATGGAAAATGGATGAAGGAGAGTGATTTCAATGGCGGCAGGAGGAACCTGGAGCACCCAGAACAAGGTGCGCCCCGGCGTCTACATCCGCTTTCGTTCCAAGGAGGCTGTGCGCCTGACTGTGGGCCAGCGGGGTACCGTGGCCCTGTGCGTCCCCCTGACCTGGGGCCCCGTCAACCAGGTCCAGGAATTGGACAGCACTGTAAACTTTGCTACCTTTACAGGATATGATATCTCTGATAAAGAGAACATTCTTTTTCAGCAGCTGCTGAAGGGAACCAACCGGACCGCGGCTCCCACCCGGATGCTGCTCTACCGGCCGGAAGGGAAGGGAGCGGCCAAAGCCTCCGCTGCAATCGGCGCACTGACGGCTACCGCCAAATACCCCGGCAGCCGGGGCAACGGGCTGACCCTGGCGGCAGCGGCTCAGGAGGGGGAGGAGGAGCGGTTCACCGTCTCCCTGTATTTGGACGGCGCCCTGGTATGGCAGCAGTCCGCCGCCTGCGTGGAGGATTTGGCAGACAATGACTGGGCCGATTTCTCTGGAACCGGCGCCCTGACCGCGGGTGCGGGCACGCCCTTCACCGGCGGCGCAGACGGGGCGGTGGAGGGGACGGACTACACCGCCTTTTCCAAGGCGCTGGCCCCCTATCGCTTTGATGTGCTGCTGTACGACGGGGACGATGGGACGGTGCAGCAGGCCATGGCAGCCTTTGTCAAGGATCTGGCGGAGAACCATGGAAGGTACTGTCAGCTGGTGGTAGCCGGCGCTGAAACCGCCTTCGACAGTCCCTATGTGGTCAATCTCACCTCCGGCGTGACGCTCAGCGATGGTACCGCCCTCACGCCCGGCCAGGCCGCCTGGTGGCTGGCCGGCGCTCTGGCCGGGGCTGGCTTCAACCAGTCCCTTACCGCGGCCACTTACCCGGACGCTGTCTCCGTCAATCCCCTGCTCACCGACAGTCAGATTGAGCAGGGGCTGGCCCGGGGGGAATTCCTGCTGAACGCCGACCAGGGCACCGTCCGGGTGGAGCAGGACATCAATACGCTGGTGACTATTTCCCAGGAAATGGGAGCTTCCGGCCGGAAAAACCGGGTGGTGCGTCTGTGGGCCGCTATGGCAAACGACATCTACGATCAGTTTGTCCGGAGCTTCCTGGGTGTGGTCCACAACAACGACCAGGGACGCAGCCGGCTGAAGGCTGCCATCCTGGGCTACCTCCTCCAGCTTCAGGCTGCCGACGGCATCCAGAATCTGGAGCCGGACGATGTGGAGGTGCTGCCCGGCTCGGAGGCAGATTCCGTTACGGTAAACCTGGCTATCCAGAGCGTGGACAGCGTAGAGAAGATCTACATGACCATGGAACTGGCGTAAGGAGGGAGAAAGATGGCGTTTTTACTGGAACGAGACACCCTCAGCGGCAAGCTGGGCACCGCCACCGTCACGGTGGACGGCAAGGTGCACGAGCTGTTCCGGGCCAGGGAGATCAAAGTGGTGGCCGACATCCAGACCAAGGAGATGAAGGCCCTGGGCACCACCCGCATCCAGCCCAAAAATATCGGCGTGCGCCAGACGGGCAGCGGCGTGCTGTATTTCGGCTCTGACCTGCTGACCCAGATGGCCCTGGACTATATGGAGACGGGGAAGGTGACCTACTTCGATCTCCAGGTGACCAACAGCGACCCCACCGCCACGGTGGGGGAGCAGACGATGGTCTACTACGGCTGCAAGCTCAGCGGGGAGGTGCTGCTGTCCATCCTGGATGTGGACAACGACATGCTGGAGCAGCCCTTCACCTTCAGCTATACTTCGGCCAAGAAGCTGGCCGCCTTCTCCGCAGAGTCGGATTATGGCGTGTAAGGAGGTAGGGGCCGGTGAGCAAGCTGTCTGCGTTTTTGAATCCTGTGTCCGTCAATGACCAACAGGAGGTGGTGGTTTCCAACCGATTTCGGGGGGAGGACGGCCAGCCCGTCCCGTTCCGGGTGCGAGCGTTGAGCCAGTGCGAGAACGACCGGATCACCCGCCTGTGCCGCCGCGGCGCCAAGGTGGGCGGCGGGACCCAGGAATACCTGGACACGGTGGATTACCACCGCCGCCTGGTGCTGGCTGGGACGGTGGAGCCCGATTTCTCCAACCGGGAGCTGTGCCAGGCCTACGGCACCATGGACCCCTTGGAGGTACCAGGAAAAATGTTGTACTCCGGGGAGTACCGCAGGCTGGTCAACGCGATATTGGAGGTCTCCGGTTTTACCGGCGGAGATGTGGAGGCGGACGCAAAAAACTGATGGAGGAGGCCGATCCGGAGGTGCTGACTGCCTACTACTGCTTTGTCAATCTGGGTTGGCCTCCTTCCCGATATGAGGCCCTGCCCCTGCGGGAGCGGGCCCTGATCCGGGCCTTTGTCCGCCGGGATCTGGAAAGCCGCGCCGCCCCTCAGGGGCGGTGAGAAAGGGGGGAAACGCCTTGGAAATGACTGATTTGCCGGCCTTGCTGTATGGCCTAGCCCTGGAATCCGCCCTTTGGATGCCAATGCCCGGCCTGGGAGAGGACGGGGCGGGGCTGGAATGGCTGCCTCTGCTCCAGCCCCTTTTGCCCCCGGCAGGCGGGGCGGAGCTGCCGTCTGCCGGCGGGTCGGAGCGGCCGGCCCTGGGAAATCTGGCCTTGCCCGGAGGGGCTGCGCTGCCGGCGGCCCAACAGTTTTGGCCGGAGCAGGCGCTTGCCCTGTCCACTGCGGCGGCAGGGCAGATGGTTCTGCCCCAGCCGGAGGAGGGTGGGGAAAGCCAGCCTCCCCGGCGGTGGTTCGCCGCGGCGGAGCTATGGAAAAGGGCGCATGTGCCGGAGGAGGCCCGCGCCCCCGCCCTCCCGGCCCTGACGGCGGCGACCCTGGGGGGAGGCGCGCTGCTCCCGGAGCCGGAGGGTGCGCCCAGCCCCCCTGGGCGGGAGGGGCTGTTTTTGGCCGAAGCCGTTCTGCAGGCGGGAAACATGGAGGCCGCCCCGCATCCCCTGGAGCCCGACGATGGGACGGGGGCTGGGATGGAGATGCCCGCCCCCTCCGGGGAGGTCCTGCTCCGGCTGCTGCGGGAGGGGGCCAGGCCCCAGAACCAGCCGGTACGGGTGACGACCCAGGCCCCGGTGATTCAGGTTACGGGGCAAAATACGGGAAATACCGCCGCCGACCGGATGCGGCTGACTCAGGCCATCCGGGACGTGCTGCTGGAGCAGATCAATGGCTCCACCGCCCGTCCAGGGGCCAGGATCTGGTAGCCTTCCATGGGTTCCCGGCGGCCGGTATCAGTGATGGGGGAGGAATATGGAGACATACGGAATTTATTTCACCTGGAACGGGCAGGTGCTGGCCCTGCCCGTGCTGCCCCAGGAGCTGGTGGTGGAGGCCGACCACAACCACCTGGCCTGCACCAGCCTGGGGGTGGGCCCCATGCTGGTGCCCAGAATCCCCAAGCAGAAGGTGATTACGCTGTCCAGCTATTTCCCCGCCGAAAGCGATCCTGGGGGCTACCAGTATTTTTTCCGGTGGGCCATGGAGCAGGGGGAGCCGCTGCTGTTTATCCGCACCCCGCTGCTTACAGGGGAGGCGGGGATGCAGGTGCTGGTTACCAGGTTTGACACCCAGGAACGGGGCGGGGAGCCGGGGGATGTGTACTATACCCTGGAGCTGACGGAATACCGCAGCGACGCCCCCGGCGTGCTGTCTGCCTCCAGCGGAACCGGGCAGCTTACGCCTGGGCGGGAGACCCCCAAGGGCACCATCGCCGTGGGCACCCTCTGCCGGGTCACCGGGCGGTGGTGGGCGACCAGCTACGGGGAGGCGCCCTACGGCTCCTCCGACGGGGCCACGGTGAAGGTATCAAGGGTAGTGGATGGGGCCCGTGCCTATCCCATCCACATCACCACCACCGCCGGAGGCCCCCTGGGCTGGGTAACGGCCTCCCAGCTGGAGGTGGTGGAGTGAGAGAGCAGCTCCTTTTGGAAAATACCACCACCGGACAGCTGTGGGATGTTACCGCTTCCGTCCACACCGCCAGCTGGGTTACCAACCGCACCGGCGGGCCGGGGGTGTTCCGATTCACCCTCCGGGCCAACCACATCTCCTTTACGGAAGGGGACCGGGTATCCTTTTTCCTGGACGGGCAGCGGCAGTTTTTCGGCTGGGTGTTTACCAAGGTGAAGGACGAGGACGCGGTGATCCAGGTCACCTGCTATGACCGGCTGCGGTACCTGGCGGCCAAAGCCAGCTACGCGTTCTATCACCAGACCGCGGGGCAGATTTTGACCCAGATTGCCGGAGACTTTCAGCTGGCTCTGGGGGATGTGGCGGACACCGGCTATGTGATCCCCAGCCTGGTGGAGCAGAGCCAAAGCTGCCTGGACATCATCCAGTCGGCTCTGCGCCTGACCTATGAAAACACGGGGGTTTGGTACGTGCTCTACGACGACGGGGAGGGCCTGGCCCTGGCCGACAGCGAGACATGGACCTCCCGGTGGTATCTGGCCGCGGGGGCGGGGGTGCTGAGTTACCGATACACCACCGATATTGACGGCCAGACCTACAACCGGGTTACCCTGGGCCAGGCCACCGGCACGGTGGGCCGCACCAGGGAGATGACGGTGGAGGACGCCGACACCCAGAAAAAGTGGGGGGTGCTCCAGCTGTACCGCCAGGTGAGCATGGAGTGCAACACCGCCCAGATGCGCGCCCAGGCCCAGGCCACCCTGGCCGCCCATGACCGAAGGATGCGTACACTGTGGGTCAGTGCCCTGGGGGTGCCCGGGCTGCGGGCAGGCCAGAGGATTTACATGAATATTCCCAATCTGGGGGACATCCATCTGGACCAGTATGTCACCCTGGATCGGGTGACCCATTTGTGGGAGGGGGGGCAGCACCTGATGGAGCTGGAAACCCTGCCCATCTAACAGAGGGAGGAGCGCATGGAACTGTTGGAAGTAATGGAGGAGATTGCCCTCCGGGCCCAGGCGGCCAGCCAGCCGGCCCAGCTTCAGGTGGGGACGGTGACGGGGGTGGACCCTTTGGAAATCACCATCAACCCCCAGATGGCCCCGCTGAAGGGGGAGGTGCTGCTGCTCACCGGGGCGGTGATGGAGCTGCGCCTCACCGGCCTGGCCCACAGCCATCCCGGCGGGGCGGGGAGCCCGGCGCCTGAGGAGATAACGGTGTGGGAGGGAGGCGTCCCCCGCACCCAGCCGGGGGACGAGGTGGTGGTTATTCCCGCCCTGGCGATGGGGGACCGGGTACTGCTGCTCCGGGAGCAGGGTGGGCAGCGGTTCGTGGTGCTGTCCCGGCTGTATGGGGAGGTGGCGTGATGTCCCTGTACCCTGAACAGACAGCCGCCGCTGCCCCAACGGCCTCCGCCGGACGGCAGAGCTCCCGCACCTGGCGGCTGGACTGGGCTTCCGGGCGGCTGCGGGGAGAGGTGGACGACCGGGAGGCGGCGGAGCAGGCGATAAAGGTGCTGATGAATGTGGAACGCTTCCGCTGGCAGATCTTTGCCCCGGAAACCGGCGTCCAATGGGATGGCCTGGTAGGTCAGTCCCCGGACTATGTGGCCGCCCAGGCTGGCCGCCGGGTGGAGGAGGCGCTGCTGATGGATGACCGGGTCACCGGGGTGAGCCAAAAGGCCTGCCAGATTGAGGGGGACGCCCTCACGGTGGAGCTGGTGGTCCAGACGGTGTATGGGGACGTGGAAACACAACTGGAGGTGCAGCTGACATGATGGATTTCAGCCAAAAAACCTACGGAAACCTGCTGGGGGAGATGCTTGGCCGGATCTCCGATGCCTACGACAAGCGGGATGCGTCCCCCATCCCCACCGCATTGGGGCCGGCGGCCTACGCCCTGGAGGGATTTTATCTCAGCCTGGACCGGGTGCAGCGGGACGCCTTTGTGGCCACCGCTTCCGGGGACGCCCTGGACCAGCTGGCGGTGCTGGGCGGCCTGACCCGGTATGCCGCATCCCCGGCGGTGGTGCTGGGGGAGTTTGACGGCCCGGTGCCGCTGGGGGCCCGGTTTTCCGCCGTGGAGGGGGAGATGGATTTTACCGTCACAGCCGCCGCCCAGGGGCCCAACCAGTATCGCCTTACCGCGGAGACGCCTGGCGCGTCGGGCAACCACACGGTGGGCGCCCTGCTGCCCATTACCGCTGTGGAGGGGCTGACCACCGCCCGGGTGACCCAGGTGCTGATCCCTGGGGACGACCGGGAGGAGGACGAGGCTCTCCGGACCCGCCTGATAACCGCCCTGAACAACCCCTCTTTTGGGGGCAATGTAGCCAGCTACCGCTCCGCCATCCTGGCCCTGGACGGGGTGGGGGCCGTACAGGTCTACCCCACCTGGAAGGGGGGCGGAACGGTGAAATGCTCCATTTTGGGAGCGGACGGCCTGCCGGGAGGGGAGGAGCTGGTGGAGCAGGTGCAGGCCGCGGTAGACCCGGCCCCCGGCCAGGGACTGGGGCTGGCCCCCATCGGCGCACAGGTAACGGTTACGGCGCCGGAGGCGGTGGCGGTGAACGTGTCCGCCGCCCTGACCCTGGCCCCCGGCTGTCAGCTGGATCAGATTCAGCCCCTGGCGGAGGCGGCTGTGGAGGACTGTCTGGCGGAAATCCGTCAGAATTGGGACAGCCCGGTGGCCCAGAATCCCCTGGCCTATGGGGCGGACGTGTATCTGGCCCGGGTGGTGGCCGCGTTGATGGCCACCGCAGGGGTGCTCAACGCCGCCCAGGTAACGCTGAACGGGGCGGAGGAGGACCTCACCCTGACCCAAAGCGGCCAGGTGCAGCAGGTGCCCGTCCTGGGGGAGGTGACCCTGCGTGCCCTATGAATTTGACCGGGATCTGACCGGGCTGCTTCCACCCTGCTATCGGGAGATCGGGGAGTACCAGGCCCTGTGCCGGGCGGAGGAGGAGTCCCTGGCCCAGGGGGCGGAGGACGCCCAGCAGATTGCCCGGAATTTCCATCCCCGCACCATGGACACGGCCACAGCGGCTCAGTGGGAGGCGATTTTGGATATCCTGCCCAACCCCAGAACGGAGGGGCTGGAGTTCCGGCGCGACCGGGTGGTGAACCGCCTGTCTACGCGCCCGCCCTTTACCATGGCCTTCCTGGGCCAGAAGCTGGATGAACTCATCGGCCCAGGCAGATGGACGGCGGAGGTGGACAGCGCCGCCAATACCCTGTACGTGGAATCCCTGGCCCAGGATCAGAACTACGCCCTGGAGGTCAGCGCCACCATCGGACGGATCAAGCCTGCCCATGTGGTGTATGTCAGCCGCCCGGTGGTGCCGGCAAGGCTCACTGCCGGGGAGCAGGTGGAGCGGACGGAACGAACCTACTATACCAAGCTGGGGCTGTGGCGGCTGGGGCAGGTCCCCTTTGCCGGCGATGCCCCTCCGGAGGTGATTAAAACGGAACAGACCCCATCCATTCAGAACCTGCTGCTGGAAAAGACGGCGGCCGGCCTGGCCGGCCTGGTGGCGGCGGCCAAGGTCAACGGAGAGACGGTGATCCGGGAGCTGGAAAAATCGGTGGCTGGAAATCTGGTCACCGTGACCTACACCGTGGCGCGGCACCAGGCCCAGGCGATCCAGTCCCTCGCCCTGCTGGACGAGGAGGGAAGGGAGCTGACCCACGCGGCGGTTTACATCCCCGTTACCGACGGGGTGGTTATCAAACACACCATACCCGTGGAAGAAGGAGGCGTTTAAATGGCAAATCCCATTTCCGTAGCGCTGCCTGCCGACCTGCCGGAGAATTGGCAGACGGGGCAGACCGTCGCCCCCCAGGGTGGGGACGTAGGCCTGACGGAGCGGCATGGATATAACTATCTGATGAAGCAGGTCAACGCCGCGCAGACTGCGGCTGCCCAGCTGGGAGATTCCTTCGGCAGCCCCGGCGGGGCGGCGACCCTGGATGAGGAGGGCAAGCTGGCCCAATCCCAGCTGCCCACCCTGGACGCCGGACAGATTACCGGTCTGGAAGAGGCCATGTCCGGCAAGCAGGACGCCGTTACCGGCGGGGCCAGCACCATTACCTCGGCCAACCTGACCGCCAGCCGGGCACTGGTGTCCAACAGCTCCGGAAAGGTGGCTGTCTCCGCCGTCACCGCCGCGGAGCTGGGCTATCTGGACGGCGTGACCTCCGCCATCCAGACCCAGCTTAACGGCAAGGCGGCCAGCATCCACAACCACTCCGCCGCCAATATCACCTCCGGCACTTTGCCGGTATCCCGGGGCGGGACCGGGGTGACCTCCCTGTCTGCCCTGGCCGAGGCTGTGGCCGGGGCGGGCGGGATCAGGATAGCGACCGGAACCTACGCCGGTACAGGAAAATCCGGAGCCCCTGCCCCCAATAGCTTGACCTTTTCGTTTCCTCCCAAAATCCTGATGGTTATGGATGAATCGGAGGAAGGGTTTTACATGAGGAAGGGTTTTACATGACTGCGCTTTCTGGAGTGGAGAAGGCAATCACCAAGCATGTCATAACCGTCAATATGAGTTCGGAGGAATGTTCCTTAAGCTGGGACGGAAACACTGTGAAATGGTGGTTTGACTATCATGAAGAAACCACCGTATTTAACGACCGTCAATTAAACGAAAGCGGACACACCTATTATTACGCCGCCATAGGGTAAAGGAGGGGAATCTATGTTTTTAGACTTAAAGACAGGGTCTAATCAGTCTCTCCCAGCCCCCGGCCTGGTGGAGGTGACGGAGGAGCAGTTTCAGATCTACCTGAGCCACAATGGATTCGTGAAGGTGACGGTGGGGGAAGGGGATCTGGAGGGGAAGGCCGTGTCGGTGACGCCGGACACGGAAGCCTGGGAGGCGTGGAAGGCCGCCCAGCCGGAGCCGGAACCCCCCCAGCCCACCTATGAGGAGCGGCTGTCCGCCCTGGAGTCGGCCACCCTGGCCCTGATGATGGGAGGGATGGGCGATGTTTGAGTTTATCCGCTTGCAGTACCGGATGGGCCGGATCAACGCCGGCCAGGTGCGGGCCTTTGCGCCAAAGTACATTACCGCCGGACAGGCGGAGGAGATTGTGGGAGGTGGGGCGCTGTGACCGTGACGGGAACCGACCTGTGCATGACCCGGGGGGACAGCGAGGTCATCGCCGTCCGGGTTACCGGGTACGCCCTGACAGAGGGGGACGTGGTGGAGCTCACCGTCCGGCGGAACGTGAAAACCCCGCCTGTGCTGTATAAGCGGGTTACAGCGTTTCGGGACAACGCCGCCCAGATTGCCATTGATCCCCAGGACACCCAGGGCCTGCCCTTCGGCGTGTATGTGTACGATGTGCAGCTGACTTACGGCGGCGCGGTAAAGACCATCATTCGCCCCAGCAAATTCACAATCGGGGAGGAAGTGACCCATGGACATTTGGGCGGAGATTCTGGATCAGGGGCTGCGGATTGACGCCGTGGTGGAGGGCAGCGGCCCTCCCGGCCGGGACGCCCTGATTAACGGGGAAAATGTGCTGGAGCTGCGGGCGGGGGACAACGTGTCCATCCGCCAGGCGGCGGGGGTCATGACCATCAGCGCCCAGGCGGGCTATGAAATTGGGGCCGGCCTGAAGCTGGAGGAGGAGACCAACACCCTGTCTGTGGACACAGCCGCCTGGGTGGAGGAGGACAACACCCGGCCCATCACCTCGGCGGCGGTGTATGAGACAGTGGGCAACATCCAGATCCTGTTGGAAACCATCTGAGGAGGACGAATATGAGCATACAGACGGAAATCACCAGGCTGCAGACGGCCCGGAACAAGCTGCGTACCAAAGGGCTGGAGCTGGGCCTGTCCACCGGAACGGACAAGCTGGACGTCATCGCCGCCGGCTTTGACGGCATCTCCAACTGCGGAGCGGTGTCGGCTACAGTGAAGGAGGGGGAGACCTATACCATCCCCAAGGGCTATCACAACGGCTCCGGCACGGTGTCCGGCGTGGCCGGCGGCGGCAACTACAGCCTGCAAAGCAAAACCGCCACCCCCACCAAGAACCAGCAGAACGTCACCCCGGACTCGGGCTACTACGGCCTGTCCGACGTGACGGTGGCCGCCATCCCGGATCAGTTCCAGGATGTGTCCAGCGTCACCGCCGCGGCGGCGGATGTGCTGGCCAACAAGGTATTTGTGGACAGCGAGGGCACAGTAACCGCCGGTACCATGGTTAACAACGGGGCGGTGAGCAAAAAGCTGGATACCACCACCAAAAGCTACACCATCCCCAAGGGCTACCACTCCGGCGCCGGCACCGTGTCCCTGACCACGGAGACCAAAACCGCCACCCCCACCAAAAGCCAGCAGACCATCACACCCACCTCGGGGAAGGTGCTCAGCTCGGTGACGGTGGCGGCCATCCCCGCGGCGTATATTACCACGGCGGACGCTACCGCCGCCGCCGGGGAGATCCTGGACGGAAAGACGGCCTATGTGGATGGCGCGAAGGTGGAGGGCACCATGGCCAACAACGGGGCGGTGGGGGGCGCTATGGACGGCCTGACCGTCACCAGCGTGGCCATCCCCGCCGGATATACCACCGGAGGTACGGTGACCCTGGACAGCTCCATCGAAGAAGCCCTGGCGGCCATTTAAGGGAGGGGGGGACCCATGAGCGTACAAAGCCAGATCAGCCGTCTGGAGGGCGCCAAGACGGATCTGAAAACCGCCATTGAAAGCAAGGGGGTGTCGGTGCCGGAGAGTGCCGCCCTGGACGCGTACGGGGCGCTGGTGGAACAGATTGATTATCTGGCCCCCGTCACCGCCAGCCGGGCCCTGGTGTCCGACAGCTCCGGCAAGGTGGCCGCCTCCGCCGTCACCGCCACGGAGCTGGGCTACCTGGACGGGGTGACCTCAGCCATCCAGACCCAGCTCAACGGCAAGGCGGCCAGCAGCCACGGCACCCACGTGACCTATTCCACCACGGCTCCGGCGGCGGCGGGGACGGCGTCTGCCGGGTCGGCGGCCACCGTGGCCCGCAGCGACCATGTCCACCCGGCCCAGACCACGGTGTCGGGCAACGCGGGCACCGCCACCAAGCTGGCTGCCGCCCGCACCATCCGCACCAACCTGGCCTCTACATCCGCGGCCAGCTTTGACGGCAGCGCCAATGTCACCCCCGGCGTCACCGGTACCCTGCCCATCGCAAACGGCGGTACCGGCGCAGCCACAGCGGCGGCGGCCCGGACGGCCCTGGGAGCGGCGGCAGCGTCCCACACCCACACCACCGCGCAAATCACGGGACTGGACGACGCGCTGGAGGGCAAGCAGGGCGCCATTACCGGCGGCGCCAGCACCATCACAGAG
>CASFCW010000059.1 GCA_949293165.1 uncultured bacterium
GCCCTCCCCCATCCCCCTGCCGGGCAGCGAGGAATCGGCCGCCTCCGATTTCCTGCTCATCGACTGGTACCAGTACGACCAGTCCGGCCGGCGCACCATGGTGTGCACCACCTACCACAACGTGTCCGACGGATGGTACCTGGTCATCCCCCAGGAGTGGAAATCCCAGATTGTCCTCCGGCGCAATGACAGCGCCAGCGGCCAGCGGGCGGTGATTTTCTACCACACCGACGGCACCCAGGAGACGCCTTTCCTGGTGATCTACAAGTTTACCAGCCAGTTTGACCGTGCCACCATTTCCAACCGGTTTGAGCTGCGCCGGGAGGACGACGCGGTGTACGCCGCCGCCTTCTATGACAGCGGATGGGACCCGGGAATCAGCGAGACGGACCTGCTGGTCTCCTTCCACCTGATCCAAAGCGGCTGGGCCGACTGACGGGCGGCCCGCCCTGAGAGGAGCGAAAACATGAAAAAAGTCCTTGTGCTGGAGGATGAGGAAAACATCCGCAGCTTTGTGGTCATCAACCTGAAACGGGCCGGCTACCAGACCATTGAGGCGGGCACCGGAGAGGACGCCCTGGCCGCCCTGAAAAACGACCCCTCCATTAAAGTCGCCCTGCTGGACATTATGCTGCCCGGCATCGACGGCTTTGAGGTGTGCCGCCGGATGCGGGCCATGGACAACAAAATCGGCATCATTATGCTCACCGCCCGCACCCAGGAGATGGACAAGGTCACCGGGCTGATGACCGGCGCCGACGACTATGTCACCAAGCCCTTCTCCCCCGCGGAGCTCACCGCCCGGGTGGACGCCCTGTTCCGCCGCACAGGCGGGGACGAGGAGGCCGCCGCCCCCGCCGCCGACGAGCTTAGCTCCCCCCCCTTCCTGCTGAACACCCGCAACCGCACCCTGGAAAAAAACGGCCAGCGGGTTAAGCTGACCCAGGTGGAGTACGGCATCATGAAGCTGTTTATGGAAAACCCGGGCAAGGCCCTGTCCCGGGAGGAGATCCTGGACGCGGTGTGGGGCAAAGACTATTTCGGCGAGCTGAAAATCGTGGACGTGAATATCCGCCGGCTGCGGATCAAGATTGAGGACAACCCCACCAAGCCCGCCTACGTCAACACCGTTTGGGGCTATGGGTACAAGTGGGGCAGCTGAGCCTGACCCCTAAAAACAACAGCGGGAAGGAGGATTCCCAGTGGCGAAAAAACTGACTGTGCAGGACAAAGGAAAGATCCGGGGCATCCGCCGCCGGTGGCTGATTAACAGCGTGGGCGTGGTGCTGCTGGTGCTGGCCCTGGCCCTGGGCACCTTCTCCGCGGCCATTTGGAGCTATTACTACACCAGCACCATGAACGACCTCAAGCGCCGGGCCGCCGACGACGCGGGTGGCTTTTCCTCCTACACCCGCAGCCAGTATTGGAGCAACGCCCAAAGCGCGGTGCAGAAGTTTGAGGACAAGACCAAGCTGGAGCTGCAATTTTTGGATTCCACCGGGGCGGTGCAGTATTCCAGCAACGACCTGGCTTCCGGCACCATGCCCGGCACCCCGGATATCCAGGAGGCGCTGACCAACCTCACCGCCTCCGTCTGGATGGGCAGCGACCCGCTCACCGGTGAGCGGATTGTGGCGGCCTCCGCCCCTATCCTGTACCAGGGGCAGACGGTGGCGGTGGTGCGGTACATCACCTCCCTGGCTGCCATTGACTGGCAATTCTTCCTGGCCCTGGTGCTGGCCTGCCTGCTGGGGGGGACCATCCTGGCGCTGGTGTACTTCTCCAACCTCTATTTCGTCCGCTCCATCGTGGAGCCCCTGGCCAGCATCACGGAGACCGCCCGGCTGATTGCCGACGGCAGCTACGGCGTGCAGATTGAAAAGCAATTTGACGACGAGATTGGGGAGCTGACGGACACCATCAACGACATGTCCCTGAAAATCAAGCAGTCGGAGAAAACCCAGTCGGAGTTTATCTCCTCCGTCTCCCACGAGCTGCGCACCCCCCTCACCGCCATCACCGGCTGGGCGGAGACCATCCAGAGCGGGGAGCTGCGCAGCCCCCAGGATGTGCAGAAGGGCATGGACATCATTGTCTCCGAGGCCCGGCGGCTGACCAACATGGTGGAGGAGCTGCTGGAGTTTTCCCGCATGTCCGACGGGCGGTTCACCCTGTCGGTGGAGCCTTTGGACCTGAAGGCAGAGCTGGAGGACGCGGTATATACCTACCGGGAATTTTTCCGCCGGGAGGGGATCGACCTGACGTACCAGGAGTGCGAGGAGGAGATGATCCCCATCAGCGGCGACCCGGAGCGCCTGCGCCAGGTGTTCTGCAACCTGCTGGACAACGCCGCCAAGCACGGCGGCTCCGGCAAGCGGATTGACGTGGCCATCCAGCGTCAGGGGGAGAAGGCCGTCATCACCATCCGGGACTACGGCCCCGGCATCCCGGAGGCGGAGCTGCCCCACGTGAAGTACAAATTCTATAAAGGCAGCTCCAAGGCCCGGGGCTCCGGCATCGGCCTGGCGGTGTGCGAGGAGATCGTCACCCGCCACGAAGGCGTGCTGGACATCGGCAACGCCGAGGGCGGCGGCTGCCTGGTGACCATTACCCTCCCCATCGAGGGGTAGGCCCTTGTCAAAAGAAGGGAAACTTGATAAAACAGCCTGTCCGGCCTCTGCCGGCAGGCATTTCCCCATCTGTTTGAAGGAGATATATTGTCCATGGCAAAGCAGCAGTCCACCTGCCCCGTCAAGGGGTTTAAAACCATGTGTGGCGGCCAGGCCCTGATTGAGGGCATCATGATGCGCGGCCCCAAAAAGCAGGCCATCGTGGTCCGCCGCCCTGACGGAGAGCTGGAAATCAAAACCACCGAGCTGAAGCTCATCAAAGACCGCTACCCCATCCTGGGCCTGCCCCTGATCCGGGGTGTGGTCACCTTCCTGGCCTCTATGGTGGAGGGGGTGAAGGCCCTGATGTTCTCGGCGGAGTTTTACCCCGAGGACGGGGAACCGGAGGAGCCCTCCAGGCTGGAGCAGTGGCTGGAGGCCCACCTGGGCAGCGAGAAAATGGCCGGCTTTGTGGTGGGCCTGTCCGTGGCCCTGGGTATCGCCCTGTCCATCGGCCTGTTCTTCCTCCTGCCCACCCTGCTTGGCTCCGCCGTCACCCTGGTCACCGACTCCATGCTGGCCCGGAACGTGGCGGAAAACCTGTTGAAGCTGGCCATTTTTGTGGGCTATCTGGCCCTGTGCTCCCGGATGAAGGACATCCACCGGGTCTTTCAGTACCACGGGGCGGAGCATAAAACCATTTTCTGCTACGAAGCCGGGCTGCCCCTGACGGTGGAAAACGTCCGCAAGCAGCCCCGGCACCACCCCCGCTGCGGCACCAGCTTCCTGTTTATGGTCATCGCCATCTCCATTGTGGTGTCCACGGTGGTGTTTTCCATCTGGCCCATCCACCACACCCTGCTGCGGTTTCTGGCCCACCTGCTGATGCTGCCCCTCATCGTGGCCGTCAGCTATGAGTTCAACCGCTGGGCCGGCCGGCACGACGGGCCGCTGACCCGGATTTTGGTGGCTCCCGGCCTGTGGCTGCAAAATCTCACCACCTTCGAGCCGGAGGACGACATGATGGAGGTGGGCATCAAGGCCCTGGAGCTGGTGCTGCCTGAGCGGCAGGGGGAGGACGCCTGGTAAGGGAAAGGGCGCAGCCGCCGCAGCGTGACAGCGCCCTCCATGACCAAGCGCAGTTTAGACTTTCTTTGGATAGAACAAGACGGAAGGTGACGGCATGGCCACAACCTATAACAATCTATTTCTGGACACCCGGGCCAGGCTGAAAAAGGCCGGGATTGACGGGGCCCAGCTGGAGGCCCGGGAGCTGCTCTGCTACGCCTCGGACAAGAGCCGGGAGCAGCTGTACCGGGACATGACCCTGTACGCCTCCCAGGAGCTGGAAAAGCGGGTGGAAGCCCTGGTGCAGCGCCGCCTGGCGGGAGAGCCGGTGGCCTACATCATCGGGGAGTGGGAATTTTACGGCCTGCCCCTGAACATCTCCCCCGACGTGCTCATCCCCCGGATGGACACGGAGGTGCTGGCCGAGCGGGGCATCCTCCGGGCCAGAGCCGCCGGGGATGGGGCCCGGGTGCTGGATCTGTGCGCCGGCAGCGGCTGCGTGGGCCTGGCGGTGGCGGCCAACGCCCCCCAGTGCCGGGTGGTGCTGGGCGAGCTGTCCGAGGGGGCCCTGCGGGTATGCAAGCAGAATGTCCGCCGCAACGAGCTCAACGCCCGGGTAACCTGCCTGTCGGTGGACGCCATGCAGCCGCCCCCCTCCGCTCTGTGGGACTTTGACGTCATCGTGTGCAACCCCCCCTACATCCCCACGGGGGATATCCCGGGGCTGGAGGTATCCGTGCGGGACTACGAACCCCATCAGGCCCTGGACGGCGGCCCTGACGGCCTGGACTTTTACCGGTTTATCGCCGCCAAGTGGAAAAACGCCATCCGCCTGGGGGGCACCCTCCTGTTTGAGGTGGGCATCGGACAGGCCCCCCACGTGGAGGAGATCCTCTCCCGCAACGGCTTTGAGCAGATTCAGACCACCGCCGACACCCAGGGCATCTGGCGTGTGGTGGAGGGCACCATCAATGGATAACGCCGCCCCTCCGGGGGACGGTGAGGAAAGGATGAAGCAACATGGCACCGACCAAGAAACCCATGGTGGAGAGCGCCGCTCCCGCCTCAGACAAGAAAAAAGCCCTTGAGACCGCCATGGCCCAGATCGAGCGGGCCTACGGCAAGGGCTCCATTATGCGCCTGGGTGAGAACGTGGACGTGATGGTGGAGGCCATCCCCACCGGCTCCCTCTCCCTGGATCTGGCGCTGGGCATCGGCGGCCTGCCCAAGGGCCGCATCATTGAAATCTATGGCCCCGAGTCCTCCGGCAAGACCACCCTGGCCCTCCATGTGGTGGCCGAGGCCCAGAAGCGGGGGGGCGAGGTGGCCTTCATCGACGCTGAGCACGCCCTGGACCCCACCTACGCCCGGGCCCTGGGGGTGGACATCGACTCCATGCTCATCGCCCAGCCGGACACCGGCGAGCAGGGCCTGGAGATCTGCGAGGCCCTGGTGCGCTCCGGCGCCATCGACGTGGTGGTGGTGGACTCCGTGGCCGCCCTGACCCCCCGGGCGGAGATCGAGGGGGACATGGGCGACTCCCACGTGGGCCTGCTGGCCCGGCTGATGAGCCAGGCCCTGCGGAAGCTGGCCGGCTCCATCGCCAAGACCAACTGCATCGTCATTTTCATCAACCAGCTCCGGGAGAAGGTGGGCGTAGTGTACGGCAATCCGGAGGTGACCACCGGCGGCCGGGCCCTGAAGTTTTACGCCTCCGTGCGGATCGACGTGCGCCGGGTGGAGGCCCTGAAAAACGGCTCCGAGATCATCGGCAACCGCACCCGCACCAAGATCGTGAAAAACAAGGTGGCTCCCCCCTTCCGGGAGGCGGAGTTCGACATCATGTACGGCGAAGGCATCTCCAAGGTGGGTGAGCTCATCGACCTGGGCGTGAAGCTGGACCTGGTGCAGAAGAGCGGCTCCTGGTTTGCCATGGGTGAGCTGCGCCTGGGCCAGGGCCGGGACGCGGCCAAGCAGTACCTCCGGGACAACCCGGAGCTGGCTGAGGAGCTGGAGGCCAAGATCCGCCAGAATTCCTTCAAGCTCCTGTCCAAGCAGGGCCAGGCGGCCGCCCGGGCGGCGGGCCGCGCGGTGGATGTATCCGCCGAGGACTTTGACGACGGCAGGGAGTAAATGAAAATCCAAAGCCTGACCCCCTCCCAGCGGGTAGCCGGCCGGTGGCTGGTGGCCCTGGAGGACGGGGCTATCCTGCGGGTGGGGGAAAACGAGGTGGTCTCCTTCTCCCTCTACGCTGGGAAGGAGCTGGACGGCGGGACGCTGGATGGCCTGAAAGCGGCCGCCCACGCCGGCCGTCTGAAAGAGAAGGCCCTGAACCTGCTGGCCGTGAAACCCATGTCCCGGAAGGCCCTGGAGGGGAAGCTGGCCCAGTGGGAGGCCTCCCCGGAGGAGACGGATGCCCTGTGTGGCCGCCTGGAGGAACTGGGCTACCTGGACGACGCCCGCTACGGGGCCATGGTGGCCCGGCACTACAGCCGGAAGGGCTACGGCCCGGCCAAGATCCGGGAGGAGCTGTACCGCCGGGGGGTGCCCCGGGAGCTGTGGGACGACGCCGTGGCCCAGATGGAGGACACCGACCAGGCCCTGGACGCCTTTCTGGACAAAAAGCTGAAGGGCGGCCCCCTGCCCGACGATCCCCGGGAGCGGAAGCGCCTTACCGACGCCTGTGCCCGCCGGGGCTTCTCCTGGCAGGACATCTCCCAGGCCATGGCCCGCCGGGGCGGCGGCTGGGAGGACTAAGAAAACGTAATGGAGCGTACAACCATGTCTTATACTGTGGCATTTGTTTCCCTGGGCTGCGCCAAAAATCTGGTCAACACCGAGCAGATGATGGCCCTGTGCCGCAAGGCGGGGTACACCGTCACCGGGGAGCCGGAGGGCGCCGATGTGGCGGTGCTGAATACCTGCGGCTTCATTGAGTCGGCCAAAAGCGAGGCCATTGAGAATATTCTGGAGCTGGCCCAGCTGAAGGAGCAGGGCAAGCTGAAAAAGCTGTTGGTGGCCGGCTGCCTCACCCAGCGCTACCCGGAGGAGATCCGGCAGGAGCTGCCTGAGGTGGACGGGCTGCTGGGCACCGGCAGCTACACCGACGTGGTCACAGCGGTGGAGGAGCTGATGTCCGGCGCCCCCGCCCAGCATCTGGCCAGCCCCCAGCTGGCCTATGACGACGGGGAGCGGATGGTCACCACCCCCTCCTACACCGCCTATCTGAAAATTGCCGAGGGCTGCAGCAACGGCTGCACCTTCTGCATCATCCCCAAGCTCCGTGGCCGCTACCGCAGCCGCTCCATGGACGCCCTTTTGAAAGAGGCGGAGGGGCTGGCCCAGGCAGGGGTGAAGGAGCTGATCGTCATTGCCCAGGATATCACCCGCTACGGCCTGGACCGGAAGGACGGCTCCACCCTGGCCGGGCTGCTGACGGAGCTTTGCAGGCTGCCCTTCCACTGGGTGCGCCTGCACTACCTCTACCCTGAGGCTATCACTGACGAGCTGATTCAGGTCATCGCCCGGGAGAAGAAGATTGTCCACTACCTGGACATCCCCATCCAGCACTGCAACGACGGGATTCTCAAGGCCATGCGCCGCCAGAGCACCAAGGCGGAGCTGGAAGCCCTGTTTGCCAAGCTGCGCGCCGCCATTCCCGACGTGGTGATCCGCACCTCCCTGATCTGCGGCCTGCCCGGGGAGACGGAGGCGGAGTTTGAGGAGCTGTGCGGCTTCCTCCGCCGGCAGAAGATCCAGCGGGTGGGCGTATTCCAGTTCTCCCCGGAGGAGGGCACCCTGGCTGAGAAGATGGAGAACCAGGTGCCCGGGGACGTGGCCGCCCGCCGGGTGGAGCTGGTGGTGGACCTGCAATCCAGGATTATGGACGAATATAACCAGCAGCGCCTGGGCACCGTCATGGAGGTGCTGTGCGAGGGCTTTGACAGCCAGGCCGGCTGCTTCGTGGGCCGCACCTACGCCGACTCGGTGGAGATTGACGGCCGGGTGTGCTTCACCGCCGCCGGCATGGTGCCTGCGGGTACCTTCGTAAACGTGCTCATCACCGGGATGAGCGACGGCGATCTCACCGGAGAGATCCAGGAGTAAGGGGAGGGAACAACCTTGAATACCGCCAACAAACTGACCATTCTGCGGGTGCTGATGATCCCCGCCTTTCTGCTGGTGCTCTATCTGGACGTGCCGGGGGCCAACTATTGGGCCCTGCTGATCTTCGCCGCCGCCAGCATTACCGACACCCTGGACGGGTACATCGCCCGCCACTACAACCAGATCACCGACTTCGGCAAGTTCATGGACCCCCTGGCGGACAAGTGCCTGGTCACCGCCGCCATGCTGTGGTTCGTGGAGATCGGCCAGATGCCCGCCTGGGCCCTGCTGATTGTCATTGTCCGGGAGTTCGGCGTGTCCGGGCTGCGGATGGTGGCCGCGGACAAGGGCCGGGTCATCGCCGCCGGCTGGTCGGGCAAGGTGAAAACCGCCTCCACCATGGTGTGCATCGTGCTGATGCTGCTGCCCATCTCCGTGTGGGTCAACCACATCTGCGTGGCGGTGATTGTACTGGCTACCATCTACTCCGGCGTGGAGTATTTTATGAAGAACCTGGACGTGCTCAGCCAGGCAAAGTGATTCCCAGCCCGCCGGAGGTGCGCATCCCCGGCGGGCTTGACATTTGGGCGGAAATTGCATATAATGCTGTTTCGTAAAAGCGATGCGGAAGAGGAGTACTCCCGGCAGGCGGCCAGTCAGAGAGGAGACGGTCGGTGCAAGTTTCCCCGCCACGGAGAGGAAGGTGGCTTCCAAGCTCCGCCCCTGAACCTGCGGCTGTAGGGGGCGGCGGTACCCGCCGTTATGGGGTCAAGTGCGGGCCGCGGCCCGAATTCAGGTGGTACCACGGACTTTGTTCGCCCTGAGCCAGACGGCTCAGGGCGTTTTTCGCGGTACGGAAAGGCGGAAACCCATGCGGTTTGAAGTGACCACAGCGTATAACCGGCAGGACATGTGGGCCATCCTGCGCCTGCAAAACCTGCTGGACCCCAAGCCCCAGGCGGGCCTGATTTCACAGCGCAGCCTGTTCGCCTTTTTCTGGGCCCTGATGGTGCTTATCGTGGCCCGGGAGGATCTGATCTACCCCCTGCCCTGGGCGTTTTTCGCCATCATGGTGCTCATGGGCTGCTGGTCCCTTCCGGCGGCCAAGGGCGTGCGGATCTGGGCGGCCAGCTTCCTGCTGTGGTGGGGCTACCGGGGGAAGCGGGACACCATCCGCTTTGTTTTCCGGCAGGACCGCTATGAGGCGGAGAGCGCCGGAAACACCAACCCCTTCCCCTATCGGGATCTGCTTCTCCTGGCGGAGGACAGGCTCCGCTTCTATCTGGTGCCCTACGACGGGGGCTGCCAGGTGCTGAAAAAGAAGGACTTTACCGTGGGCGATCCCGCCAGCTTTGCCGCCTTCCTCCAGGGCGAGAACGACGACATGGAGTACCGGCGGCTGGACGAGGCGCCCAACTAACCAACAGAACAGGACGTGAACAGGATGAAAAAAGAACTGCCAAAGGTTTATGAGCCCCAGGAAGTGGAGGGCCGGATCTACAGGACCTGGGAGGAAAACGGCTGCTTCCGGGGCATGCGGGACCCTAAGCGCAAGCCCTTCACCATCGTCATGCCGCCCCCCAACGTCACCGGTCAGCTGCACATGGGCCACGCCATGGACTCCACCCTTCAGGACATCCTCATCCGCTTCAAGCGGATGCAGGGCTATGCCGCGCTGTGGGTGCCCGGCACCGACCACGCCGGCATCGCCACCCAGATCAAGGTGGAGGAGGAGCTGCGGGTCAAGGAGGGGCTGACCCGGTACGACCTGGGCCGGGAGAAGTTCCTGGAGCGGGTGTGGGACTGGAAGCGCCAGTACGGCAACCGCATCGTGGAGCAGCAGAAAAAACTGGGCGCCTCCTGCGACTGGGAGCGGGCCCGGTTCACCATGGACGAGGGCTGCTCCAAGGCGGTGCGGGAGACCTTCTGCGAGCTGTATGAGAAGGGCCTGATCTACAAGGGCAGCCGGATCATCAACTGGTGCCCCCACTGCGTCACCGCCCTGTCCGACGCCGAGGTGGAGTACCAGGACAAGCCCGGCCACCTGTGGCACATGCGCTATCCCCTCACCGACGGCTCCGGCTATCTGGTGGTGGCCACCACCCGGCCGGAGACCATGATGGGCGACACCGGTGTGGCTGTCAACCCCAATGACGAGCGGTACAAGCACCTGGTGGGCAAGACCTGTATGCTGCCCCTGATGAACCGGGAGATCCCCATTGTGGCCGACGACTACGTGGAGATGGATTTCGGCACCGGCTGCGTGAAGATGACCCCCGCCCACGACCCCAACGACTTTGAGGTGGGCCTGCGCCACAACCTGGAGTCCATCCGGGTGCTGGACGACAACGGCGTGGTCAACGCCAACGGCGGCAAGTACGAGGGTATGGACCGCTATGAGGCCCGGAAGGCCGTGGTGGCCGACCTGGAGGCCCTGGGCCTGATGGAGAAGGTGGAGGACTACTCCCACAACGTGGGCACCTGCTACCGCTGCCACAACGACGTGGAGCCCATCATCTCCGCCCAGTGGTTTGTGAAGATGAAGCCCCTGGCCCAGGAGGCCCTGCGGGTGGTCAACGAGGGGGAGGTCCAGTTTGTCCCCGACCGCTTTGCCAAGACCTACACCAACTGGATGGAGAATGTCCATGACTGGTGTATCTCCCGCCAGCTGTGGTGGGGCCACCAGATCCCCGTGTGGTACTGCGACGACTGCGGCCACATGACCGTCAGCCGGGAGGACGCCTGCCAGTGCGAGAAGTGCGGCTCCAAGAACATCCACCAGGACCCTGACGTGCTGGACACCTGGTTCTCCTCCGCCCTGTGGCCCTTCTCCACCCTGGGCTGGCCGGAAAAGACGGAGGATCTGGACTTCTTCTATCCCACCGACGTGCTGGTCACCGGCTACGACATCATCTTCTTCTGGGTGGCCCGGATGATCTTCTCCGCCTGCGAGCAGACCAAAAAGCCCCCCTTCCACACCGTGTTCATCCACGGCCTGGTGCGGGACGACAAGGGCCGGAAGATGTCCAAGTCCCTGGGCAACGGCATCGACCCCCTGGTGATTGCCGAGACCTACGGCGCCGACGCCCTGCGCTTCAACCTGGTCACCGGCAACAGCCCCGGCAACGACATGCGCTTCTACACCGAGCGGTGCGAGGCCATGCGCAACTTCGCCAACAAGATCTGGAACGCCAGCCGCTTTTTGATGATGAACCTGACCATCGACAAGTGCGCTCTGCCGGAGAAGCTGGAGCTGGAGGACAAGTGGATTCTCTCCAAGCTGAACACCGCCATCCGGGAAATTACCGAGAACATGGATCGGTATGAGCTGGGTGTGGCTGCTCAGAAGATCTATGACTTCATCTGGGACGCCTACTGCGACTGGTATATCGAGCTGACCAAGACCCGCCTCCAGGGCGAGGACGAGGACAGCAAGGTCCGTGCCCAGCAGGTGCTGTGCCACGTGCTGACCCAGATGCTCAAGCTGCTGCATCCCTTCATGCCCTTTATCACCGAGGAGATCTGGCAGGCCCTGCCCCACGAGGGCGACTTCCTCATGCTGTCCCAGTGGCCCCAGGCCGATCCCGCCCTGGACTTCCCCCGGGAGGAGAAGGCCATGGAGCTGATTATGGACGCCATCCGGGCCGTCCGTACCCGCCGCAGCGAGATGAACGTGCCCCCCAGCAAGAAGGCCCACCTCACCGTCTCCACCGGCGAGCAGGAGGTCTTTACCCTGGGCGTGCCCTTCCTGAAGAAGCTGGCCTACGCCAGCGACGTGACCATCCTGGCCCCCGGCGCCGCCCCCGAGGCCGGCTCCGTCACCGTGGTCACCCACGCCGCCCAGCTGTCCATGCCCATGGCTGAGCTGGTGGACCTGGCCAAGGAGAAGGCCCGCCTGGAGAAGGAGCTGAAAAAGAACGCCGCCGAGCTGGAGAAGCTCAACG
>CASFCW010000060.1 GCA_949293165.1 uncultured bacterium
CGCGGGGAGCAGAAGTCATGGCAAGCCATGACTTATCCCCGCTCTCCCCCCGGTCCCCCATGGGAGGTGGAATCACCCTTTATGGAGGACAGTAGGTAATGCTCAAAAGACAAGGGGCTTTGTGCGGGGGTTTTTGCCCCATCCCTCCGGCTTTTCCGTAGGGGCGCACATTGTGCGCCCGCATGGGGGGATTGTCTTTCGTGCTGCGGCGTGAAATTTCATTTAAGCTCTAGGCGGAGCGGAGGAAAGCGCAGCTTTCCGCAAAAGTTCTTTGCCTACTTTCTTTCAAGAAAGTACGGTGCCTGCTTTCTTCTAAGAAAGTAGGTCAGTTGAGGCGGACGCCGCCGGCGTACAGGGCCACGTTGAAGCAGTTAATGGGGTCCTGGCGGACGTTGTTGATCCGCACCTCCAGGTGGAGGTGGTTGCCGGTGGAGGAGCCGGTGGTACCCACCAGCCCCAGGGTCTCCCCCTGGGCCACGGTCTGGCCCTTGACGGCGATGCGCTTGCTCATGTGGGCGTACAGGGTGGAGGAGCCGTCGCTGTGGCTGACCACCACGTAGTTGCCGTAAGAGCTGTTGTAGGTGGAGGTAGTCACTACGCCGCTTTTGGCGCAGAGGATGGACACGCCGGCGGGGGCGGGGATGTCGATGCCCGTATGGTTGTTGGGCAGGCCGGTAATGGGATGAATCCGTCCGCCATAGAGGGAGGACAGGTTATAGTACCCAGGCAGGGGCCACAGGAAGTCGTTTTCCGTGACCACACCGGCGATCTGGCTGGCCAGCTCCCGCTCGGCGGCGGCAATCTCGCTGTCGGCGGCGTCGGCGGCGGCCTTCAGCTGGGCCTCGGCGGCGGCCAGCTGATCTTCCTGGCTGTTGATCTGGGTGATGAGGGCGTCCACCTGGGCGCGCTGGGTTTTCAGCTTGTCCTGGGCGGCCACCTGTTCCTCCTTGGCGGCCTGCTGCTCCTGGCGGGCGGTCTCCAAGTCGGCCTTGTCCCGCTCAATCTGCTCCCGCAGGGCAATGAGCTGGTCCATCACCTGGTTGTCATACTCCATAATCTCGTTGACAATCATCACGTTGTCCAAAAGGTCGGCAAAGTCGGCGGAGCTGAACAGGATGGTCCAGTAGGACACCTCCCCCTCCTCCTCCATGGCCCGGACACGCTTGCAGAACAGCTCGTACTGAGCCTCCTCCTCCGCCTGGGCCTGGGCCAGCTCCTCCTCCTTCTGGGCGATGAGCTGGTTATAATTGTTGATCTGGCTCTGGATGGCGTCAATCTCCGCCTGGATGGCGTTGATCTGCTTTTCCAGCAGCACCTTCTGCTCCAGCGCCTTATCCTTGTCGGCCTGAATGGCCTCCAGCTGAGCCTGGATCTCCTTTTGCTGATCCCGGAGATCCTGGGCCTCCTCCTTCATGGCGTCAATCTCCGCCTGGGTAATGGCGGAGGCGGGCACCACCAGTCCGTCCCGGCTCTGAGGGAGCACCAGGGCGCAGATCATCGCCGCAGCCGTCAGGCGCAGCAGCCACTTCTTCCACTGTTTCATGCCGGCCACCTCACCGCGCGGCCAGGGTGGCCACCATGGGAAGCACCAACAGGGCCACCATCACCAGAGCCAGCACCCGAACCATCAGCTTCTGCTTCTCACCATGCTTCATGCCGTATACTCCTTCCTATCAAACCTGCAGGAACCTGCGAATGGCCATCACGGAGCCCACCACACCGATGAGCAGGCCCGCCCCGCAGAACACCGGCAGGAACACCGGCACCAGGGAGCCGAAGGGCAGGATGGCCAGCAGGGACAACCCATTGGACTGAATCACCGCCTTGGCCACCAGCTCGTACACCCCCCACTGGAGCAGGAAGGCGATGATGGCGCCGGTCAGGCCCAGGATCATGCCCTGGACGATGAAGGGCCAGCGGATAAAGGCGTTGGTAGCGCCGCACATCTTCATAATGGCGATCTCCTCCCTGCGGTAGAAGAAGGCCAGCTTGATGGTGTTGGCGATGATGAACAGGGACATGACCACCAGGATGCCGATGAGCACCAGGGCGATGCCGGTGGCGATGTTGCGCACCATAACAAAGCCCTGGGCGATGTCGGTGGCGGCGTACACGTCGGCCACGCCGGGAATCTGCTCCACGGCGTCGGCGCTTTCCTTCAGCAGCTCAATGTCCTCCACATGGATGCGGAACCGGTCCCGGAGCACCTCGGGCTCCAGGTCGTTGAGCAGCTGGTTGTCCCGGCCCTCCCGGAAGTCGTCCAAAGCCTCCGCCCGGGTGACAAAGATGGCCTCGGACACGTTGGGCACAGCCATGATATCGTCGGCCAGGGCCTGGGCCTGCTCCTCCGTGTAGCTCTCGTCGATGTAGGCCAAAAACTCGTTTTCCGCCTCCAGGTCCCCCAGCATGTTGTCCAGATTCACCGCTACCAGGGAAAAGGAGCCCATAATCAGCAGGCAGGCCACAATCATACACACGGCGGCAAAGGACATAAACCCGTGGGTAAAGATGGAGGAGACGCCCTCCCTGCAGTAGTAACCAAAATCAAACTTTTTCGCCATTATAGTACCCACCTGTCTCGTCGTTGATAATCCGGCCGTTTTCGATGGCAATGACCCGCTTGGTGAACCGGTTGACCAGATTCTTCTCATGGGTAACCACCAGCACGGTGGTGCCCAGCTCGTTGATCCGCTCCAGCAGCATCATGATCTCCAGGGAGCGGTTGGGGTCCAGGTTGCCGGTGGGCTCGTCGGCGATAATCATATTGGGGTTGTTCACCAGAGCCCGGGCGATGGCCACACGCTGCTGCTCGCCGCCGGACAGCTGGCTGGGGTAGCGGTCGGCCTTCTCCTCCAGCCCCACCAGGCGCAGCACATAGGGGATGCGGCGCTTCAGCTCCCGGCTGGAGGCGCCGATGGCCCGCATGGCGAAGGACAGGTTCTGGTACACTGTTTTCTTTTCAATCAGCCGGAAATCCTGGAACACGATGCCCAGGGTGCGGCGCATCATGGGGATCTGCCTGGGGCTGATGTTGTTCAGGCTGTAGCCGTTGACCATCAGCTTGCCCTGGGTGGGGGCAATCTCCCCGGTAATCAGCTTCATAATGGTGGACTTGCCCGATCCGGAGGGCCCCACCAGAAAGACGAACTCCCCGTCGTCAATGCGCATGTTGATGCCCTTCAGGGCCTTGGTACCGTTGTCGTACTCCTTATGTATATCAATAAACCGTATCATGTCTGTGTGTCTCACCCGCTTTTCCAGAATACAGCCCGGAAAAGCCCGGTGCTGTCCCGACTATAAGGTTACCCTGCCGGGGCCGGGTTGTCAATGGGAATTTGCGGTTTTATGTCACCTTGTCCCGAAAAAAGTCCCCTCCGCTGGAACAGGGCCGGCGGAGGGGGCAAAGGGATCGTTTTTCAGGTGGGTTCAGGACTCAATTCCCCGGGAAATGAGGTACTTCTTCACCATCAGCGCCACCTTGAAGGTAATGGCGTCGTCGAATTCCCGCAGATCCAGTCCGGTGAGCTTTTTGATCTTCTCCAGGCGGTAAACCAGGGTGTTGCGGTGGACGAAGAGCTTACGGGCGGTCTCGGAGACGTTGAGGTTGTTCTCAAAGAACTTGTTGATGGTCAGCAGGGTCTCCTGATCCAGGGCGTCGATGGGGTTTTTCTTGAAAACCTCCTGGAGGAACATCTGGCACAGGATGGTGGGCAGCTGGTAGATCAGCCGGCCGATGCCCAGGTTCTCGTAGTTGATGACGGTCTTTTCCGTGTCAAAGACCTTGCCCACCTCGATGGCCACGCCGGCCTCCTTGTAGGCCCGGGCCAGGTCGCGGATGTGGTTGACCACGGTGCCGATGCCGATGACCACCTTCACCCCCAGCTCCTGGGTCAGGGCGGTGGAGATCTGCTTGGCAATTTTTTGCAGCTCCTTGGGGTCGGCGCCGTCGCTGAGCTGCTTGATGAGGGCCACGTCGGTCTCGTTGACGGAGATAACGAAGTCGCTCTGCCGGTCGGGGAACAGGTTCTGAATCACGTCAATGGTGGCCACGTCCGCCGGGCCGATCTGCCGCACCAGGAAGGCGGCTCTGGGCGCCTCGGACAGGAAGTGGAGCTCCTTAGCCTGGGTATAGATGTCCCCCAGAAGGATATTGTCGGAGATGATGTTCTTGACAAAGGTGGCCTTGTCATGCTTCTCCTCATAGTAGGTCTTGGCCCCGTTGAAGGCCACCACCGCCATGGAGCACAGGGCGGCGGCCTGCTCGTCCTCCCCCTGGACAAAGGCGGCGTAATCAAACTGGGAGCCCCATCCCGCCAGCTGCTTGAAGGTCTTGCCCTCGAAGCAGACCAGGGGGTTGTCACAGGCCCGCACAGCGGCCACCGCGCCGGGCCACTGCTCGCCGATGGACGTCAGCTCACTGCATGCCACCACAACTCCGTCGGAGTCGATGACGCCCACGGTGCGCTCGACGCTGTCTTTCATCTGGAGTACCACTCCCTGGAACATCCTGCTGGACATTACGGATCCCTCCTATGTTAGTCTATCTAACCACTGTCTCACATTATAACGGTTTCTCCCCAGGTTTGACAAGGGGGTAACGTGAATTTATTGTGGAAAACAACCAAAAACTTGTCTATTATTTCTTCTCCCTTCGGAGAGACGCTACCTCCTCCTCCGTCAAGGGCCGCCATTGGCCGGGAGAGAGGCTCTCGTCCAGGTGTACGGCGCCCATGGACAGCCGCTTGAGGTAGGTCACCGGCTTGCCCCTGGCGGCCAGCATCCGCTTGACCTGGTGGTACTTCCCCTCCCGCAGGGTGACCAGGCAGGCCCGGCCCCCCTCCAGGGGCTCCAGCCCGGCGGGCAGGCAGACCAGGCCGTCGGCCAGGGTCATCCCCCGGGCCAGGGCGTCCACGTCCGCCCCATCCACCACCCCGTCCACCTGGGCGTAGTACACCTTGTCCACATGCTTTTTGGGGGAGAGCAGGTCGTGGGCCAGCGGCCCGTCGTCGGTGAGCAGCAGCAGGCCCTCCGTATCCTTATCCAGCCGGCCCACGGGAAACAGGCCCCTGCGCCGGAGATGGGGAGGCAGCAGATCCAGCACCGTGCCCTGCTGCCCGTCCCGGGTGGCAGACAGCAGGCCCGCCGGCTTGTGGAGCATCAGGTAGACCCGGCCGCCGCAGTCCACAGGCTGCCCGTCCACCCAGATCTCCGCCCGCTGGGGGTCCGCCTTGTCCTCTCCCCGGCGGGCCGCCTGGCCGTCCACCCGCACCCGGCCCTGGCGGATCATATCCTTGACCTCCTTCCGGGACCAGTGCCCCGTGGAGGCCAGCAGCTTGTCCAGACGCTCCATCGCCATGCACTTTGCCTCCTTTCCCGCTCCTGGCAGGCGTTTGCTTCGGCATTATATCAAATTATATCGTCATTTTCAACACTTTTTTTGCGTCTTTTTTGTGCATCCCTTCTATTCCCCTGTTGGATGGCATAAGGTAGTCCCATCCCGGCAGGGAGAGAGGAGTGAAACGCCATGTTCATCGTCACCACAAAATTGCCCCGGCGCAGGGTGGCCCTGGGGACGGCCGCCGCCGCCCTGGTGTGCTGCGCCGCCCTGGCTCTGTTCCCCGCCTCCTCCCCCGGCCAGGGGGAGGGCGCCCCCAGGGTGGAGGGGGTGCGGAGCAACGGCGACCGGATCGCCTTCCTCAACGCCTATGGCTGGGAGGTGGAGGAGGAGCCGGCCGCGGTGGAGGAGATCCAGATGCCCCACACCCTGGGGGAGGAGTACGGCGACTACCTGGCCCTGCAGCTGTCCCAGGGCTTCGACCTGGAGGCCCAGGCGGGCCGCCGGCTGAAGCGGTACAGCTACCGGGTGACCAACTACCCCACCGGGGAGACCGATGTGCTGGCCAACCTGCTGCTGCGGGGCAGCACGGTGGTGGGGGGCGAGGTGCTGTCCCCGGAGATGGACGGCTTCCTCCACGGCCTGGCCATGCCCCGGCTGCTCACCTCAGACGGGCAAGCAGCTCCTCCGGCAGATGGGTAAAGGATTCCAGCCACAGGTGGCTGGCCCGGCGCACCTCCTCCTCCCTGCCACGGAAGAGGGGGTCGTCCACCCCCACCACGTACACCCCCGCCGCCTTGGCGGCGGCGCAGTAGCCGGGGGTGTCCTCAAAAAACACGCAGTCCTCCGCCGCGCAGCCCAGGGCCCCGGCCACTGCCCGGTAGAAGGCGGGGTCGTTCTTTTCCAGCCCCATCTCCTGGGCGTAGAAAACCCGCCGCAGCCGGCCGGTCAGCCCGTGATGCTCCATGGCCAGGGCGCACAGCTCCGGGATGCAGGAGGTGACCAGGGCCATCCCGCACCCCGCCCGGGCGCACCGCTCCAGCAGCTCCCTGGCCCCCGGCTTCAGGGGCAGGGTGCGGCCATAGGCCTCCCGGCCCATCTCCAGCCAGTCCCCCAGGATCTCCTCCGGCGTCCGGTCCAGGCCGAACCGCTCCCGGGTGTACCGGGCGGCCTGGAGGGGGCTGTGGTGGGTGACGTACTGGGTGTAGTCCTCCGGCACCGGGGCAATCCCCTGCCGCCCCAGGTATTCCACATCAATGTCCAGCCAGATCCCGTTGGAATCCAGCAGCGTCCCGTCCAAATCAAACAGCAGCATATGTCCTCCCCATCCGGCGGACGGCGTCCGTCCCCGGATGCCGCATAAAATTTTTCTATGAAATAATGTATTTCCTTGTCGTTTTCTATCCTTCTCCATGGGCCAGCACATACTGCCGGAACCGGCTGACCGAGGGGGCCAGGAATGCCCTGGGGTCGTGCACCATAAACAGCTGCCGCTGGCACGTGGGGGCGCTGATCTGCAAAATCCGCACGTCCAGCTTCAGCAGCAGGTCCATGTAGGGTACCACGGCGATGCCGAAGCCCTGGGCCACCAGCCCGGCCACCACCTGATCCTCCTCCGTCTCATAGGCGATGGATGGGCTGGCGCCGATGGCGGCGAACATCTCGTCCACCACCGCCCGCATACCGGAGCTGGGCTCGAAACAGACCTGGGGATAGGGCACCGTCTCCCGGAGATCCACCGCGTGCCGCCCGGCCAGGGGGTGGTCCCTGGGGGTGATAAGCACCAGGTCCTGCTTTTGCACCGCCTCGGCGGCGACATTCAGCGTCTCCGGCGGCCGGGAGCAAAAGACCAGGTCGAACTGACGGGCGGACAAGCCGTCCAGCAGCGTCCGGGTCACTCCGGTGTGGAAGGTGAACTGGATGTCCAGCCCGGCGTTTTCCCGCAGGAACCCGGCGGCCAGGCGGGGGATGAAGTCCACCCCCATGGTGCGCAGCAGCCCCAGGCGGATCAGCCCCTCCCCCCGGGCGCTGCGGCGGATGGAGGCCACCCCCTCGTCCAAAGTGGACAGGGTGTGCTCGGCGCAGGAGAGAAACTCCTCCCCAAAGCGGGTGAGGGTGGTCTTGCGGCCGTTTTTCTCAAACAGGGGCAGGCCCAGCTCCTTTTCCAGCTGGGTCATGGCATGGCTCAGGCTGGGCTGGGTGATGCACAGCTGCTGGGCCGCCTTGGTGTAGTGCTGCACATGGGCCAGGGTTACAAAATACCGCAGGTAGAACAGGTTCATGTCCCCACCTCCCTTTGCCGCCAGTATACACCAACAAATAGATTTTATCTATTATTTCATCATAAATATTTATTTGATAATCGGTTTTCTCCCTCCTACACTGAAAGGGTGGAAATAACGAGACCGTGAGGAGTGGGACCGGTGAAGGGAACGACAGAAGAAACGCAGCTTCCGGTGCTGCGGGGGGAGGCGGCTCTGCTGGGGGTGGTGGTGGTCAACAGCCTGGGGGTGCAGCTGATGCTCCACTCCGGGTCGGGGATCTCCGCCATCTCCAGCCTGCCCTACGCCTTTTCCCTGGTGCTGCCCCAGCTCACCCTGGGCACCTGGACGTACCTGTTTCAGGGGCTGCTGGTGCTCAGCCTGATGGTGCTGCAGCGGCGGTTCATCCCCTCCTACCTGTTCAGCTTCGTGGTGGGCTTCGCCTTCGGCAAGATGCTGGACGTGTACGACCCCTGGGTGTCCGCCCTGCCGGCAGGCGGGCTGTGGCCGGTGGTATGGTTCGCCCTGGGGTACGGCTGGATCGTGGTGGGCATCGCCCTGTCCAACCGGTGCGGCCTGCCCATCATCCCCACCGACCTGTTCCCCCGGGAGCTGGCCCAGATCACCGGGATTCCCTACCCCCGGATCAAGATCTCCTTCGACGTGATCTGCCTGTCCCTCACCGCCGGCATGACCCTGCTGTTCCTGGGCCGGCTGGAGGGCCTGGGCATCGGCACGGTGGCCGCCGCCCTCACCATGGGCAAGGCGGTGGGCCTGATGGGGGCCTGGCTGGACCGGCGGGTGCGCTTTGTGTCGGTTTTGACAGAAAAGAATAGAAAGGCGGCGTTGCAATGAAAGAGCTGATTCTCTGCGTGACCTATACCACCAAGCCCGGCATGGGGGACGCCTTTGTCCGGGCCGTGCTGGAGCGGGGCATCCTGGAGGCCACCCGCCGGGAGGCGGGCTGCCTGGGGTATGAATACTACCGCAGCGTGGACCGGGCCGACGAGGTGCTCCTGCTGGAGCGGTGGACCAGCCGCGCCTGCCAGCAGGCCCACCTGGCCCAGCCCCACATGGCGGCCCTGAAGGCCCTGAAGGAGCGGTATGTGCTGGACACCCGGCTGGAGCCCCTCCTCCCGGAGGAGGGGCAGCACCCCTGACGCCTTACCCTCCGCGGACAGCGGCCTCCGGGGCCTGTTGGAACGGCGTCGGGAGCGGGGGCACGAAATTGTGCCCCTGCTCCCGACGCCGTCTTGCGCCTTTTTTCCAAATCTGGTATAATGCCTCTTTGAATCCGCCCCCTCTCGGGGCGTTTTGGGAGATGGAGTATGAAAGCGGAAACCATGACCCGGCTGGCCAAGCCCATGCTGATGTTTGCCGCCCTGATCTGGGGCACGTCCTTTTTTATTATGAAAAACACCCTGGACGCGGTGCCGGTGTTCTGGCTGCTGGCCTGCCGGTTTACCGTGGGGGCGGTGCTGCTGGGGCTGGTGTGCCTGCCCAAATGGGAGCGGTTCAACGGGCAGTACCTGCTGCGGGGCGCCGTGCTGGGGGTGCTGCTGTTCGCCGCCTACGGGGTGCAGACCTTCGGCCTGGTTTACACCACCCCGTCCAACAACGCCTTCCTCACCGCCACCTACTGCGTGCTGGTGCCCTTCCTGTACTGGCTGGTGGCGGGCCGGCGGCCTGACGGGTACAACATCGCCGCCGCCCTGCTGTGCGTCACCGGGGTGGGCCTGGTGTCCCTCACCGGCAGCCTCACCCTCTCCCCCGGGGACGCCCTCACCCTGCTGTGCGCTTTGTTTTACGCCCTGCACATCGTGGCGGTAAACAAGCTGGCCCCGGGGTACGACATCTACCTGCTCACCGCCATCCAGTTTGCCGTGGTAGCCCTGTGCTCCTGCGTGGGCGGCCTGCTGTTCCAGCCCTTCCCGGCGGGCATTTTCAGCCACCCGGAGGTGGCCTTCCCCCTGCTGTACCTGTGTGTCATGGCCACCACCGTGGCCCTGCTGTTCCAGAATGTGGGGCAGGTGTGGTCCGACCCCTCCTCCGCCTCGGTGATCCTGTCCCTGGAGTCGGTGTTCGGGGTGCTGTTTTCCGTGCTGCTGTACGGCGACCCCATCACCGGGCGGCTGCTGCTGGGCTTCGGGCTGATTTTCCTGGGGGTGCTGTGCTCGGAGACCAAGCTGTCCTTCCTTCCCCGGCGGAAGAGGAGCATTGATTCCTCCGTCCGTCTGTAGTATACTGAACCAAACCAAAGGCCGGGCTGGCCCCGGCAGCAGGGAGGATCTTTTATGAGTCTGCACCAGTCGGGAGAGGACTATCTGGAGGCCATTCTGGTGCTCCGCCAGCAGAAGGGCTCCGTCCGCTCCATCGACGTGGCCCAGCACCTGGGCTACTCCAAGCCGTCGGTGAGCCGGGCAATGTCCATCCTCAAGGGGGACGGCTTCCTCACCGTGGCGGCTGACGGCCGCCTGGAGCTCACCCAGCAGGGGGAGGAGCGGGCCCAGCAGGTGTATGAGCGCCACCGCTTCCTGTGCCAGTGGCTGGAGCGGCTGGGGGTCTCCCCCGAGACCGCCGCCCGGGACGCCTGCCGCATTGAGCACGACCTGAGCCAGGAGACCTTTGACTGCCTCAAGCGCCACGCCATGGAGCACCAGTAACCCCCGCCCATTCAGGAGGTACCCTTTATGTCCATTGACGCCATTTTGAACCAGCTCACCGGAGGGATGGACTGGAAGCAGCTGTCTCTGTCCGTGATTCTGAAAACCGCCGTGGTGGTGGCGGTGGGGGCCTTGCTCATCAAGCTGGTCCTCCGCACGGTGGATAAGCTGCTCTCCCGCCACCCCTCCATCGAACCTCTGCGGCGCACCATCCGCTCCGCCCTGTCCATCGTGCTGTGGATTCTGGTGGGCCTGGTGGCCCTGGGCACCCTGGGGGTGAACATGAGCTCCATCATCGCCCTGCTCAGCGTGGCCGGCCTGGCCGTCTCCCTGGCCCTGCAAAACACCCTGTCCAACCTGGCCGGGGGCATCATGGTGCTGGCCAGCCGCCCCTTCTCCATCGGGGACTACGTGGACGTGGACGACGTCAGCGGCACGGTGAGCATGGTGGGGCTGGTGTACAGCACCCTGGTGACCGCGGAAAACAAGGAGATCTACATCCCCAACAGCCAGGTATCCTCCGCCAAAATCATCAACTACACCCGCCTGGGCAAGCGGCGGTTTGAGCTGACCTTCAGCACCAGCTACGACACCCCCACCCAGGCCGCCAAGGACGCCCTGTGGGACGCCATCGGCCAGTTCCCCCAGATTTTGGACGACCCCCAGCCGGTGGTCTATCTCTCCGCCTACAACACCAGCAGCATTGACTACATCGTCCGGGCCTGGACCACCACGGACGACTACTGGGCCACCTATTACGCCTTCCTGGAGGCCGTGCGCCCCGCCTTTGACCGCCACGGCGTGGTGATGCCCTACCCCCACCTGAACGTCCACATGATTCCCCCTGCCCCCCAGGGGCAGCCGGAGCTGTAACCCAATAACCGCCCTGGCCGGTTTCACCCGGCCAGGGCGGTTCAGCTTGTCAAAAAAGCCCTCCTGCAAGGAGTTCCGGCGCCCGCAGGCGACGGAATAACATGAAATCCCGTCATTTCCGGGGGCGTGTACCTGGGAAA
>CASFCW010000061.1 GCA_949293165.1 uncultured bacterium
CGTGCAGCCCTTCTCGAAAAAGTGACTGCGCCACTTTTTCGACAGTCTCAGACCACGCCGTGGAGCAATCCACGGCGGGGTTTTTTTATTCCCTTCCCAGCCCGCGGAGGCTGACGCCCTGGGCGTGGAGGGCAGCCAGGTACAGCACCCCGCCGAAGGCCACGGTGCATCCGCCGGCCATCAGGAACCCAGCGCCGCTGTCCCGCAGCATCTGATACAGCAGCCGGCAGGTCAGCCCCATCAGCAGCGCCCCCAGCCCGGGGGCGGTGATCCACTGGAAGATGGGGAAGGCCATCCCCGTGTGCCTGGCCGTCTCCCAGGCGCACAGGACGAGCCCCAGGACGGAGGAGACCACCACCCCCACCACAAAGCCCGCCATCCCGATTCCCGGCACCCCCACCAGGCCGGCGGTGAAGGCCAGCTGGACCAGGTCGCACAGCAGGGAGATCCGGGCCACCGTCCCCTGCCGACCCACCCCGTTCAGGGAGGCAGCCAGCACGCTTTGATAGCAGCCCAGGGCCATAGCCAGGGCCAGCGGGGCCAGGTACCGCCCCACCTCCGCCTGGCGGAACAGCAGCATTCCCAGATCCGGCCCCAGGACCACCATCATGGCCATGATGGGCAGGGTGAGCACCGACACCAGGGCCATGGCCCGGGAAATTTTCTCCTCCACCCTTCTCCGCTGCCCCAGGGCCACCAGCCGGGCCAGCCCCGGCACCAGCACCAGGCTCACGGCGCCCAGGTAGACGGTGGGCAGGGCCAGCATGGGGATGGTCATGCCGCACACCACCCCGAACTGGGCCACCGCCTCCCCCTGGGCCAGGCCGCTTTCCACCAGCTTCTTGGGCACCAGGGCGGCGTTCACCGCCCCCATCAGGTTGCCCATCAGGGCGTTGACCCCCACCGGGAGGGCGATGGACAGCACCCGCCGCCGCCGTTCCCTCCCGGGCTGGCCCGCCCCTCCCCTGCCCCACCGGTTCAGGGCACGGCCGAACAGCAGCCCCATGGTGCAGGAGGAAAAAATCTCGCACACCACCATGCCGCATACCACCAGACCCACCACCCGCTCCGGGTATTGGGGTAAAAAGCAGACCAGCAGCCCCAGCACCGCAGCCGCACGGATGGCCTGCTCCACCAAATCCACCACCGCCGGCGTCCGCACCAGCCCGGCGCCGTAAAACAGCTGCTTATGGATGTTTTCCACCCCGGTCAGCAGCACGCAGGGCAGCAGGAGCATCAGCCCCAGCTGGGTCCTGGCGTCCCCCAGCCAGTAGACGGAAATGGGGTCGCTGCAGGTGAGCACAACGGCGGATATTGGGAGCATCAGCGCCGCCAGCCAGGCCATACAGGTGCGGCGCACCTGGGCCACCGCCCTGGGGTTGCCCAGTGCCAGATGCTCCGAGGTCAGGTTGGAGCAGGCGGCGGCCAGGCCCACGGCGGTCACCGACTGCATCACCGCGTACACCGGCATAATCAGCTGGTACAGGCCCATAACCTCCGCCCCCACCAGCCTGGACAACGCCACCCGGTAGCCGAAGCCCAGCACCTGGGTCATGGTCCCGAATATGGTGAGAAAGATCACGCTTCCCCCGGAGGACATCCCTCTCCCGGCAGACATCCCACCGCCCCCTTCCTGTTCCCAGCCCCCCGGCACCCCGGGACGGCCCGGTCCCTTTACCATATTCCGGCGCGGAAGCGGGTATGTGCAAATCTTTCCTTGCCCATACCGGGAATCTATTGTATAATTGCACCAGACAGCCGCCGGGAACATGGCGGAGCGTAAAGCATGAAGGAGGAATTTTCCCATGTCTTTTGTGAATTTGGAGCAGCAGGGCGGTATCGCCATTGTCACTATGAACCGGCCTGAGGCCCTCAACGCCCTGAACGACCAGGTGCTGCGGGATCTGGACAAGGTTTTGGACGAGATTGAGGCCAAGGACGACATCTACGTGGTCATCCTCACCGGCTCCGGCCGTTCCTTTGTGGCCGGGGCGGACATCGGCCAGATGAAGGACTTCTCCGCCGTGGAGGCCAAGAAGTTCGGCGCCTACGGCAACCAGGTATTCCTGAAGCTGGAAAACCTGACCAAGCCCGTCATTGCCGCCGTCAACGGCTTCGCCCTGGGCGGCGGATGCGAGCTGGCCATGGCCTGCGACATCCGCCTGGCCAGCGACAAGGCCAAGTTCGGACAGCCCGAGGTGGGGCTGGGCATCACCCCCGGCTTCGGCGGCACCCAGCGCCTGGCCCGGATCGTGGGCGTGTCCAACGCCATGGAGCTGATCCTCACCGCCAAGGTCATCAAGGCGGAGGAGGCCCAGCGCATCGGCCTGGTCAGCCGGGTGTGCCCCGCTGAGGAGCTGATGGCCCAGGCCATGGAGCTGGCCCAGGCCATCGCCGCCAACGCCCAGGTGGCGGTCCGCCAGTCCAAGGCGGCCATCCGCCGGGGGATGCAGACCGACATGGCCACCGGCACCGCCTTTGAGGCCGAGGCCTTCGGGCTGTGCTTCTCCACCCTGGACCAGAAGGCCGCCATGACCGCCTTCGTCAACAAGGAAAAGCTGGACGGCTTCCAGAACCGCTGATTGTCCCAAAAAAAACCGTGGAACCTGGGTTCCACGGTTTTTTTATCCCTGCAGCAGGACAAACAGCAGGCCAAACACCAGGCCCAGGCCGGTAAGGAGGAGGCCAAAGGCCAGGGAGTGGGTAAAGCCCACCGGCTTGGCCGGCTGGTCGTCGTAAAAGGCAAAGTGGTAATCGTCCGCCGCCTGCTCCACACTGGGATGGGGGGCGTACTGCCCCTTGGTCATCCGGGTCAGCCAGTCGTTAAAGGCCGACCAGCCCTTCTGCGCCCGCTCCGCCAGCGCCGGCAGCCACTGGCCCACCAGCTTCACCGGCAGGCAGTCCACAATGGTGGCCGCCGCCACCATCAGCTGGGCCAGGAAGGCAAGGGCCGGGCGGTAGACCCTGTCCTCCAGGCTGAGGTGCCGGGGCAGCACCTCCACATACCGGCCGTGCTCCATCATCAGGGTGCGCACCACCAGCAGGTACAGGGCTGCGCCAATCCCCAGGGAGATAAACCCTCCCTTCAGATTGACCCAGGAAAAATACTGCACCGCGTGCTCCGGCCCGTGCCCCCCCAGGAAGCCCCGGGCCATGGCCGCGATCTGGTCCATGGTCTGGTTGGGGTACAGGCCCATCACCGCCATGGCGCACACATAGCACAGCAGGATGGCCGCCGACTCGCCGCTGATATACTGGCCAACCGGCCAGCGCCTGGGCCCCGTGCGGCCGAAAATGCAGCAGAATACCTTCAGCATATAGGCCAGGGTCAGCCCGCCGGTGAGGAGGAACATCCACTCCAAAATCTGGAACAGGAAGTCCCCGGGGGGCAGGGTGTGGAGGAACTCCACCAAGCTCTCGTGGAGCAGGGTCTTGCTCACATAGCCGTTGAGCAGTGGCAGGCCGGACAGGCTGAGCATGGGGATGGCCAGGATAGCGGCCAGGAAGGGCTTCCCCCGGCCGAAGCCCCGGAGGTTATTCAGGTGGTAGGAGTGGGCGGACAGGTAGATCATGCCCATCACCGGGAACAGCACCAGCTTCACCAGGGAGTGGTTGACGATGTGCAGGATGGTACCGTCCACCGCCAGGGCGTTGTGCTCCCCCAGCAGCACCACCATGGAGACCCCCACCAGGATAAAGCCGATCTGGGACACGGAGGAGCAGGCGAAGATCCGCTTCACATCCACGGAGCACACCGCCAGCACCGCGCCCAGCACCATGGTGATCCCCCCCATGGCCGCCATCAGGCAGCCCCAGGCAACGTCCTGGGCGAAGATGGTGGTGGACAGCACCAGGATGCCGAAAATACCGGTTTTAATCATAATCCCCGACAGCACCGCCGAAGCCGGAGCGGGCGCCGCCGGGTGGGCGGTGGGCAGCCAGATGTGCAGGGGGAACGCGCCCGCCTTGGCGCCGAAGCCCACCAGCATCAGCGCCCCCGCCGCCCAAAGCATCCCCCTGTCCCCCTGGGCGGCAGCCTGGGCCAGCTGGTCATAGCGCAGGGTGCCCAGCTGGTAATAGAGCAGGAAAATCCCCATCAGGGCGGACAGGCCGCCGATCACCGCCACCGCCAGGTAGGTCTGCCCTGCCCGGATGGCCTTGTCGTCCTCCCCATGGATCACCGCCACGAAGGAGGTGAAAGACATCATCTCAAAAAACAGGAACATGGTGAAGAAATCGGCGGAAAGGAACACGCCCATGGTGGCCCCCAGCGTCAGCAGCCAGAAAAAGTAGAACCGGTTGCGTTTGTGCTGATGGGCCATATAGTCCTTGCAGAATATGGTGGCGGCAAACCAGGCGCAGGCGGTCAGCACAGCCATCAGGGTGTGGAATCCCCCGTCCCGCAGGGTGATGCCCATGCCCGCGAAGCCCGCCGCCGTCACCTCCGTATGCCCCACCAGAGGGTTGGTGAGGAAGCTGGCGATGAGGAACAGCTCCAGGGTGACCACAATGCGGATAAAGGTGTCCCGGGCCTCCTCCTGGCTGCGGCCCATAAAATACGCCATGGGTGCGGCAGCCATGGGAAGGAACACGGGGAACAGCAGTAATTTTTCCATAGCGCCTCCTTACAGCCCCATCAGGCGAACCACGGCCTGCTCCAAACCGCCCGCACCCAGCCCCAGCGCCAGGGAGACCGCCGCCAGCCCCATCAGGGGCACGGTCATGGCGGGCCCGGGGTCCCGGCGGGCCCGCTTGGGCACATGGACGGTCAGCTGCCGGCTCTGACGCGGGAAGAAGGCCAGCAGCACAATCTGCATGAGGTACAGGGCGGTGAGCAGCGCGGAGAGGATCAGCGCCCCCGCCCCGGCCAGCCCCAGGGGGCCGCCGCAGCCCACCGCGGCGGTGGCCAGCAGCCACTTGCTGGAAAAGCCCGCCAGCGGCGGCACCCCCATCAGGCCCAGGGCTGCCACGGCAAAGCAACCGAACACAATGGGCATCAGCACGCCGCACCCCTCCACATCGGGGACAAAGTCCCGGTGCAGCTTCACATGGACGGCTCCCACACAGAAAAATAACGTGATTTTCAGTACCCCGTGAATCACCATGTGCATCAGGGCCGCCGTCAGCCCGGCAGCGGTGAGGGTGGTGATGCCCAGCAGCACATAGGACAGGTTGCTGATGGTGGACCAGGCCAGCCGCCGTTTCAGATGCTGGGTTTTCAGCGCCTTATAGGAGCCGTATACAATGGTTGTGATGGCCGCCGCCATCACCAGCCACTGGGCCCAGCTGCCCCGGAGCAGATCGGGGCCGTAGCCGTACCAGGTGATCCGCGCCACTGCAAAGGCCCCTGCCTTTACAACCGCCACCGCGTGGAGCAGGGCGGTGACAGGCGTGGGGGCCACGGAGGCCCGGAGCAGCCACTTGTGCCCCGGAATCACCGCCGCCTTCACCCCAAAGCCGAAAAAGCCCAGCACGTAGGCCAGACGCAGGGCGTCCTGGTTTTCCGGGCCCACTACGATGCCTCCCCCCATCTGGAAGAGGTCGGCGCCGTGCTGCACCAGAAAGACCATGGACACAAAGCCCAGGGCGGCGCCGCACATGGAGTAGGTGAGGTAAATCCGCCCGGCATAGCGGGCCTTGCTGTCCATCCCGTGCATCACCAAAGGCAGGGTGGCCAGGGTGAGCAGCTCATAAAACAGGTACATGGTCAGCACATTGGCGGAAAAGGCGATGCCCAAAGTCACCCCAAAGCTGGCAAGGTAGAAGGAGAAAAACCGGTTTTCTCCCCCCTCCCTGCTCATATAGTCCTGGGCGTACAGGCAGGCCACCGGCCACAGCAGGGCCACCAGCGTGCCGAAGATCCGGGACATCCCGTCCACCCGCAGCACAATCCGCAGCCCGCCCCCCAGATCCAGCAGCTCCAGGGGCAGGCCGCTGCCCTGGCCGAACAGGGCAAACAGGGCCAGCAGGGTGGTGAGGCAGGCGGCGCCCAGCACATAGTCCTGCCGCACCCGGCGCTGGAAGGGCTGCCACAGGTAAAGGGCCAGCCCCGCCCCCATGGGCAGAAGGATCGCTGCCAGCATAAGCATCACTTCATCCCTCCTTACAGCCCAAACAGGGGATTGACCAGACGGAACAGATAGCTGTCCAGCCCGCCGGGGAACAGGCCCAGCCCCACCATAGCCGCGGTGAGGGCGCACAGGGTAATCCACATCAGCCAGGTGTCCCGCTGCTTGCCGATCCCCTGGCTGTCAAATTCCTTGCCGGGGAAGAAGGCGTCCACCACCACCGGCAGCAGGTAGCCGGCGGTCAGCAGGGCGGACACCATCAGGATGCCCACCCCGGTCAGCGCCACCCACCGCTGCGCCCCTTCCAAAGCCCCCTGGGCCAGGTACCACTTGCTTACAAAGCCCCCCGTGGGCGGGATGCCCACCAGGGAGAGGGCGGCCAGGGTAAAGCACCACATGGAGGTGGGACAGGCGGCGGCCACACCCCGCATCTGGGACGCCTGGGTCAGGTGCGTGCGGTAAATGATGCCGCCGGTGGCCATGAACAGGGCGTTTTTCGCCAGGGCGTGGAACACCGCCTGGAGCAGCGCCCCCACCAAAGCCACCGGATGCAGGAGCATCAGGCCAAAAATCACGTAGGAAACCTGGCTGACGGTGGAGTAGGCCAGGCGCTTTTTCAGGGTGTCCTCCCGCATAGCCAGGCTGGAGCCCAGCAGCACCGTGGTCAGGGCCAGAACCAGCACCGCCCCCTGGGCCCAGCTGCCCTGGAGGAACTCCCACCCGAACAGGTAGTACACCACCCGGATCAGCGCCACAACCCCCATCTTGGTAATCAGGCCGGACAGCACCGCCGACGCGGGAGCGGGCGCCACAGGATGGGCGATGGGCAGCCAGCCGTGGAGGGGGAACATCCCGGCCTTGCAGCCGAAGCCCACCGCCATGACCAGGAACACCGCCAGCAGCAGCGTCCGGTTCTCCCCCGCCGCCGCCTGGTCCAGCACCCCTCCCGGGGTGAACAGGTCGGTGGTGCAGTAGCCCTGCAGCACAAACAGCCCCATCAGCCCCAGGCCCGCCCCGGCCACGGAGTAGCCCAGGTAGCGGAAGGCCGCGTCAAAGGCACGGCGGGTCCCGATGTGGAGCACCAGCGGGGTGGACAGCAGGGTCATCATCTCGTAAAACAGGTAAAGGGTCACCAGATTCCCCGCCAGGCACACCCCCATCAGGGCGCCCAGGGTCATGAGGTAGAAGCCGAAAAACCGCTCCCGGTGACCCTCATGGTTCATGTACTCAAAGGCGAAAAAGGCCACGGCGAACCAGACCCCCACAATCAGCAGGGCAAACAGGCGCCCCAGGCCGTCCGCCCGCAGCACCAGCCGGATGGACCCGGCCAGCTCCAGCAGCACCAGCGTCTCCCCCTGGGCAGCCGTCACCCACACCGTCAGGGCAATCTCCGCCAGCAGCAGCAGGGAGATCACCACCCGGCGCACGTTCATGGTATGAATGCCCAGCACCAGCAGCCCCCCCACAAGGGGGAGCAGGATGGGCAAAATCAGCCACAGGGACGGCATGGTTGTTCCTCCTCGCAACGTTTAAAATAGGGCGACCCCCTGCTCCAGCAGGGTGCTGACGGGCCCAAAGGCGGTCCCCAGCAGCAGATTTGCCGCCAGCAGCAGGACAAGGGCGGCGGTCCGCTGGGGATGGGTGGGCCGGATGATCCGGATGGGGCTGGTGTCGGAGCCGTGCCTGCCCCAGATGACCAGGATGGCCGGGATATAGTACATGGCGTTGAGGACAGAGCTCACCGCCAGCCCGAACAGGGCTGGGGTCATCTGCCACCCGGCCTGGAGGGCGGTGCCCGCCAGGCAGAATTTGGCGGAAAAGCCCGCCAGCAGCGGCAAACCGCACAGGGACAGCCCGCCCACAGTGAAGGCCAGGCCCCCCATGGGCGTCTTTCTGGCCGCGCCCCGCAGCTCCCCCCAGTAGTGCCCACCGGTCTCCCCAATCATGGCCCCGGCCCCCAGAAAGATCATGGGCTTGGTAAAGGCGTGGGCCAGGATCTGGAAGCAGGCCGCCGCCATGCCGTAGCCGGTGCCCAGGCCCAGGGCCAGGAAGATGTAGGAGATCTGGGCGGAGGAGGAGTAGGCGATCATCCGCTTGACCTCCTCCTGGCGCAGGGCGGAGACGGAGGCAAACAGCATCCCCCCCAGCCCCAGGAAAAACATCAGGTCACACAGGTGGGAGGAGAGCATCAGCTCCCAGCCGAACACCCGGGTAATCAGCTTCATGAGAATCACCAGATACCCCTTCAGCACCAGGCCGGACAGCACGCCGCTGGCGGCGGTGGTGGCGCTGGCGTGGGCGTCGGGCAGCCAGGCGTGGAAGGGCACCTGGGCGCTTTTCACCGACAGGCCCAGGGTCATCAGCAGGGCCGACACCACCAGGGGCAGCTGATAGGCCCCGGAGACCCGCAGCTCCGCCACCGCCTCCCCCAGGCCGGAAAACAGCAGGTGCCCGGTGACGGAGTAGAGCAGCGCAATCCCCAGCAGGATCAGGCCGGAACCCAGGCAGCTGAAAATCAGGTACCGGATGGCGGAGACCACCGACCGGCCGCTCTCCTTCGCCGCCACGGCGACGCAGGCAGTGACGGCCAGAATCTCCACAAAGACATAGGCGGTAAACAGGTCGTCGGTATAGACCATGGCCAGCAGGGCGGCATACAGCAGCTGCATCAGCAGGCAGAAGCTGCCCAGCCGGTGGGGCGGCACATCCCGCCGCAGGTCATCCCAGCCGCCGGTGAGGCAGAGGACCATCACCAGGCTGAACCCCAGGGCCAGCGCCGCCTCCAGAGGGCCGGCCCGAAGCTGGTTGCCCCAGGGCGCCGGCACATGGCCCAGCTGGTAGGTGACGTAGGTCCCCGCCTGGCACAAAAAGGCCAGCAGCGCCGCCGAGGCCGCCGCCACCGCCAGCTGCACCCCCCGAATCCATTGAAAGGCCCACGTCCCTTTGGGAAAAAAGGGAATGACCACCGCCGACAGGATAGGCAGAAGAATGGAAAAAAACGGTATATTCTCCACGATGGGAGACCTCCCCTCTTGTGGTTGGTCAGCGCTTCTCCTCCCCTGAGCGGGCCAGCATCAGGATCTCATCCAGGTTCAGGCTGTGGTACCTGCGGTATAGCCGCTGGGTCAGCGCCAGGAACAGGGCGGTGGTGCTGACCGCCACCACGATGCCGGTGAGCACCAGCCCGCCGGGCACCGGGTTGATATAGGCCGTCCACTCCTGCCCCTCCTCCAGCATGGGGGCAGCCCCGCCCTCCACATAGCCCATGGCGGCCAAAAAGAGAAAGACCGCCGTGTCCATCAGGTTCAGCCCGATGATTTTTTTCAGCAGGTTGGGGTGGAGAAACAGGGTGACAAAGCCGATGGTGAACAGCAGCACCGCGGTGATATAGTACCGCTGCTGCAAAATGGCTTCCAGCACAGGTCATCCCTCCTGGGACAGAAATAGGGTGTAGAAGGTATACATGGTACAGGCCACAATGACCCCCACGCACAGGTTCAGCGGCAGGATCAGTCCGCCGCTGAGGATGGCCCCCGGGGTCCCCTTGGGGATCTCGCCGCCCAGGTGGTTGGCCCCGGTGAAGAAGGAATACCCCTTCATCAGCCCGTAGGCCAGCAGAGCCAGAGTGGTGGCCCGGGACAGGCTGCGCTGAGGCAGCAGCCGGTCCATCTCCTCCCCTCCCAGCACCAGGGAGGCCAGGATCAGGCCGGCCCCCAGCACGGCGCCGCCGGAGAAGCCGCCGCCGGGGCTGAGGTGGCCGTTGACCACCACATAGATGCCGAACAGCAGTATCACCGGCAGGAGGGAGCGGCCCGACGGGGCCGTTTTTCCTGCGCCCACGGCGGCGTGGTGGAGACCCCGGTGTTCATGAACGTGGGCACCCAGGCGGCCATCAAAGGGGGGCTCAGTGCCTGGGATCTCCGGCAGATCCGCTGCCAGATCGAACTGAGCAACACCTACCACCTCCACCTCCGCCCGGGGGACGAAGTGGTGAAGGCCCTGGGGGGGCTCCACAAGATGATGGTGTGGGACGGCCCCATTCTTACCGACTCCGGCGGATTCCAGGTCTTCTCCCTGGCCCAGCTGCGGAAGATCAAGGAGGAGGGGGTCTATTTCGCCTCCCACATCGACGGGCGGAAGATCTTCATGGGCCCTGAGGAGTCCATGCAGATCCAGTCCAACCTGGGCAGCGACATCGCTATGGCCTTTGACGAGTGCGTGGAGAACCCGGCCCCCCGGCCCTATGTGGAGGAATCCTGCCGGCGGACCCTCCGGTGGCTGGAGCGGTGCGTGAAGGAGCATCAGCGTCTGAACGCTCTGCCGGACTGTGTGAACCCCGGCCAGATGCTCTTCGGCATCAATCAGGGGGGCACCTACGAGGACCTCCGGGTCTGGCATGCAAAAGAGATCGCCAAGCTCCCCTGCGACGGCTACGCCATCGGCGGTCTTGCGGTGGGGGAGCCGGCGGAGGTGATGTATCGGATCATCGAGGCGGTGGAGCCCCACCTGCCCGCGAACAAGCCCCGGTATCTCATGGGGGTGGGGACTCCCACCAATATCATCGAGGGGGTTTTTCGGGGGATCGACTTCTTCGACTGTGTGCTCCCCGCCCGCAATGCCCGCCACGGCAGGCTCTACACCTGGCAGGGCAGCATCAACATCAAAAACGAAAAGTACAAGCTG
>CASFCW010000062.1 GCA_949293165.1 uncultured bacterium
AACTCCATTTTGTGCATGATATTTGCCGTTATTTCCCCAAATACGACCAGAACCCCTGTTTTCGCTCAATGAAAACAGGGGTTCTTCGACAGTCTGAAACGGGCCGATGAAACCATCGGCCCGTTTTTTCATGAAAAAAATGACGCAAGAGGAGCAAAACCTCTTGCGTCGTTGGCAAATATATTCTCTTTCGTGCCGGGGTATGGAATTCGATTTGATCTATAGGCGGCGGGAAGGAAAGCGGCAGCTTTCCGCGAAAGTTCTTTGCCTACTTTTCTTTCAAGAAAGTAGGAGCCTGAGCTCGGCGGCGCGGGCGTGGGCGGTAAGGCCCTCGCCGTGGGCCATCCGGGCCACCAGGGGAGCCAGCTCCTTCATGGCGGCGTGGGAGCACCGCTGGACGGTGCACACCTTCAGGAAGGTGCCCACCCACACGCCGCCGGTGTACCGGGCGGCCTTCACCGTGGGCAGGGTGTGGTTGGTGCCGGAGGCGTAATCCCCAAAGACCTCGCCGGTCTCCTGGCCGATGAACAGGGAGCCGAAGCTGGTGAACCGGGGGAGGATAGACTCGTCCCGGACAATGACCTCCAGATGCTCCGGGGCGTACCGGTTGGCCAGCTCCACGGCCTCGTCCAGGCTGTCGGCCAGCACCACCTCGCCGTAAGTGTTCCAGGAATCGGCGGCGATGGCGGCGGTGTCCAGCTCCTGGAGCTGCTGCTGCACCTGCTCCATCACGGCCAGACCCAGCGCCCGGCTGGTGGTGACCAGGATGCCCTTTGCCAGGCGGTCGTGCTCCGACTGGGCCAGCATGTCGGCAGCCAGGATCTTGGGGTCGGCGCTGTCGTCGGCCACCGCCATCACCTCGCTGGGCCCGGCAAAGAAGTCGATACCCACCTGGCCGTAGCACTGGCGCTTGGCCTCCGCCACGTACTGGTTGCCCGGCCCCACAATCACGTCCACGGCCCGGATCTGCTCTGTGCCGTAGGCCAGGGCGGCGATGGCCTGGGCCCCGCCCATGACGTAGATCTCGTCTGCCCCGGCGATGTCCATGGCGGCCAGGGTCTTGTAATGGATGGACTGGGTGCCCTTCACCGCCGGGGCGCAGGCGGCCACCCGCTGTACGCCGGCGGCCTTGGCGGGGATAATCAGCATCAGGGCGGTGGAGAACAGGGGATAGGAGCCGCCGGGCACGTAGCAGCCGCAGCTGTCCACGGGGATGACCCGGTGGCCCAGCACGGCGCCGGGGACGGGGGAGACCCCCTCCAGCTCCGTCAGGCAGCCCCGCTGGGCCTGGGCGAAGGCGCGGATATTGTCCGCCGCCTGGCGCAGGTCGGCCAGCTCCTGGGCGGTCAGCTTGTCGTAGGCCGCCTGAATCTCCTCCCGGGTGACCCGGAGGGCGGTGCGGCCGTTGCCGTCAAAGCGGGTGTTGTAATCCACCAGGGCGGCGTCCCCCTCCCGGCGGACCCGCTGGATGATGTCCGCCACCTGGCGGCTGCGGAGGTCGGTCTCCTCCTGGGGCCGGACGGCGGCTTTTTTCAGGTATTCCACAAAAAATCGCTCCTGTTCTGTCTCTAAGGATGGGAAGATTATTTGACCAGGTTCTGGAAGTTCATCAGGATCAGGGCCACCTCCGCCCGGCTGGCGGAGTCGCCCGGGCGGATGGAGCCGCCGGAGCCCGGGGAGATCAGGCCGTTGGCGATGGCCCAGGACACGCTGTCGGCGGCCCAGGAGGACACCCTGCTCCCGTCGGCGTAGCCGGCCAGCTCCACCGAGCCGCTGAGCTCCTTGCCCAGATAGCCCTGGGCGAAGCTGCGCAGCATCACCAGCAGCTGCTCCCGGGTGACGTTGACGTTGGGGCCGAAGATATTTTCCCCCATGCCGGCGGTGACGCCCTGGGCGTAGCCCCAGTTGACAAAGGGGGCAAACCAGCTGCCCGCGGGCACGTCGGCCAGGTTCTGGTTCTGGGACTGGCTCAGCTCCGCCTCCGGGGACCCGGCCAGGCGGTAGAACACAGTAACCACCATGGCCCGGCTCATGGTCACGCTGGGGCCGAACTCCTCCTCCGTCATGCCGGAGAATAGGCCGTTGTTGTAGACATACTCCACCGCCTGCTGGTACCACTGGCCCTGGGCTACATCCACGAAGGGGAGGTGGGCCTGGCTGCTTTCCGCCAGGTCGTAGCTGCCCTCCACCCCCAGGTAGGCCTTGCCGGAGGTAATGGTGACCTTGGCCTGGCTGTTTTCCGCCGCCAGGTACCGGTGGCCGGGGGCCAGGGCGGCCCCGGCGGACAGGGTGGAGCCGTCGGTGACGTCGATGAGCACGCCCCCGTCAGACAACAGGGCGCTGCCCCGCTCCAGGTAGCAGCCGGAGCCGGTGGGCAGGGTAACCACATCCCTCTGGCCCATGGCCTTGGGGGAGAGGGAGGCGCTTTCCAGCCAGGGGCTGTCCCCGGTAAGGGACTCCTTGCCCTGGTCGTAAACCTCCTGAAGGGTTTTGTCCGCCTGCTGCTCCATCTGGGACTGGGCGGAGGGGATGAAGGTGTCGGTGAGGTAGCTCAGGGAGATCAGGCTGTCCCCCTGGCTGAGGGCGAATGCGCCCCCCGCCAGCAAAACGCCTGCTCCCAGGGCGCACAGGGCCAGACGGGGTCCATTTTTGTTCATTGGGGCTCCTTTCCCGGCGCCTGTGGGTCGCCGCGCTGAGAAATCATGTAGCTGAGGGTGAGCAGACTGTCGGAGAAGTGGACGTTTTCCACCACCACGTGGGAGCCGGGGAAGGACACCTCGCAGTTGGTGAAGTTCCAGATCCCCGCCACCCCTCCGGCCACCAGCCGGTCGCCCACGCTCTGGGCGGCGCACCGGGGGACAGTGAGCAGGCCCACATCCACCTGGTTTTGGGCCAGGAAATCCTCCAGCCCGTCCACGTGGAGCACCGGCACGCCGCCGATGGTGCGGCCCACGGTGTCCGGCCGGACGTCGAAGGCGGCCAGCAGGCGGAAGCCGCTGCTGCCGAACTCGAAATTTTCCATCAGGGCCCGGCCCAGGTTGCCCGCCCCCACCATAACGGCGGTGTGGCCCCGGCTGATGCCCAGGATGTCCCCGATCTCGTCCCGGAGCAGATCCACCTTATACCCGTACCCTTGCTGGCCGAAGCCGCCGAAGCAGAACAGGTCCTGCCGGATCTGGGAGGCGGTCAGCCCCATGGACTTGCCCAGGGCGCTGGAGGATATCCGCACCACGCCCTTGCGCTGCAGCTCCGTCAGGTGCCGGTAATACCGGGGCAGCCGACGGATGACGGCGGTGGATACCTTGGAATTACGCTTTATCACCGTTGCGATGCTCCTCTGTCTGTCCCCACTCAGGGGATATTTCCTTTACTATATCCCATATCCCAGTGGATGTCAAACCCCCTCCATCATCCGGGTCAGCTCCTTTTTCAGCCGCTGGATGATCCGTTTTTCCAGCCGGGAGATGTAGGATTGGGAGATGCCCAGCCGCTGGGCCACCTCCTTTTGGGTGCGCTCCCTGCCCCCATCCAGGCCGAAGCGGAGGGAGACGATCTCCCGCTCCCGGGGCGCCAGGCCCTCCAGGGCCTGGCGGAGGAGCTGGCGGTCCACGTCGGCCTCAATGGGCCGGAGCACCACGTCGGCGTCGGTGCCCAGCACGTCGGACAACAGCAGCTGGTTGCCGTCCCAGTCGGTGTTCAGCGGCTCGTCCAGGGACAGCTCCGTCCGCTGGGAGGACACCTTCCGCAGGTGCATGAGGATCTCATTTTCAATGCACCGGGAGGCATAGGTGGCCAGCTTGATCCCCTTGTCCCCCTGGTAGGTGCCCACCGCCTTAATCAGGCCGATGGTGCCGATGGAGATGAGATCCTCCAGGTTGACCCCGGTGTTTTCAAACCGCCGGGCGATGTACACCACCAGGCGGAGGTTGTGCTCAATGAGGCAGTCCCTGGCCTGTGGGTCGCCGGCGGCCAGGCGGGCGATCATCTCCTCCTCCCGCTCCCGGTCCAGGGGGGTGGGCAGGGTCTGGCCGCCGCCGATATACATCACCTTTCCCGGGCGGATCAGGCCCAGCCGGGTCAGCAGGGCGGCCAGCCGCCGCCCCAGGGTGGAAAATACGCTCATTTCCAATCGCTCCTTTCCAGGCCGCCCAGCAGCAGCCGGTAATTGCCCCCGTCAGACACGGGGGTGGGGGACAGGGCCACCAGGGGGGATGTCTGCCTGGTTTCGCCCACCGCCAGCCCGTCCAGCCGCAGGGCCAGCAGCAGCCCCCGCTCCACCCCCACCGCCTGGTAGGGCAGCAGGCGGAACCGCCCGGCCCAGGGCCCGTTCCCCAGCCGGGCCATGGCTCCGGCGGGGTCGGACAGCCGGCCGGGGAGCCAGCCCAGCTCCCGGGGGAGGAGGGGGGCCAGGGCGGCCCCCTCCGCCACCGCCACCGGACGGCCTGTGACGGGGTCGGACAGGGTGTTGCCCGTGTCCACCAGGGCGGTCAGCTCCAGCCGCCGGCCGGCCAGCTCCAGGGCGGCGGCGCACAGCTGGCCCTTCCGGCCCCAGTGCTGCCCGGAGCGGGAGAAGAGGAGGGTGAGGGCGGCGAAGCACCCCGCCGCCGCCAGCAGCACGATTTTCAAATCCATGCCGGTGTACAGCACCCCCCGGCCCAGGCTCAGGCCCCGGCCCCCCAGCTGGGCCACCAGCAGCACCCCGCCCCCCAGGGCGCAGGACAAAGCCAGGAACAACAGCCCCAGCCGGAGCAGGCGGCGGCTGCCCCCAAAGGCCAGCAGCAGCATCCCCGCCATGGCCGCCAGGCGGCAGGGAGGGAGCTGGAGGAATTCCAGCCCGGGGAGGAAGATGGCCACGGCGTACAATCCCCCCGCCGCCGCCCCAGCCAGGAACCGCAGCCGGGTGAGGGGCTCCCCCGCCAGCCGGGCGGAGGAGAGCAGCAGCAGGTAATCCATCATGGCGTTTAATAAAAATAAGGTATCCACATAGATGACGGTCATGCCGTACCTCCCTTCCTCCCCCTGGGGGACAGCCCCCATTATACCCGCCCCCAGCCACGAAAGGGGTCGCAAGCCGCCCGGCAGGGGGAGGGAAACTGGGAGGGGAGCGGAGGGGGAGTTCTTAGAAATTTCGAAAAGAAACATTGCATTTTTATGAAGAAAGGTGTATCATTGGTGAGAATGGGCGGACTGGGGCTGTCTGTCTGTCCCTCTGAGCCGCGACGGCTCCCTGTTCCCCGCCGGAGGGGACGTGGGAGCGGCCGCCGCCGTGCATCGGCAGGGGAGGGGCAGGGAACCCACAGCTTCCCCAGTTACGCAGTATTAGGGAGGTAGAAATCCGAATGAGCAAGTTTCTCAAACGTTCTGCACAGGGCGCGGGAGTTCCTCATCACAAGAGAACTTCTGATCTTGAGACGGTGGTAATGCCTGTTCCGTCCAAGATTGTCCTGTCCATGGGCCAGCACATCGGCGCCCCGGCGGCGCCCACGGTGGCCAAGGGAGACCAGGTGTATGTGGGCACCGTGGTAGGCAAGGCCGGCGGCTTTGTCTCCGCCGACATTCACTCCGGCGTGTCGGGTACCGTGTCTGAAATCACCACCATCACCGCCCCCAACGGGGCCAAGCAGACGGCGGTGGTCATCATCCCCGACGGGGAGCAGAAGGTGGACCCCGCCATCGCGCCCCCTCAGGTCACCGATCTGAAGTCCTTCCAGGACGCGGTTCGCGCCAGCGGCCTGGTGGGCCTGGGCGGCGCAGGCTTCCCCACGGCGGTGAAGCTGGCCCCCAAGAACCTGGACGAGATCGACACCCTGCTGATCAACGGCGCCGAGTGTGAGCCCTACATCACCTCGGACAACCGCTGCTTCATCGAGGACACCCATCACGTCCTGGCCGGCATCAAGGCCGTGATGAAGTACCTGGAGATCCCCAAGTGCATCATCGGCATCGAGGGCAACAAGCCCGAGGCCATCGCCAAGATGCGCGCCGCCATCGACGTGGCGGGCATCGAGGTCAAGGAGCTGCCCTGCCGCTACCCCCAGGGCGCTGAGAAGGTGCTGATTGAAAACTGCACCGGCCGGGAGGTCCCCTTCCCCGGCCTGCCCTCCGACGTGGGCGTGATCGTGATGAACGTCACCTCCGTGGCCTTTGTGTCCAAGTACATGGAGACCGGCATGCCCCTGGTGACCAAGCGCCTGACCGTGGACGGCGACATTGTCAAGGAGCCCAAGAACGTGGAGGTCGTCATCGGCACCCCCATCCAGGAGCTGCTGGACTTCTGCGGCGGCCTGACCGACGAGCCGGGCAAGGTGCTGTACGGCGGCCCCATGATGGGTACCTGTGTGGCCGACCTGGACCAGCCCATCCTGAAGAACAACAACGCGGTGCTGGCCTTCTCCAAGGCCCTGGCCCACACCCCCAAGGTTTCCAACTGCATCCACTGCGGGCGCTGCGTCAACGCCTGCCCCCTGGGCCTGGCCGCCAAGGACATTGTCCAGGCCTACAACAAGGGTAATGTGGAGCTGCTGCAGGAGCTGAACGCCGACCTGTGCATGAGCTGCGGCACCTGCTCCTTCGTCTGCCCCGCCAAGCGGCCTCTGGCCCCCTCCATTGCCCTGGCAAAGATTCTCATGAAAAATGGAGGTAAGAAGTGATGGCAAACAAACTCATTGTCACTGCTGCTCCCCACATCACCAGCGAGGACACCACCCAGAAGATCATGCAGCGGGTGTCCCTGGCCCTGATGCCCACCCTGATCGCCTCCGTGATCATCTTCGGCATCAACGCTTTGATCCTCACCGCCGTGACGGTGATCGCCTGCGTGGTGTTTGAGTACCTGTACTGCAAGCTGGTGGGCCGCGAGGTGTGCATCAGCGATTTCTCCGCTGTGGTAACCGGCATCCTGCTGGCCTTCAACATGCCCGCCACCCTTCCCTGGTGGATGGCTATTGTGGGCGCCTTCGTGGCCATCGTGGTGGTCAAGCAGCTGTTCGGCGGCCTGGGCTACAACTTCGCCAACCCCGCCATCGTGGGCCGTATCGCCCTGGCCCTGGGCTTCGCCAGCAAGATGTCCTCTTATCCCCTGCCCGCCAACAGCGTGGACGCCTTCTCCTCCGCCACCCCCCTGGCCGTCGTGGGTCAGGCCGGCTCCGAGAGCTACGTCACCCTGCTGCTGGGCCAGCACGGCGGCGTGCTGGGCGAGACCTGCGCCATCACCCTGCTGGTTGGCGGCCTGTACCTGATCTGGACCAAGGTCATCAGCCCCACCATCCCTGTTACTTATCTGGCCACTGTGGCTGTGCTGTCCCTGCTGGCCGGTGAGGACCCCATCTATCAGCTGCTGTCCGGCGGCCTGATCCTGGGCGCCTTCTTCATGGCTACCGACTACGTCACCTCCCCCACCACCAACAAGGGTAAGCTGGTGTTCGGCATCGGCCTGGGCGTCATCACCTGCGGCATCCGCTTCTTCGGCACCATGAACGAGGGCGTGTCCTTCGCCATCCTGCTGATGAACCTGGTGGTGCCTTACATTGAGGTGCTCACCCGTCAGGATCGCCTGGGCATCGCCAAGGTAAAAAAGACCAAGGAGGGGGCTGCGAAATGAGCAACTGGAATAAGATTTTCAAGCCCATCGTGGTTCTGTGCGCCATCTGCATTGTGATCACCGGGGCTCTGGCCGCCACCAACAGCGTGACCGCTCCCATCATCACCGCGGCCACCATCGCCGCCGAGAATGCCGCCCGTACCGAGCTTCTGCCTGAGGCCGACGGCGCCTTCACCGCTGTGGAGGGCATCGAGGTGGACGGCGTGTCCGACATCTACACCGCCGACAACGGCACCGGCGTGGTCATCACCTGCTCTGCCAAGGGCTACGGCGGCGACATCACCGTGATGGTGTCCTTCGTGGACGACGCCATCAAGCAGATCAAGATTACCAGCCAGTCCGAGACCGCCGGCCTGGGCAGCAAGATCGAGAATGAGGAGTTCTGGGGCAGCTTCTCCGGCCTGGCCGCTGAGCCCTTCACCATCTCCGACATCAACGCCATTTCCGGCGCCACCATCTCCAGTAGGGCTGTCAGCACCGCCGTCAATTCCGCGGTTGAGGCCTACAACCAGATTCCTTGAAAGGCGGTGAGGCATTATGAGTAAGAATCTTTCCATCTTAACCAACGGTATTCTGAAAGAGAATCCCGTTCTGCGGCTGGTTCTGGGCACCTGCCCCACTCTGGCCGTTACCACCATGGCCTCCAACGGCATCGGCATGGGCCTCGCGGCCACCTTCGTGCTGCTGTGCTCCAACGTGGTTATCTCCGCGCTGCGCAACATCATCCCCAACCAGGTGCGTATCCCCGCTTACATCACCGTTATCGCCGGCTTCGTGTCTGTGGTGCAGATGCTGGTGAAGGCCTTCGTGCCCGCCCTGGACGCCTCTCTGGGCGTGTTCCTGCCCCTGATCGTGGTTAACTGCATCATCCTGGGCCGTGCCGAGATGTTCGCCTCCAAGAACGGCATCTTCGCCTCCGCCCTGGACGGCATCGGCATGGGCATCGGCTTCACCCTGACCCTCACCGTGATGGGCTCCATCCGTGAGATCCTGGGCGCCGGCACCTGGATGTCCGGCCTGGAGGGCCTGCTGCCCTTCCTGCCCGACGGCTTCAAGATCCAGGTGATCCCCACCTCCATTGATCCCTTCAGCATCATGACCAGCGCCCCCGGCGGCTTCTTCGTCTTTGGTGTGCTGATGGCCGCCGCCACCTGGCTGACCACCCCCAAGGCCAAGAAGGAAGTCAAGGAAGGAGGAGAGGCGTAAATGAACATTCTCAGTCTCGCCAGCATCTTCTTCACCATGATCCTGGTGGATAACTACGTGCTGGTTAAGTTCCTGGGCATCTGCCCCTTCCTGGGCGTGTCCAAAAAGCTGGACAGCGCCGTGGGTATGTCCCTGGCCGTTACCTTCGTCATGGTCATGGCTACCGCCGCTACCTGGCCCATCCAGACCTTCCTGCTCACCCCCGTGGACGCCGTCACCGGCGAGCTGAAGTGGGATCTGGGCTACCTGCAGACCATCGTGTTCATCCTCATCATCGCCGTGCTGGTACAGCTGCTGGAGAACATCCTCAAGAAGTTCATCCCCGCTCTGTATAAGGCTCTGGGCGTGTATCTGCCCCTGATCACCACCAACTGCACCATCCTGGGTGTGACCATCCTGAACATCGACAACGGCTACAGCTTCATCGAGAGCATCGTCTGCGCCGCCGGCGCCGGTATCGGCTTCCTGGTTGCCATGGTGCTGTTCTCCGGCGTGCGCCGCCGCGTTGAGATGGCCATGCCTCCCAAGTGCTTTGAGGGGCTGCCCATCACCCTGGTGTCTGCCGCTATGGTCGCCATGTCCTTCATGGGCTTCGGCGGCATCGTGCAGAGCATCTTCGGTGTCTGATAGGAGGGGAAGTAGAGTATGAATCCGATTTTAATGGCAATTCTGCTGGTCACCGCTGTGGGTCTGGTGGGCGCCATCATTCTGGTCGTCGCCTCCATCGTGATGTACGTCCCCGTGGATGAGCGTGTGGAGCAGATCACCGCCGCCCTGCCCGGCGCCAACTGCGGCGCCTGCGGCTGCGCCGGCTGCGCCGACTACGCCAAGACCATCGTGGAGGATGGCAACGCGGTCAACAAGTGTATCCCCGGCGGCGCCGCCGCCGCCCAGGCCATCGCCGGCATCATGGGCGTGGAGGCTGGCTCCACCACCCCCATGAAGGCCGCCGTCCGCTGCGCCGGCACCTGCGACAAGACCGGCAAGCGGTACGAGTTTGAGGGTCTCCAGAGCTGCCAGGCCGTCAAGGGCCTGTACGGCGGCGACGGGCTGTGCCAGTTCGGCTGCATGGGCTACGGCGACTGCGTCAATGCCTGCGCCTTCGACGCCATCCACATCGAGAATGGCGTCGCCAAGGTCAACCGGGACAACTGCACCGGCTGCGGCGCCTGCGCTGCTGTCTGCCCCAACCAGGTCATCGAGATTGTGCCTGAGCACAAGCGTAAGCCTGTGGTGTCCTGCCGCAACCAGGACAAGGGCGCCGTCACCCGCAAGGCCTGCTCCGCCGGCTGTATCGGCTGCATGAAGTGCGCCAAGGCCTGCCCCAAGGAGGCCATCACCGTGGAGAACAACCTGGCCTACATCGACCAGTCCAAGTGCGTGGGCTGCCAGCTCTGCGTCAAGGAGTGCCCTGTGGGCGCCATTGTTGTCCCCGCCAACCTGTAATTGCATCCAGTCTGAAAAAATCCGGAGTCCGTCTGACGGGCTCCGGATTTTTTGTTGGGAGTTGAGAAATGGCGTTGGCTGGAGGTGGTGTGCAGGAGCGCACATTGTGTACCCGCATGGCAGAGTTGTCTTTCGTGCTGGGGTGGGGAACCAAATTCCACCCTCAGGCGGAGCGGGCGAAACGACAGTTTCGCGGGAAGTTCTTTGCTTCCTTTCTTACAAGAAAGGAAGTTCCGCCTGCGGGCGGGTTCCTTTTGTTACACACGACAAAAGGAACCAAAAACGTGCCGGGGGTCCGCGGGGAGCAGAAGTCATGG
>CASFCW010000063.1 GCA_949293165.1 uncultured bacterium
CGGTGGTGGGGGCGGAGCTGGAGGTGCTGGCGCCCATATCCTACGGCCGGGAGCTGGCCGCCGCCCTGGCTGGGCCGGCGGTCAACCTGGTCCTGGCCCTGGCCCTCTGCCGGCTGGAGTGTGGCAGGGTATTTGCCGGGATCAACCTGATGCTGGCGCTGTTTAACCTGCTTCCGGTGGGCGGGCTGGACGGGGGACGGGCGCTGAGGGCGGGACTGAGCCTGGCACTGGGACCGGAGATAAGCGACGCAATCGGGGGCCGGCTGGACGCCCTGCTGACAGGGGTACTGCTGGCCCTCGGCCTGTTTTTCCTGGGTGTGGGGGGGAAGGCGACCCTTTGGATCACGGCATGCTGGCTTTTTTCCTCTATCTGGCGGGAAAAGAGGGGAAAAAGGGCTTGTCATCCAGTCCGAAAACGGGTAAAATAATCAGTACACGTTCACGGAAACTGGAGGAGCGACATGAATCGGACGCTGGAGCATATTTTGCCCAAGGTACAAAAGCCTGCCCGCTACACAGGGGGGGAGTATAACGCCGTCGTCAAGGACAAACGGTCGGTAGATACCCGGTACGCCCTGTGCTTTCCCGATACCTATGAGATCGGCATGTCCAACCTGGGCTGCCGCATCCTGTATGGGGTGATGAATCAGGTGGACGGCCTCTGGTGCGAGCGGTGCTATGCCCCCTGGGGGGACATGGAGGAGGAGATGCGCCGGGAGGGGTTGCTGCTCTATGGCCTGGAGAGCGGCGACCCTATTTGCGATTTTGACATCATCGGCTTCTCCCTGGGCTACGAGATGGCCTATACCAATGTGCTGAATATGCTGGACCTGGCCGGCCTGCCCCTGCGTTCCGACCAGCGGGAGGAGCTGACCCCTCTGATTGTGGCGGGGGGTACCTGCGCCTATAATCCGGAGCCCTTGGCCCCATTCGTGGATTTGTTTGTCCTGGGAGAGGGGGAGGAGGTCACCCTGGAATATATCCAGCTCTACCGCCAGGCCCGGGAGGAGGGGTGGTCCAAGGAGGAGTATCTGAAGGCCGCCGCCAAAATCCCCGGCATCTATGTCCCTGCCTTCTATGAGCCGGTGTACAAAGAGGACGGCACTTTGGAGGAGATGCGGATTAAGGAGGGCTCCGGCGCGCCGGAGCAGGTGCGCAAGCGGGTGGTGGAGGACATGGACAAGTCCTACTTCCCGGTGAAAACCATCATCCCCTCCACAGAAATTGTCCACGACCGGGTGATGCTGGAGCTGTTCCGGGGCTGCATCCGGGGCTGCCGGTTCTGCCAGGCGGGGTATGTATACCGGCCTGTCCGCTCCCGCAGCCCCAAGCTGCTGGCGGAGTATGGCAGGGCCGCCTGCGAGGATTCCGGCTACCAGGAGATGACCCTGACCAGCCTGTCCTCCACCGACTACCCCTGCCTGCTGGAGCTGTGCGACGAGCTGCTGGACTACTGTGCCCCCCGGGATATCGGCCTGTCCCTGCCGTCCCTGCGGGCGGACACCTTTTCCATGAACCTGATGCAGCGGCTGCAGCGGGTGCGGAAGGGGGGGCTGACCTTTGCCCCTGAGGCGGGCACCCAGCGCCTGCGGGACGCCATCAACAAAAACCTCCGGGAGGAGGACCTGCTGCAATCCTGCCGCACTGCCTTTTCCGGCGGCTGGAGCGGGGTGAAGCTGTATTTCATGCTGGGCCTGCCCACGGAGACCGACGAGGATGTGCTGGGCATCGCCGACCTGGCCCGGAAGGTCTATCAGGTCTGGCGGGAGTCCACCCCCAACCGGGCCAGAGGGGTGCGGATCACCGTGTCCACCTCCTGGTTCGTGCCTAAGCCCCACACCGCCTTCCAGTGGGAGGCCCAGATCCCCGTGGAGGAGTACCAGCGGCGGGTAAACCTGCTGCGGGACGCCCTGCGCCGGGACAAGTCCATCACCTACAACTGGCACGATCCCCAGACCAGCTACCTGGAGGCCATCTTCTCCCGGGGCGACCGCCGTCTGGCCGACGCGCTGGAGTGGGCCTGGGAGCACGGGGCCAAGTTCGACGCGTGGAGCGAATATTTTGACTACCAGCGGTGGATGGACGCCCTGGCCGCCTGCGGCCTGGACGGGGACTTCTACGCCCACCGGGAGCGGGAGCGAAGCGAGGTGTTCCCCTGGTGCCGGATTGACCCCATGGTGACCCCCGCCTTCCTGTGGCGGGAGCGGGAACTGTGCTACCAGTCCCAGACCACGCCGGACTGCCGCAGCAAGTGCTCCGGCTGCGGGGCCAACCGGCTGCTGACAGGAGGTGTGTGCAATGGCTGACCGTCTGCTGTTTTCCAAAACGGGACGGGCCCGGTATATCTCCCATCTGGATCTGATGCGCACCTTCCAGCGGGCCTTCGCCCGGGCGGGCATCCAGATCAAGCATACCGAGGGGTTCAATCCCCATCCCTTCGTGTCCATCGCCCTGCCCCTGTCGGTGGGCTACTCCAGCCAGTGCGAGATTTTGGAGTTCGGCCTGGTGGGCGGCGCGGAGATGGAGGAGGTGCCCCGGCGGCTTACCGCCGCCATGCCGGAGGGCATTGTGGTGCACCAGTGCTATCCCGCCCAGCGCAAGCTGAAGGAGCTGGCCTACCTGAACTACATCATGAACTTTGAATACTCCGAGGGACGGCCTCAGGAGACGGAAAACGCCATGCAGGAGCTGCTCCACCGGGACAGCCTGGTGGTGGAGAAGAAGTCCAACAAGGCCAAATCCGGCTTCACCCAGGTGGATCTGATCCCCTTGATCCGGGGCTGGAACCTGGAGAGCCAGAGCGACACCCTGACCCTGGACGTGGTGGCCCGGGCTCAGAACCCCGGCCTGAACCCGGAGCTGATCCGGGCGGCCTTCTGCCAGGCCTACCCCCAGTTCACCCCCGATTTCGTCACCTTCCACCGCCGGGAGGTGCTGGACGAGGAGGGCAAGGTGTTCCGCTGATCCACGACTTGTCAAATTCAGACAAAGGTGTTATAATACCAGACTGTGACTCCCAATCCGGCCCCCAGCGGCGGGCGGGAATGAGAATAGAAACCACCGAGAAGGGAAGAATTTACCATGTCCGGACATTCCAAGTGGCATAACATTCAAAAGACCAAGGGCGCGGCCGACGCCAAGCGCTCCCAGATTTTTACCAAGATCGCCCGTGAGATGATCGTGGCCGTCAAGACCGGCGGCAGCGGCGACCCCGCCAACAACTCCCGCCTGGCCGCGGTGATTGCCAAGGCCAAGGCTGCCAACATGCCCAACGACAATATCAAGCGCACCATCGACAAGGCCCTGGGCGCCGGCAACACCGATAACTTTGAGAGCGTGGTGTACGAGGGCTACGGCCCCAACGGCGTGGCCGTGATTGTGGACGCCCTCACCGACAACCGCAACCGCACCGCCCCCGAGGTGCGCCACCTGCTGGACAAGTACGGCAAGGGCCTGGGCGCCACCGGCTGCGTGTCCTGGTCCTTTGACCGCAAGGGCGTCATCGTCCTGGACGCTGAGGACCTGGACGAGGACACCGTGATGATGGACGCTCTGGAGTGCGGCGCCGATGATATGCAGGCCGACGACGACGTGTTCGAGATCTACACCGATCCCGACGCCTTCAATGACGTGGTGGCCGCCCTGGAGGGCAAGGGCTACACCTTCCTGGAGGCCTCCGTGCAGATGGTGCCCCAGAATTATGTCACCCTCACCAACGAGGAGGACATCAAGAATATGGAGAAGCTGCTGGAGTACCTGGAGGACAACGACGACGTGCAGAACGTCTACCACAACTGGGACCAGGAGTAATGGCCCAAAGGGGCCGCTGCGGGTGATGTGCCCACGAAGTGACATCAGATAGATTTGAAAACGGCATGGCTTTGGCCATGCCGTTTTTATATGCCCGGCTTAGGAAAATCTTAGGGAATAAACAACGAGATGTTAAAGTTTCAAATGCCCGTTTACAGTATACTTGTAGCTGTAAAGGGCATTTTTTATATGCCAAAAGAAAGGAGCTGCGGCAGATGACGGATCAAGATAATTTGCGGTACGGCAGCGGAAAAGACGCAGGAGCGGGGAACGGGGGTACAAAATCGCGGTGCCGGTGCTTTTTGTCGCGGCGCTTGCTGCGGTGATCTGCTTCCTTTTTGGCGGAGGCCAGCCGACGGAGCATGTCGTAATCAATCCCACAGACCGGCAGCCGGACACCGCCGTGGGGAATCCAGCGGCGGGGGAGGGAGGGGATGCGCCCGCCGCAGACTCTGACTGGAACCTGACGCTGGTCAACCAGTGGAATCCCCTTCCGGAAAATTACGCCCTGACGCTTACAGAGGTGCCAGGAGGGGAAAAGGTTGACGAGCGGATTTATGAGCCGCTTATGGAAATGCTGGAAGCCGCCAAGGAGGGAAATTGGGATCTGATGCCAAAGGTGGTGTCCGGTTACCGCACTCAGGAGGAGCAGCAGGCCCTGTATGACGAGAAAATCGCGGAATATGAGGGGCAGGGCTATTCGAAAAAGGAGGCGGAGCAGCAGGCAAAGCAATGGGTGGCCGTTCCCGGGTACAGTGAGCACCAGCTGGGCGTGGCGGTGGATATCAACGGGGCGACCTATGACCTGTATTTCTGGCTGCAGGAAAACAGCTATAAATATGGGTTTATATTCCGGTATCCCGGAGGAAAGACTGAGCTGACGGGCACAGCCGAGGAGGTGTGGCATTACCGGTATGTGGGGAAGGAGGCCGCGGCGGAAATCTACCAGCAGGGGCTTTGCCTGGAGGAGTATCTGGACCAGGTGGAGCTGTAACCGGACCGGCCGCCTGACTTGCGCGGACAAAGGAAAGAGCGCGGGCGGATGGTCCGCCCGCGCTCTGGTGCGCGATAGGGGAGAACGGCGCCCAGGCGGCCGCATTACGCCTGCAGCGCGGCTGCTTTGAGGGCGTCCAGATCCTGCTGATCCGGGTGGCTCAGGGCCCGGTCGAAATTGTCCAGCATGGCGGTGCGCCTGGGGCTGTCCTCCATCCCCAGGAAACGGGTGCGCACCGCCTGGGGCATCTTGCCCTGGCACATATAGGTGCCAGCCAGGCTGGCTTCCGGGGGGAGATGCTCCTTCACCCGGCCCAGGATCTGCTCGAAATAGGCGGGGGAGCCCCCAAAACCGGCGGTACCGAACAGGAACACCTGCTGGCGGCTGAGGGTCTGGAGGAACCGGGCCGTATCCTCGTCGCAGGTACCCTTATCTGTCCAGAACCCCACGTAAATCCGCTCCGCCGCCAGTGCGGCGGGGTCGGGCCGGCCAAAGTACAGGCACTCCTCCTGGGGCAGGGCTTCCCGCAGGGCATGGGCAAGCAGGTCGGTGTTGCCGGTGCGGCTGCTGCACACGATGGCATAGGACATAATGGAATCCTCCTTTGATTTCTTTGCATCCAGTATATCTGCTTTACTTGATTAAGTCAAGTAATACTTTACGGGAAGGCCCGCCGGGGGAGAAGCACCCGGCGGGCCGCTTGTTCCAGGGGGGTGAGGGGGCTCAGCCCTCCAGGGCCCGGATCAGGTTGACCATCTCGATGGCGCCCTGGGCGCACTCGGCCCCCTTGTTGCCGGCCTTGGAGCCGGCACGCTCGATGGCCTGCTCGATGGTGTCGGTGGTCAGCACGCCAAACATCACCGGGATGTCGCTGTTGAGGGACACGTTGGCCACCCCCTTGGACACCTCGCTGCACACGTAGTCGTAGTGGCTGGTGCTGCCCCGGATCACCGCGCCCAGGGTGATGACCGCGTCATACTTGCCGCTTTTGGCCATTTTGGAGGCGATGAGGGGGATTTCAAAGGCGCCGGGCACCCAGGCCAGGCTGATGTCCTCCGGCTGGACGCCGTGGCGCAGCAGGGCGTCCTCGCACCCGCCTACCAGCTTGGAGACGATAAAGTCGTTGAACCGGGCGGCCACAATGCCCACCTTAATGCGGTCAGATACCAGTTTTCCCTCAAAGGTTTTCATGCTGTATTCCTCCTGTATGTGTAATGGTTTAATAGTTGAGAATATGTCCCATGCGGCGCTGCTTGGTGCGGAGATAGAACAGGTCGTCCTTGGTGGCCTCGATCTGGATGGGCACCCGCTCCACGATTTCCAGCCCGAAGTCGGACAGCTGGTAGATCTTGTCCGGGTTGTTGGTGAGCAGGCGCATGGTCCGCACCCCCAGGTCCCGGAGGATTTGGGCGCCGATCCAGTATTCCCGCAGGTCGGGGGCAAAGCCCAGCTGAATGTTGGCGTCCACCGTGTCCAGCCCGGCCTCCTGGAGCTCATAGGCCTTCAGCTTGTTAATCAGGCCGATGCCCCGGCCCTCCTGGCGCATGTACAGCAGCACGCCCCGGCCCTCCTGGTCAATCTGCTTCATGGCGGCGGCCAGCTGGTCCCCGCAGTCGCAGCGGCGGGAGCCGAACACGTCGCCGGTGAGGCATTCGGAGTGGACGCGGCACAGCACGTCCCTGCCGTCGCCGATGTCCCCCTTTACCAGGGCCACGTGGTGCTCCCCGGTCAGGTCATTGACATAGCCGTAAATCTGGAATTCCCCGTAGCGGGTGGGCATCTTGGCGCAGGCCTCCCGCACCACGTGCTTGTCGTGGCGGCGGCAGTAGTCCTGCAGAGCCTTAATGGTGACCACCTTCAGCCCCCACTCCTTGGCCTTTTCCAGCAGCTCGGCGGTGCGCATCATGGTGCCGTCGTCCCGCATGATTTCGCAGCACAGGCCGCACTGGGCCAGGCCGGCCAGGCGGCACAGATCCACCGTGGCCTCCGTATGGCCGTTGCGGGTGAGCACGCCCCCTCGCCGGGCCACCAGCGGGAACACGTGGCCGGGGCGGCGGAGGTCCTCCGGCTTGGTGGTCAGATCCACGCACTTGCGGCAGGTGTAGCCACGCTCCTGGGCGGAAATGCCGGTGGTGGTGTCCACATGGTCAATGGACACGGTAAAGGCGGTGCAGTGGTTGTCGGTGTTCACCTTTACCATCTGCTCCAGCCCCAGCCGGGCGGCGACCTCCTCGCTCATGGGGGTGCAGATCAGGCCCTTGGCGTGCATGGCCATGAAGTTGACATTCTCTGTGGTGGCGAACTGGGCCGCGCAGATCATGTCCCCCTCGTTCTCCCGGTCAGGGTCGTCGATGGTGAGGATGATGTGCCCTGCCCGCAGCTCCTCCAGGGCCTCCTCTATGGTACAGAATTGTTCCTCCATGGTATGTCCTCCTGTTCTGTTAAAAGCCGTTTTGGGCCAGAAAATCCAAAGTGATGCCTGTCTGGGGTGGGGGAGCAGGCTCCGGGCGGAGCAGCTTCTCCACGTATTTGGCAATGATATCGGTCTCCAGATTGACCACATCCCCTGGCCGCTTCTCCCTCAGGATAGTGGCCGAGGCGGTGTGGGGGATGATGGAGACGGAAAACCGGTCGGCCTCCACAGCGGCCACCGTCAGGCTGATGCCGTCGATGGTGATGGAGCCTTTTTCCACAATGTGCCGCAGCAGCTCCGGGGCGGCTTTCACCGTGTACCACACGGCGTTGTCGTCGGCCCGCAGGGCGGCAATGGCGCCGGTGCCGTCGATGTGGCCGGAGACGATGTGCCCGCCAAAGCGGCCGTCGGCGGCCATGGCACGCTCCAAATTGACATGGCTGCCCACCGTCAGGGCACCCAGGGAGGAGCGGTTCAGGGTCTCATGCATCACGTCGGCGGTGAAGCCGCCCGCGTCCTTTCCGGTGGCGGTGAGGCACACCCCGTTGACCGCCACGCTGTCCCCGATTTTCAGGTCGGACAGCACCTGTTCCGCCCCGATGGACAGCACCGCCGAATGGGCGCCCCGCCGGATGGCGCGGATGACGCCCACCTCCTCAATGATCCCGGTGAACACAGGGTTCCACCTCGCTTTCCAGCAATAAATCGTCTCCCAGCTGGGTGACAGTGGTGTTTTTCAGCATCACCGCCTGGGCGGGAAGCTCCACCCCCAGGCCGGAGACAGGGGATTTGGCCTGCCCGCCGCCAAAGAGCTTGGGGGCCACATAGGCCTGCACCAGCTGCACCACCCCTTGCTCCAGGGCCGACCAGTTCAGCTGGCCGCCCCCCTCCAGCACCACGCTGTCCACGCCTTCCGCGCCCAGCCGGGCCATGAGGGCCTCCAAATCCACATGGCCGTTTCGTTCCGGCAGTGTCCACACCCGGCATCCCGCCGCCTCATAGGGGGCCGCCATCACCTGGTCGGGGCAGCAGGTGGCCAGCAAGGTGGGGGCTTCTCCGGCGGTGCGGACAATCCGGCTGTCCAACGGGGTGCGGAGATGGGTGTCGCATACAATCCGCAGGGGATTCCTGCCCCCCTCCATCCGGCAGGTGAGCAGGGGGTCATCGGCCAGCACCGTGCCCACTCCCACCAGGATGGCGGCGTACCGATTTCGGTCCCGGTGTACCCGCTCCCGTGCCGCCTCCCCGGTGATCCACTGTGAGGCCCCAGTCCGGGTGGCGATTTTCCCGTCCATGGTCATGGCGTATTTCATCACCACGTAGGGCCGCCCGGTTTGGATGTAATGGAAAAATACCCGGTTGAGCCGGTCGCAGGCCTCCTTACATAGGCCGGTCTCCACCCGCAGACCGTGGCTGCGGAGCAGCTCCAGGCCCTTTCCCGCCACCAGGGGGTTGGGGTCCTGGGAGCCCACCACCACCCGGGTGATTCCCGCATCCAAAATGGCCTGGGTGCAGGGCGGCTGCCTGCCCTGGTGGCAGCAGGGCTCCAGGGTGACGTACATGTCTGCGCCAGCCGGGTCCTCCTGGCAGGCGGCCAAAGCGTTGCGCTCGGCATGGGCTTCCCCGCATTTTTGGTGGTAACCCTCGCCGATGATCCGGCCGTTTTTCACAATGACCGCGCCCACCATAGGGTTGGGGCTGGTTCGGCCCGCCCCCCGCTGCGCCAGCTCCAGGGCCCGGAGCATATAGTCCTGATCGTTCATGCTTCCGCCTCCGTGCAAAAAAATACCCTGAACGGAAGGTTCAGGGCGAAACGAAATGGCGGCGGGCCGGGGCCGGCTGTACGAAAAAGGCCCCGGAATGAATATCATCCCAGAGCCGGCACACAGGCGCGGGGGCGCCTCCCCCACGGTCGCGTCATCTTCTCTCATCCAGACTGTACTGTCGGCTTCGGAATTACACCGAATCATGCCTTGCGGCTCGTGGGCTGTACCACCGGTGGGGAATTGTACCCCGCCCTGAAGATCCTGATTCAATTGACGCAAGTATACTCCCGAGGGGGAAGAATGTCAATCCCCTGGGGAAATTGAAACCGGCGGGGGGTGGGGAAATTGAAACCGGCGGGGGAGAGGGGGGCTTGCGCCGGAAAGACGGGCGTGGTAAACTGTCCTATAATCACCTTCAGGAGGACAGAAGTATTGAAAAACAGGGAAAAAATACAGATTATATACATTGTGGCCGCGGTGGCACTCCTGTCCCTGGGAGTGAGCCTGGTAGATGCCGTCCTCAAACCGGCCTATGCGCCTAAGGTCGCGGTAAAAATCCTATGCTTTCTGGTCATCCCCATGGGGTACTTCCTCCTGTTCCGGGAGGAGCTCCCCAATTTTAAAAAGCTGTTTTACCCCAAAGGAAAGACCATGGTCCGGGCCGTCCTGGTGGGGGCTGCGGTCTACGGGGTGATTCTGGGCGGCTATTTCCTGACCCGTGGCGTGATCTCCTTTGACAACGTCACCGATACCCTTCGGGAAAACCACGGGATCACGGGGGATACCTTCCTGTATGTCTCGTTGTATATCTCCCTGATGAATTCCTTCCTGGAGGAGTTTTTCTTCCGGGGGTTTGGCTTCATTACTTTGAAGCGGCATGTGGGCAGGGGGGCGGCCTACCTGTTCAGCCCGGCCATGTTCGCCCTGTACCACGGCGGGATGCTGCTGGGGATGTTTGACTGGTGGGTGCTGGCCATCCTCTTTGCCGGCCTGTTCGTGGGGGGCTGCATCTTCAACTGGCTGAACGAGACGGGGGAGAATATCTACACCTCCTGGGCCTGCCACATGTTTGCCAACTTTGCCATCAATACGGTGGGGTTCCTGCTTTTGGGTGCCTTGTAGGCGGCGGGAGGAAGCGGACGGGGCCGCATTGCAAATCCGGCGGGGATATGGTACACTATACCCAAGAACATACAAGGAGGTTCGGCAGATGAAACTTAGCTTTTTTGGGGCGGATCACTGCGTCACCGGCAGCTGCCACTGCCTGGAGGTAAACGGCAAGCGGCTTTTAGTAGACTGCGGCCTCCAGCAGGGCCGCGATGAGAT
>CASFCW010000064.1 GCA_949293165.1 uncultured bacterium
CGGCGGCCTGATCTACGCCCTGCTCAACGGCAAGAGCACCCAGGACGCCATTGAGTTCGCCGTGGCTGCTTCCGCTTTGAAGCACACCATCGAGGGCGATTTCAACCGCGTGTCCGTCTCCGAGGTGGAGAAGCTCTCCGGCGGCGACGGCTCCGGCCGCGTCCAGCGCTGAGCGGCATCTTTTTCGTCCCCGGGCGGGATGGGTCCCGATCCGTCCCGCCCGGGGCTGCTTTTCTCCCCATCCCCCGGCGCACCCAGCGCCGCCAAAATCTGAACAAAAAGGAGGCCTCCCATCTTTGGGACCCGCAAAACGATGAAAGCATTTATGGATCAAGACTTCCTGCTGGAAAGCGACACCGCCAGGCATCTGTTCCACGACTACGCGGAACGGCTGCCCATTGTGGACTACCACTGCCACATCTCCCCCCGGGAAATTTACGAAAACCGCCGGTTTGACAATCTGGCCCAGGTATGGCTGGGGGGACGCAATCCCGACGGTACGCTGGCTGGGGATCATTATAAGTGGCGGGTCATGCGTTCCAACGGCGTCAGCGAGGACTATGTTACCGGCAGCCAGCCTGACCGGGAACGTATTCGAAAGTTTGCGGAAGCCCTGGAGATGGCCATTGGCAACCCCATGTACCACTGGTGCAATCTGGAGCTGAGGAAATACTTCGGCTACCAGGGCTATCTGAGCCCCGCCACGGTAGACGAGGTATGGGAGCTGACCGGCGAGAAGCTGCGCAACGACGACGCCATGACGGCCCGGGGCCTGATTGCCCAGTCCAACGTGGCCATGGTGGGCACCACCGATGACCCGGTGGATTCCCTGGAGTGGCACGAGAAGATTGCCGCCGACCCTTCCATCACGGTGAAGGTCTGCCCCTCCTTCCGCCCGGACAAAGCCATCGCCATCCACAAGGAGGGCTTTGCCGACTATATGGGCCAGCTGGCCGCCAGCGTGGGGAAGCAGTCCCTGTCCAGTGCCGGCGAGGTGTGCGGCGCCCTGGAGGAGCGGCTCGCGTTTTTCGCAAAGCTGGGCTGCCGGGCCAGCGACCACGGCATGGATTACGTCCCCTACCGCCCCGGCACCATGGAGCAGGCCGACGCGGTGTTCCGCAAGGCCATGAAGGGCGAGGCCATCTCCACGGAGGAGGCTGACCTGTATCAGACCGTTGTTCTGCTCCACCTGGGCCGGGCATATCACCGCCTGGGCATCGTAATGCAGATCCATTACTCCACCCTCCGCAACGCCAACCGGCGCGTCTTTGCCCAGCTGGGCCCGGACGCCGGCTATGACATGATGGGGCAGAACAGCTGCGGCATCAACATCGTCCGCCTTCTGTCCGATTTGGACAGCACGGATGAGTGCCCCAAGACCATCCTCTATTCCCTCAATCCCGTGGACAACGCCCAGCTGGGCACCCTGCTGGGCTGCTTCCAGTCCCCGGAGATCCCCGGCAAGATCCAGCACGGTTCCGCCTGGTGGTTCAACGACACCAAGGCCGGGATGGAGGAGCAGATGAAGTCCCTGGCCAACCTGGGCCTGCTGGGCAACTTCGTGGGTATGCTTACCGACTCCCGCTCCTTCCTGTCCTACGCCCGCCACGACTACTTCCGCCGGATCTTCTGCAACCTGGTGGGCGGCTGGGTGGAAAACGGGGAGTACCCCAACGACGAGGCGGCCCTGAAAAAAATCGTGGAGGGCGTCTGCTGTTACAACGCCGTCCGCTACTTCAATCTGTAAGGAGTTTTCCTGTTGAATGCAGTAAATGAGCAGCAGCAACAGCGGCGCCTGCTGCGGAACATCTTGCTGGCTTTTTTCATCAGCGGCGCCGCTTCCCAGCCTCTGGGTTCTTTTATCCCCTTCCTGCGGGACACCTACGGCTTCAGCTACGACCTGTCCGGCGTGCTGCTGTCCTGCCAGTCGGTGGGCAACCTGATCTCCGTGCTGGTGGCCGGGGTCCTGCCGGTCTACCTGGGCCGCAGGCGCAGCGTGCTGATTACCGCTGTGTGGATGGCGGTGGCCTATTTCATCTTTGCCGCCGGGCTGGGCGCCGCCCCCCTGCTGATTGCCGCCTGCCTGATGACCGGCATCGCCCGGGGCGGGAATTCCAACTTCTCCAACTGCATGATCTCCACCCTGCCGGGGGACCAGGCCACCCGGGGCTATAACCTGCTCCACGGCAGCTTCGCCGTGGGGGCGCTCCTGTCCCCGCTGGTGCTGGTGCTGTGCGCCAGCCGCGCCCCCGGCTTCGGCTGGCGGCTGATGGCCGGCGGGCTGAGCCTGCTGTGCGTGGCGCAGATCGCCCTGTACGCCAAAATGCCCCTGCCCCCCGAGGCCCCACACAAGGGCATCCAGACGGTGGACTACCGCTTCCTGAGGAACCGGCAGTTCTGGCTGGGCTCGGCCATGCTGTTTTTCTACATCTCCACGGAATACGCCGTGTGCGGCTGGCTGGTCACCTATTTCCAGGACATCGGCGCCCTGCCCGCCGACCTGTCCCAGATGATGAACAGCCTGCTGTGGCTGGTCATTTTCGCCGGCCGGATGCTGGGGGCCGCCGTTACCGGGCGGATTTCCCGCAGCACCCTGCTGATGATTGACGGGGTGGGCCTGTTCGCCTTCTTCCTGCTGATGTTTTTCAGCCGTTCCACCGCCCCCATTATCCTGGGCCTGGTGGGTGTGGGCTTCTTCATGGCCACCATTTATCCCTCCGCCTTTTCCTTCGGCAGCGAGTGTGTCCGGGGGAACGACCTGGGATGCAGCATCCTGATTTTTATGGGAAGCGTAGGCGGGATCATCACCCCCGCCCTGGTGGGCCTGATTGCGGAGCAGACCGGCGACATCCACGCGGGAATGGCCCTGGTCATGGTCTGCACCTGGCTGCTGCTGGCCTCCATCCTGCTCAGCGTATTTTGTTCCTCTCACACCAAACATACATAAAGGGAGTTGACTCCATGGATATTCGCTACTCTGTTCACCCCCGGGATTTCAAGCGCTGCAACACCCAGGAGATGCGGGACGAGTTCCTGATTCAGGATCTCTACCGCCCCGACCAGGTGACGGCGGTTTACAGCCATGTGGACCGCATGGTCACCCTGGGCTGTATGCCCGTCCATGAGACGGTCTCCATTGAAAAGGGCATTGATGTATGGGCCAGCTTCGGCACCCATTACTTCCTGGAGCGCCGGGAGCTGGGCCTGTTCAACATCGGCGGCCCAGGCCGCGTCACCGTAGATGGGACGGTCTACCCCATGGGCTACAAGGACTGCCTGTACGTCACCCGGGGCGCCAAAGAGGTGCTGTTCTCCAGTGACGACGCCGCAGCCCCCGCCAAGTTCTATATGGTCTCTGCCCCCGCCCACCGCAGCTACGAGACCCGCCTCATCAAGCTGGCCGACGCCGCCAAGCGCCCCCTGGGCGCCGCCGAGACCAGCAACAAGCGGGTCATCAACCAGTTCATCCACCCTGATGTGCTGCCCACCTGCCAGCTGTCCATGGGCATGACGGTGCTGGAGCCGGGCAGCGTCTGGAACAGCATGCCCCCCCACACCCATGAGCGCCGGATGGAGATTTACATGTACTTCGAGCTGCCCCAGGATCAGGTGGTGTTCCACATGATGGGCCAGCCAGGGGAGACCCGGCACCTGGTGATGAAGAACGAGGAGGCCGTCATCAGCCCCAGCTGGTCCATCCACTGCGGCGCCGGCACCAGCAACTACACCTTTATCTGGGCCATGGGCGGCGAAAACCAGGCCTTTGACGACATGGACGAGATCGTCCCCACCGATTTGAAGTAAGGAGTGTGCCTCATGGATATGATGCGTCAATTTTCTCTGGAGGGCAAGGTGGCCCTGGTCACCGGCGGCGCCTACGGTATCGGCTTCGCCATGGCGGAGGCCCTGGCCCTGGCCGGGGCGAAGATCGCCTTCAACTGCCGCAGCCAGGCCAACCTGGACAAGGCCATGGCCGACTATCAGGCCAAGGGCATCCAGGCCAAGGGCTACATCTGCGACGTAACCCAGGAGGAGGCGGTGCAGGCCCTGGTGGCCGACATTGCCCGGGATCTGGGCCCTGTGGATATCCTGGTCAACAACGCCGGAATTATCAAGCGGATTCCCATGACCGAGATGTCGGCGGAGGAGTTCCGCCAGGTGGTGGACATTGACCTGGTTGGCCCCTTCATCTGCGCCAAGGCCGTCATTCCCGGCATGATCGAGCGGGGCCACGGCAAGATCATCAACATCTGCTCCATGATGAGCGAGCTGGGCCGGGAGACGGTGTCCGCCTACGCCGCCGCCAAGGGCGGGCTGAAGATGCTCACCCGGAACATCTGTTCCGAGTACGGCGGGGCCAACATCCAGTGCAACGCCATTGGCCCCGGCTACATTGCCACCCCCCAGACCGCCCCCCTCCGGGAGCGCCAGAGCGACGGCAGCCGCCACCCCTTCGACCAATTCATCGTCTCCAAGACCCCGGCAGCCCGCTGGGGCGAGCCGGAGGATCTGATGGGTCCCGCCGTCTTTTTGGCCTCCGACGCGTCCAACTTTGTCAACGGCCACATCCTCTATGTGGACGGCGGCATCCTGGCTTACATCGGCAAGCAGCCCTGACCCTATCTTCATAACGAATCAGGAGGGACCCCTATGGAACAAAATCTCCCCGTTACCAGCCAGAAGTTCATCACCGTAGGCGAGATTATGCTGCGCCTGACGCCTCCCAACTACGAGAAGATCCGCATGGCCACCGGCTTTGAGGCCAGCTACGGCGGCAGCGAGGCCAACATCGCCCTGGCTCTGGCCAACCTGGGTGTGGACAGCACCTTCTTCACCGTGGTGCCCAACAACAGCCTGGGCAAAAGCGCCGTGCGTATGCTCCGCAGCAACGACGTCCACTGCACCCCCATCATCCGCAGCACCCCCGAGGAGACGCCCACCCACCGTCTGGGCACCTATTACCTGGAAACCGGATACGGTATCCGCTCCAGCAAGGTGATCTACGACCGGAAGCAGAGCGCCATCACCGAGTACGACTTCTCCAAGGTGGATCTGCGGGGCCTGCTGGAGGGCTACGACTGGCTGCATCTCAGCGGCATCACCCCCGCCCTGGCCCCCAACTGCCAGCAGCTGGTGCTGGACTGCCTGCGGATTGGCCGGGAGCTGGGCATGACCATCAGCTTTGACGGCAACTTCCGCAGCGCCCTGTGGAGCTGGGAGGAGGCCCGGGACTTCTGCACCCTGTGCCTGCCTTACATCGACGTCCTGCTGGGGATCGAGCCCTACCACCTGTGGAAGGACGAGGACGACCACAGCAAGGGGGACTGGAAGGACGACATCCCCTTCCAGCCCAACTACGAGCAGCAGGATGAGATTTTCCGCCTGTTTGTGGAGCGCTATCCCAACCTGAAATGCATTGCCCGCCATGTGCGCTATGCCTACAGCGGCAGCGAGAACAGCCTGAAGGCCTTCATGTGGTACCAGGGCCACACCTTTGAAAGCAAGCTGTTCACCTTCAACATCCTGGACCGGGTGGGCGGCGGCGACGCCTTCGCCAGCGGCCTGATCTACGCCATGATGAACGGGTACAAGCCTATGGATATGCTGAACTTCGCCGTGGCCAGCAGCGCCATCAAGCACACCCTCCATGGCGACGCCAACATCACCGACGACGCCCACACCATCCTCAACCTGATGAACATGAACTACGACATCAAGCGCTGACTGCGTCCGCTGTGGTTCCGCCTCCGCCGGGAGACAGGCTGGACAGCCTGCCCCCGGCGGTTTCCCTGCCCGGGGGCGGGAGGGCTTGACAGGCCCGCTCCCATCCGGTATAATTCCAGTGCCTTCGTGAGTGCAGGCCGACAGTTCATTGGTACCATCCTGTCGTTAAACAAAACTAGGGCTGTTTTTTGCTGCCTTCCCGGCGGTTGCCCGGGGAGGATTGTCACCAAAACGGCTCTGCGGGTCACCGCAGGGCTTTTTTTCATGGAGGACGGAATGTATTATCTGAAAACTGAGCAGAGCTTCGACTCCGCCCACTTTTTAAAGGGCTACCAGGGCAAATGCAGCAACATCCACGGCCACCGCTGGCGCGTGGTGGTGGAAATCCGGGCCCGGGAGCTGTCCGACCAGCCCCAAACCCGGGGGATGGTGGTGGACTTTGGGGATCTGAAGGCCGCCTTAAAGGGGATCTGCGACCAGCTGGACCACTGCCTGATTTACGAGTCCGGCTCCCTGCGGCCGGGCACCCTCCTGGCCCTGGAGGAGGAGGGCTTCCGCTTGGTGGAGGTCCCCTTCCGCCCCACCGCCGAGCACCTGGCCCGCCACATTTCCCAGCTGATGAAGGGCAAGGGATACGAGGTTGACCGGGTGGAGGTTTACGAGACACCCAACAACTGCGCCGTTTACGGGGAGGGCTGACCATGCGGGTGGCAGAACGGTTTATCAGCATCAACGGCGAAGGGCCCCGTGCGGGGGAGCTGGCGGTGTTTGTCCGGTTTCAGGGCTGCAACCTGCGGTGCAGCTATTGCGACACCCGCTGGGCCAACGACCCCGGCTGTCCCGTTTCAGATCGCTCCCCCCAGGAAATTGCCGACGAGATCCGCCGGGACGGAATCCGGAACGTGACCCTCACCGGCGGGGAGCCCCTGCTCCAGCCGGACATGCCTGCCCTGCTGGCCCAGCTGGCGGAGATTTCCGGCCTGCGGGTGGAGGTGGAGACCAACGGCTCCGTGCCTCTGGCCCCCTTCTGCGGCCCGGCCCGGCCCGTCTTTACCATGGACTATAAGCTGCCCGGGAGCGGCTGCGAGGGCGCCATGGTTCCGGGCAATTTCGCCCTGCTGACCGGGGAGGACACCGTGAAATTCGTCTGCGGCAGCATGGCCGACCTGGAACGGGCTGAGGCGGTCATCCAGGCGCATGGGCTAATCGGGCGGTGCCACGTGTACCTCAGCCCCGTGTTTGGGGCCATTGACCCGGCGGACATGGTGGACTATATGGCCCGGCGGAAGCTCAACGACGTGCGCCTGCAGCTGCAGATGCACAAATTTATCTGGGACCCGGACAAGAGAGGAGTATAATCCATGGATACCAAAGCCATTGAGCAGCACATCCGGGGCATTCTGGTCGCCCTGGGGGAGGACCCGGACCGGGAAGGCCTGGCCGACACCCCCAAGCGGGTGGCGAACATGTACCAGGAGATCTTCGCCGGCATGGCCTACACCAACCACGACCTGGCCCAGATGTACGGCAAAACCTTTGAGGAGGCCGGCGGGGATGGCCAGCGGGTGGTGGTGATGAAGGACATTGATTTCTTCTCCTACTGCGAGCACCACATGGCCCTGATGTACGACATGAAGGCCACTGTGGCCTACATCCCCCGGGACAGGGTCATCGGCCTGTCCAAAATCGCCCGGATCTGCGACATGGTGGGCCGCCGGCTCCAGCTTCAGGAGCGCATCGGCCGGGACATCGCCGACATCCTGTCGGAAATCACCGGCAGCCCCGACGTGGCGGTGGTGATCGAGGGGTGCCACAGCTGCGTCACCGCCCGGGGCATCCAGAAGCCGGGCACCAAGACCCTGACTATTGAACAGCGGGGGCGGTTTCTCACCGACCCCACCCTGCAAAGCTACTTGAGATAAAGGAGGCACCTGTCATGAATGCCCTGGTACTGTCCAGCGGCGGGGTGGATTCCACCACCGCCCTGGCTATGGCCGTGGCCAAATACGGCAAAGACCATGTGATCGCCCTGTCCGTTTCCTACGGGCAGAAGCACGACAAGGAGCTCCAGGCCGCCAAGGCGGTGGCGGAGTATTACGGCGTGGAGCAGCTGTTTCTGGATCTGGGGCTGATCTTCCAGTACAGCAACTGCTCCCTGCTGCGCCAGTCCACGGAGGATATCCCCCAGGAAAGCTATGCCCGGCAGATCCAGCAGACCGGCGGCAAGGCCCCGGTGAGCACCTACGTCCCCTTCCGCAACGGCCTGTTCCTCTCCGCCGCGGCCAGCATCGCCCTGAGCAAGGACTGCGGCGTCATCTACTACGGCGCCCACGCCGACGACGCGGCAGGCGCCGCCTACCCCGACTGCTCCCCCGCCTTCCATCAGGCCATGAATCAGGCCATCTATGAGGGTTCGGGGCAGCTGCTCCACATCGAGGCCCCCTTTGTGGGGATGACCAAGGCGGAAATTGTAGCCATCGGCCTGGATCTTCAGGTACCCTACCATCTCACCTGGTCCTGCTACGAGGGGGGCGAAACCCCCTGCGGCAGGTGCGGCACCTGCATCGACCGGGCCAAGGCCTTCGCCGCCAATGGCGTGGCCGATCCCGCCATCCACTGATTTTGCGAAAGGAGCACCCCACCATGGCCAGAGAACGTGAGGACCTCACCCTGCTGGGCAGCCAGCACACCCAATACCCCACCGACTACGACCCGGGCGTTTTGGAGTCCTTTGACAACAAGCACCCGGACAATGACTACTTCGTCAAGTTCAACTGCCCGGAGTTTACCAGCCTGTGCCCCATCACCGGCCAGCCCGACTTTGCCACCGTCTATATCTCCTACGTGCCGGACCGGAAGCTGGTGGAGAGCAAAAGCCTGAAGCTCTACCTGTTCTCCTTCCGCAACCACGGGGATTTCCATGAGGACTGCATCAACATCATCATGAAGGACCTCATCCGCCTGCTGGAGCCCAAATACATTGAGGTGTGGGGCAAGTTCCTGCCCCGGGGCGGGCTGTCCATCGACCCCTACTGCAACCACGGAAAGCCGGGCACCAAGTGGGAGGCCATTGCCGACCACCGTCTGGCCAACCATGACCTGAATCCGGAGCCGGTCAACAACCGCTGACCGCAATCCCAGCCGGAAGCCGGGGGCTTTCCCCGCTTCCAGTTTTCTGCTGTTTAAGGAAACCTTAACCACTTTCCCACTTTGAATCTAAAACTTATCTGCTATTGTTCTTCCATCCTATCTATATCATTTTGGTGGAGGCGCAGATGTTTTTTCAATGTCAGACTGTTTATGACCAGAGGGCGCTGACGGCCATGGCCCGGAGCATCCGAAAAACAGTGCGGCGGAAGCATTCCCGCCGGGTTCGCATCTTTGCCTGGATCGTCCTGGCAGCCGCTGTACTGGGCGTTTGCCTCACCTGGGACAGCCCCGCGGATATGGTGCTCAATGGACTGGTGGCTGTTTTTATGGCTTTGATAATCTGGAAGGAGGACGCCATCAACGCCTTTTGGGCCCGGCGCTCCGCCCTGCCGGGAATCGAAGCCTGCGTCACCTCTTTTTTCCCAGAATACTATCAAACCGAATCCGATGCCGCCGTCTCCCAGTGGAATTACGACCGGATTCAGGCCCTGGCGGAGACGGGCCGGTACGTGCTGCTCATTTTAGGCAAAAACCATGCCCAGGTGCTGGATAAGGAGCAAATTCAGGGGGGCGCCCCCGAAGCTCTGATCCAGTTCCTGGAAGAAAAAACCGGCCTGACCGTACAGGCCATGGGGCGGTAACCCCGCCCTGGCAGGAGGTATCATAGATGGGAACCTTTCATATCCAGGCATGGGACCTCCAATGGATTGGGGGAGACCTGGACGACCCGGAGGACCTCTGCCTCCACGGCAGCGTCCGGGTACAAATCGGCCAAACCGTCCTGGAGGACACAGGCACCGTCAGCGCCACCGCCCTGTACCTGCTGAAAACCCTGACAGAGGACAAATTGTCCCAGCCAGGCGACATCCAGATGATCCCCTGCTGCGGCCATTTCCTCATCCCCAACCAGGACCTGTCCCAGGTGACCATCAGCGGCTGCGACTACGGCACCGACTGGTCGGTGCTCCACGAAAACGGCCAGATCAAGCTGGTGCTCCCCTCCGGCCAGACGGAGTATATAGACCCCGCTGCCTACCGGCAGGAGGTTTTTGCCTTCGCAGACAAGGTAGAGGACTACTACCTCAGCTGCTCCCCCAAGGTGCTGCCCCAGGACGCGTTCAGCCGGGACGGATACACCGCCTTCTGGAATGAGTGGCACCGCCGCCGGGGCCCCCGGCCTTAACCCCAAATAGCGAAAACGACCGGTATTTCTAGTGATTAGAAATACCGGTCGTAGAGACTGTCGAAAAAGTGGCGCAGCCACTTTTTCGAGAAGGGCTGCACGCAGGATGGGCCTCGATTCCTTACGGAAAAGTCGGCCCATCCTGCGCGAGA
>CASFCW010000065.1 GCA_949293165.1 uncultured bacterium
GAACTCCATTTTGTGCATGATATTTGCCGTTATTTCCCCAAATACGACCAGAACCCCTGTTTTCGCTCAATGAAAACAGGGGTTCTTCGACAGTCTGAACAGGAGCGCCGCTGGAAAGCGGCGCTCCTGTTTTCTTTACTGTAGGTACCGGGTAGCCACAGGCAGGTCCAGATCATCCGCCGTCAGATCCCGGGTATAGGGGTTGACCTCCTCGTTCAGGACAGGAAGGATGTCCTCCGCCTGGAAAACGTACACCCAGGAGGAGCCGCCGTACACGCCGTCCCCCCGCCCAGGCAGGGTCTGCTGGGTGATATCGGTGGCGAAGTCCAGCTGCAGCGCCTCCGCCAGGAAGAACCCGCTGTTCTCGAAGGGGAAGTCGGTTTTCACATAGGTCTGGAACAGGTTGACAAAGGACTGGACCTTGGTCAGGGAGTTCCAGGACATCACCTTCTTGGTCAGGGCCAGCAGCACCTGGCGCTGCATCTCGCTGCGGCCCACGTCGGTATAGCCGCTGCCGTCGTTGTTGTGCCGGAAGCGCACCACCTCCATGGCCTGCTGGCCGTTGAGGTAATGGGTGCCCTTGGTGTAGTGGATGTGCAGCTCCTCCCCGGGGGTGGGGTCGTCGTAGTTCATATCCTCCGGGATATAGACCTCCACCCCGTCCAGCTCATCCACCAGGGCGATAAAGCCCTTCAGGTCGATGAGGAAATAGTAATCAATGGGGATGCCGAAGGTCTGCTGGATCTCCGCCTTCAGGGTGTCCAGGCCCGCGCCGTAATAGGCGGCGTTGATCTTCTTGTTGCGGCTCCAGCTCCGGTTGACGGCGGTGTCCCGGGGGATGGACACCATGCCCACATGGTCGTTCTCCGTGTCATAGCTGACCACGATAATGGTGTCCGTGTTGCTGCCCTTCACGTCCTTGCCCAGCAGCAGGAAGTTATAAACCCCCTTCCGCCGCACCAGGGCGTTGGGGTCGGTTTGATCCGTCCCCGTGTCCTCCACCCCCGGGGTCGGCTGGATCACCGGGGCGTCCGGGATGGGGGGCGGCTGGGTGGCCAGCCGGACGCCGGCGTAAACCGTAACAATCACGGCGGAAATCACCACCAGCACCATATACAGCCGGAACCAAAGGGAGCGCTTTCTCCGCCCGCGCCGGGCCGGCGCACCGCTGACCCTGCGCCCCCTCTGGGGGGCGCCGCGCCGGACGGATGTCATTGTCTGTGCCAGAGAAATCCCTCCCGTTATCTGTCCAAATACCCGCCATTGCCCCTGGGGGAAGAACTGCCGTCGGTTTCCTTTTCCTGGTATTCCGCCGGTTTTCCCCATGGATCTGGCGTGATGCCCATAAGTATATCGAATTTTGGGGCACGGTTCAAGGGGGAGTGGGTTACATTTTCGAAAATCTTAAGGTTTATGTCAACAGACGGCGGCGGATGCAGGCACCCGCCGCCGTCTGGCTGCCGTGATTCAGATGTGCTCCCTGACCTTTGCCATTTCCTCGGCGATGTTCAGCACATGGTCGCCGATACGCTCAAAGTCGGTCAGCAGCTCGGAGTAGACGATGCACGCCTCGTCGGAGCAGGTCCCGTCCTTCATGCGGCGGAGATGGTTGGCGCGGTACTCCGCCGTCATGTCGTCAATCCGCTGCTCCAGGGCCGCAACCTGGCCCAGCCAGGGCTGGCTGCTGGCATTCAGGTCCAGCAGGCGGCCGATGCTTTCACAGCAGATATCCTGCATGGCCTTGATTTCCTTCTGGGCGTCGTCGGAGAAGTAGATGTTCCGGCGGATCAGCATCTGGGTATAGCCCGCCAGGTTGTTGGCGTGGTCGCCGATTCGCTCGATATTTCCGGAGATGGTGAAATAGCTGCTGATAACAGCGGAGGCCTGTTCGTTGGTCTCATAGGCAATGAGCTTGGACACATGAATGGAAATTTCCTTGTTCAGGTAATCCAGGTACTCCTCCACCTGGTCCATCTTCTCCTGCTCGTCCACGCTTCTGGTCAGGACGGAGCGGAAGCTGGCCTCCACGTTGTCCAGGGCCATGGTCATCATCCGCCGCAGCTCATGCTGGAGCTGGTCCATATAGATGGCGGACACGCCCAGGCCGCCGTCCTTGCTGCTGACCTGGACGGGGGTGAGGTACTCCAGATGCATCTGGCCCTCCCGGTCCCCCGGCAGCTCCGGCAGGATGCGGGTGGTAGCCTTGGCCAGGTAGTTGCCCAGGGGCAGGAGCAGGATGGTGGTAATGATGTTGAAGCTGGTATGCACCATAGCGATCTGGGCCGCGGGGCTGGAGGGCAGAATATTGGACAGGCTCTGGCCAAATTCGCCGGGCAGCACAACGGTGCCGTCAATCACATGGGCAATGGGGAAGGCCATAAACAGGATGGTAAAGATAATGGTGCCGATGATGTTGAACATCAGGTGGATCAGGGTGGCCCGCTTGGCGCTGCGGCTGGTGCCGATGGAGGCCAGCACAGCGGTGACACAGGTACCGATATTCTGGCCGAAGAGGACGAACACCGCGCTGGACAGCTGGATCACGCCGCTGTTGGCCAGCGCCTGGAGAATACCCACCGAGGCGGAGGAGGACTGAATGACGGCGGTAAAGCCGGTACCGGCCAGGATGCCCAGCAGGGGGTTGGAGAAGGTAGACATCAGATCAATGAAGGCCTCCGACTCCCGCAGGGGGGACATGGCCCCGCTCATCATATCCATGCCGATGAACAGCACGCCCAGGCCGGCCAGGATCTGGCCCACATGCTGGATCTGGGGCTTTTTCACAAAGACCACCAGGGCCACGCCTACAAAGGCGAACAGGGGGGCCAGCTCGCCCACATCCAGGGCGATGAGCAGGCCGGTGACGGTGGTACCGATATTGGCGCCCATGATGATCCAGACCGCCTGGCCCAGGGTCATCATACCCGCGTTGACGAAGCCCACCACCATGACGGTGGTGGCGGAGGACGACTGGATCACCGCGGTAATCAGCGCGCCCACCAGCACACCCAGGAAACGGTTTGCGGTCAACCGCTCCAGAATCTGCTTCATCCGGCTGCCGGCGGCAGCCTCCAGACCGGAGCTCATCATCTGCATTCCGTACAGGAACAGCGCCAGTCCTCCCAGCAGACCTAAAAAGTCTGTCATTTGCATTTTGGAAATTCCTCCTGTTTTCTCACATCTTCACTCAATAACCACAAGGGCCTACCGTAAAAAACGGAACAGGCACCACCCGCCAGAAAACATCATCGTCTTCCCGCAGGTCGTGCCTGGATTGTTTTCAGTTCATTCGGGCCGATCCCCGCCGGCCCGGGCACAGATACTCCCATGGCATTTCTACCCCTCTGTACACAAATCCGAAACTTCTCTATATAGCATTATAGGGAAGTAATTTGCCCGCGTCAACTGGATTTTACAGTAATTTTTCGAAATCCGCTATTTTTGTACCGAACTGTAAAATTCCCTCTCCGGCGGGGGCCGGAGAGGGAATTTTTACACAAGGGATGGGGCCGTTACTGGGGCTTCTGGCTCTCCAAATATTCGTCGTAGGACATAAGGCGGTCAATGAGCTTCCCGTCGGCGGTAAAGTCAAAGATCCGGTTGCACACCGTCTGCACCAGCTGGTGGTCGTGGGAGGACACCAGCACGTTGCACTTGACGGCCTCCAGGCCGTTGTTCAGCGCGGCGATAGACTCCAGGTCCAGGTGGTTGGTGGGCTGGTCCAGCATGAGCACATTGGCTCCCGACAGCATCATCCGGGACAGCATACACCGCACCTTCTCGCCGCCGGAGAGCACCTTCACCGGCTTATACACCTCGTCCCCGGAGAACAGCATCCGGCCCAGGAAGCCCCGGAGGTACTGTTCCTGGGGGTCGCTGGAGTATTGCCGCAGCCACTGAACCAGATTGTCGTCGCATCCCTCAAAGTAGGGGGTGTTATCCTTGGGGAAGTAGGAGAAGGTGGCTGTCTGGCCCCACTTCACCGTGCCCTCGTCAGGCTCCATCTCCCCGGCCAGGATCTTGAACAGGGCGGTGTGGGCATTTTCATTGTCGCCCACAAAGGCAATCTTGTCCCCGTGGTTGACGATGAAGGACACCTTGTCCAGCACCTTGACCCCGTCGATGGTCTTGCTCACGTCGGTGACAAAGAGGATGTCCTTGCCCACCTCCCGGTCGGGGGCAAAGCCCACCCAGGGATAGCGGCGGGAGGAGGCGGGCATCTCCTCCACCGTCAGCTTGTCCAGCAGCTTCCGGCGGGCGGTGGCCTGCTTGCTCTTGGACTTGTTGGCGGAGAAGCGGGAGATGAAGTCCTGCAGCTCCTTGATCTTCTCCTCGTTACGCTTGTTCTGGTTCTTAATCAGCTGCTGCACCAGCTGGGAGGACTCATACCAGAAGTCGTAGTTGCCCACATACAGCTTGATCTTGTTGTAGTCGATGTCCACAATGTGGGTACACACGGTGTTCAGGAAATGGCGGTCATGGCTGACCACGATGACGGTGCCCTCAAAATCCAGCAGGAAGTCCTCCAGCCAGTTGATGGCGTCGATGTCCAGGTTGTTGGTGGGCTCGTCCATCATCAGCAGGTCGGGATTGCCGAACAGGGCCTGGGCCAGGAGCACCTTCACCTTCAGCCGGGCGTCCAGGGTGGCCATGTCGTTGTAGTGCAGGTCGGTACCGATGCCCAGGCCCTGGAGGATGCGGCTGGCGTCGGACTCCGCCTCCCAGCCGCCCAGCTCGGCGTACTCCTCCTCCAGCTGGCAGGCCAGCATGCCGTCCTCGTCGGTCATCTCCTCCTTGGCGTACAGGGCTTCCTTCTGCTTGCCGATGTCGTACAGGCGCTGGTTGCCCATGATGACGGTATCCATCACGTTATAGGCGTCGTAAGCGTTCTGGTTCTGCTTGAGCACGGACATGCGGATGTTGGGCAGGATGGACACCTCGCCGGTGCTGGGCTCCAGCTCGCCGGACAGGATTTTCAGAAAGGTGGATTTACCCGCGCCGTTGGCGCCGATAATGCCGTAGCAGTTGCCCCGCAGAAACTGCAGATCCACGTGGGAGAACAGGGGGGTGCCGCTGTAGTTCAGGCTCAGATCGGTAACTGTGATCATGGTACGCTCCTTATTATCCAGCAAAAATTCGTTCCAAACGTCGGGTACTATCTTATCATATCCATCCCGCTGGAAACAAGAGCATTTTACGGAAAATGGGGCGGTTTTTCCCCGGTTTTCCCCGCCCATTTTGTGAAAACAGTGCCCCGGGCCCGTTAGGGCCCGGGGCTGGGAGAGATGGGGAAGGAATCACCAGCCAAAGCTGCCGAAGGGCCAGTTGTAGCTGGGGTACTGCTGAGTGCTGTTCTGGGACTGCTGAAGCTGGTTGGCCGCCTCCGTCTCGGCGTTCTTCTCGTCAAAGGTGATGGACAGCTTCATTTCCTGCTGCTGGCGCATCACAGTAAGCGTAGCGGTGTCCCCCGCTTTATAGTCGGTGGACAGGGCGGCGGTGAGGGCGGTGGAGGAGTCGATGGCGGTGTCGTCGATGGCGGTGATAATATCATTGATCTGCAGCCCCGCCTTTTCGGCGCAGGAGCCCTCGGCCACATAGCTCACCAGGGCGCCGGCAGAGATGCCGAAGCTCTGAATCTCGGCGGAGACATCCTTCACCTGGATGCCCATGTAGGGCTTGCCGGTGACGTAACCGTGCTCAATCAGGTCGGAGAGGATCTCCTTCACGTCGTTGATGGGGAGGGCGAACCCCAGGCCCTCGGCGCTGACGCCGGAGGAGGACTGGGTGTACTTGGCGGAGACGATGCCCACCACGTTGCCGTAGCTGTCAAAGAGGGGGCCGCCGGAGTTGCCGGGGTTGATGGCGCAGTTGGTTTGCAGCACGTTCAGGGTGGTGGTCTCGGTCTGGCCGTTTTCGTTGGTGCTGGAGGTGGTAATCAGGCGGTCCAGGGCGGACACAATGCCGTCGGTGAGGGAGTAGGTCAGCTCGCCCAGGGGGTTGCCGATGGCGTACACCGACTCACCCACCACCAGCTGGTCGCTGTCCCCCAGGGTAACGGGTTGCAGGCCGGTGGCGTCAATTTTAATCACAGCCACGTCGTTGTCCTGCTCGCCGCCCACCAGCTTGGCGGTATACTTGTCGCCGTTGGCAAAGGAGACCTCAATGGTGACGGAGGAATCATCCACCGCGTCCTCAATGACGTGGTAATTGGTGACGATATAGCCGTCCTGGGTCAGGACAAATCCGGAGCCGCTGGCGGCGGAGGTGGTAACCTGGCCGTAGATGTTCACCGTGGTATTCACTGTAATGCCCACACAGGAGGCCAGGTTGGCGGCGTAGAGCTGCTCCGGGGTCATGGGCTGGCCGCTGTTGCTGTTGGCCACCGTTTCCACCGTGGGCCGCTCCCCCTGATAGACCACCGTCTCCGGCTGGTTCACGCTGTTATACAGGGCCGCGCCGCCCACGCCGGCTCCGCCGCCCACCAGGGCGCAGGCCAGCACCAGGGCGATCGCCCGCTTGGGGACAGCACGGCGGGGCTTTTTGCCGCCGGGGGCCGGGGTAGGATTGGGCTGGACCGGGTTGGGGTCGCTGTAGTCCCCGAAGCCGCCGCGGTAGCCGTCGTTCTCACTGTTATAAAAACTGAACTCGTTGCGTTCCATGCTAAATCACTCCTTGTATTCAAAAGAGGGCTTCTCTTTTTTTACAGGGCAAGTATAACGGACAATTGTGAAGAAAGCATGAAGATTTCTCACGCCTTATTTGAACTTTCCCCAAACAAATTTTGACAGTTTTGACGCGGAAAGGCTCTGCCCCAGCTTTCCCGGAGCAGAGCCCTTTTATTACTTCTCCCGATAGACCAGCCCGATGAGATCCGGGCCGGCGTTGATGGCGATGACGCCGCCGATGCCGTAGCTCATCTCCGGTGCCTGCCCAAACGCCTGGGTGCAGGCCTCCTCCAGGCTCTGCCCGGCCTCCTGGCTTTGGCCATGGATCACCAGGTAGGGGGTGCCCTCCTCCCGGGTCTTTTGGCACAGCTCCAGCATGGTGGGGATGACATTCTTTTCCCCCCGCACCTTGCTGAGCACCTTGGAATCCCCGTTTTCAAAGGTCATGATGGGCTTCAGTCCCAGCGCCTCCCCCACAAAGGCGGCGGCAGCGGAGATCCGGCCGGATTTTTTGGCAAACCGCAGGGTCAGGGGGGCGAACAACACCCGCACGTGATCCACCCAGTCCTGGATGTAAGCCACGATCTCCCCGGCCTCCTTGCCCTCCCGGGCCATCAGCGCCCCCTGGTACACCGCCCAGCCGTAGCTCATGGTGTAATTGTGGGAGTCAATGATGTGGATGCGGAAGGTCTCCTTAGCCTGGGGGTAGTCCTCGTAAAACTCCTCCCGGGCCTGGACGGCGTTGCCGTAGGTGGCGGAGCCCTTGGAATTGATGGCGGTATAGATCAGGTCGGTGACCCCCTCCCGGTATGCCCCCTCGAAGCACTGGCTGAACACAAAGGGATTCAGCTGGGCGTGGGTGGGGATCTGAGGGGCCTCCAGCAGCATGCGGTAAAACTCCTCCGGCGTGAAATCATATCCGTCCTGGAGTTCCTTCACCCCCATGGCGATGGGGAAGGGGAGCACCTGGATGCCCAGCTCCTCCCACAGGCTGCGGGGGATGTCGGCAGCGGAGTCGGTGACAAAACGAATGTTAGCCATAATGGCCTCCTAATCATAAAAATTCAGGGGTTTCCTCCGTCATTATTGCAGATTATTCCCCGTCTGTCAACGAAATTCCCTGTTACCGCCGCTTTTCCAGTTTCCGGCGGGTCCCGTCGGGCTGCTGGATATAGGTGTTGGACAGCTGCGCCTCCAAATTGGCCCGGACGGCCTGCACATATTCCCGGCGGAGGGCGTCCCGTTCCGCCTGTTCCTCCGGCGTCAGGCCCTCCGGCGTCTTGGCCTTCCTGGCCAGCTCATTGATGCGGTCAATCTTAACCCGTTCCATGAACAGTCTCCCTTTCTGTGTTCAAATATATCGCTCCAGCAGGATCATTACCCGCCCCTTTCGGGACTGGCCCAGCACTTCCTTCACCACGCACTTGCCCAGGCCCCGGCAGGACAGCACGTCCCCCTGCTCCACCAGATGGTCGGCCTTGGCGCATTCCCGGTGGTTGACGGACACCCGCCCGGCGGAGACCAGCTCCCCCGCCTTCCCCCGGGAGGTGGAAAACCCGGCGGCCAGCACGGCGTCCAGCCGGAGGGAGGCCACCGTGTTCCGGATGGCCCGCACCTGGGGCGGTTTGGGGGAGAGCTCTCCCAGGGGCAGCTGGCGCACCTTCAGCCGCCAGCGGCCGGCAGATTCCCATTGGCTGAGCAGGATGGGCAGCGCCTCCCGCAGCACCACCACCTGGCAGCGGCCCTGATCCACCAGGATGTCCCCCAGCTTTTCCCGGGTAATGCCCAGGCCCATCAGCCCTCCCAGGATGTCCCGGTGGGACAGGTCGGCCTCCCCGGGGAACACGGCCTCCAGGGCCGCCAGAGGGCCCTGCTCATCCGCCAGCACGTCCTCCGGCTCCTGCCACTGGGGCAGGAAGCAGCAGATGTTCCGCTCCGAGCCCTCATAGCCCCCGAAAAACAGGTGCCGGGGATGGCCGCACCGGGCCAGCAGGTCGGACACCAGCGCCTGCTCCCCAGGGGAGAGGAAGGGGCTGTGGGCCGGCGCCCCCCTGTGCTCCGCCAGCTCCAGCTTGTCCAGCACCCGGGCCAGGAGCACCCGATCCTCCCCGCTGCGGGCGCACCGGTCCAGCAATTCCGTTTTTGTGGCCATATACTCCCTCCTTTTCCTCTCTGACAGTATATGGGCTGCCCCCTTCTCCGTCAAGAAAAACCTCCCTTTCCCCCCTGTTTTTCGGGAAATACAGGGTACAATTTACATTTTGTTTACGAATGCTTCCTTGACGAGTTCATGGGCTTTGAGTATCATTGTTGTAATGACATTTTCTGTATGCCACCTGGCCGGGAGGCATCCCCCTCTCGATTCCGCGCAGGCAAGGAGGCTTCTTTATTATGATTCGCAACGCAATTCAGCGCTTTATGTACGGCCGATATGGGAACGACCAGCTGAACATTGTCCTGATTCTGACCTATGTGGTCCTGTATCTGATCTATGTGATCACCCGGCTGGACCCCCTGTACTGGATCACCCTGCTTTTCCTGGCGGTGGCCCTGTACCGGATGCTCTCCCGCAACGCCGCCCGCCGGCGCAGCGAAAACGCAAAATTTCTCCAACTGATTACACCGGCGGTTCGCTGGTACCGCTTCCGCCGCACCGTCCACCGGGACAAGGAGCACTGCTACTTCAAGTGCCCCAGCTGCGGCCAGCAGCTCCGGGTACCCAGAGGCAAGGGCCGGATCACCGTCACCTGCCGCAACTGCGGCGCGTCCTTTGAGGAAAAAAGCTAATACACAACCGATCCCCGGGGAGGAAACTCCCCGGGGATCTCAGCTTGTCAAAAAGCCCTCCTGCAAGGAGTTCCGGCGCCCGCAGGCGACGGAATAACATGAAATCCCGTCATTTCCGGGGGCGTGTACCTGGGAAATGACACTTCTC
>CASFCW010000066.1 GCA_949293165.1 uncultured bacterium
ACTCCATTTTGTGCATGATATTTGCCGTTATTTCCCCAAATACGACCAGAACCCCTGTTTTCGCTCAATGAAAACAGGGGTTCTTCGACAGTCTGAGGGACCGCTGCCATGCAGCGGTCCCTTTTTGTTGTGACGCGGCGGGCTCAGGCCTTGGCCAGAGCGGCGGTATCCATGGCGATCATCAGCTCCTCGTTGGTGGGGATGACCAGGATACGCACGGTGGAATCGTCGGTGGCGATGTCCACTTCCTTGCCCCGGATGCCGTTCTTCTCCGGGTCAATCTTGGCGCCCAGGAACTCCAGGCCGGACATGACGCTGGTGCGGGTGGTGGCGCCGTTCTCGCCCACGCCGGCGGTGAAGATGATGGCGTCCACGCCGCCCATGGCGGCGGCATACGCGCCGATATACTTCTTCACGCTGTAGTCGAAGGAATCCAGCGCCAGCTGAGCGCGCTGGTTGCCCTGGTTGGCGGCAGCCTCCAGGTCGCGGAAGTCGGAGGACACGCCGGAGATACCCAGCACACCGGACTTCTTGTTCAGCACGTTCAGCATCTCCTTGATGTCGTAGCCGTGCTTGTTCATCACATACTCCAGGATGCCGGCGTCCAGATCACCGGAGCGGGTGCCCATAGGCACACCAGCCAGGGGGGTGAAGCCCATGGAGGTGTCCACGCTCTTGCCGCCGTCAATGGCGGTGATGGAGGAGCCGTTGCCCAGGTGGCAGGAGATGAGCTTCAGCTCCTCAATGGGCTTGCCCAGCATGGCGGCAGCCCGCTGGGAGACATACTTGTGGCTGGTTCCGTGGAAGCCGTAGCGGCGCACCTTATCCTGTTCATAATACTCATAGGGCAGGGCATAGGTGTAGGCCACGGGGGGCATGGTCTGATGGAAGGCGGTGTCGAACACGGCCACCTGGGGCACGTCCTTGCCCATAACAGCTACACAGGCCTTGATGCCGGTGATGTTGGCGGGGTTGTGGAGGGGAGCCAGGGGGATGCAGGCCTCCAGAGCCTCCATCACCTCATCGGTAATCAGCACGGAGCCGGAGAAGGCCTCGCCGCCGTGGACCACGCGGTGCCCCACCGCGTCGATCTCCTTCATGGAGGCGATCACGCCGTTCTTCTCGTCCACCAGGGCCTTCAGCACGGTCTCAATGGCCTCGGAATGGGTGGGCATAGCCACATCAGCGTCCTTGATGGCCTCCTTGCCCTCGGGCTTATAGGTAAACTTGCCGTCAATGCCGATGCGCTCACACAGGCCCTTGGCGAGCACCTGCTGAGTCTCGGGGTTGAGCAGCTGGTACTTCAGAGAAGAGCTGCCAGCGTTGATGACCAGAATGTTCATTGGAATCAATCTCCTTTTTCAAAGATGCAAGGCCGCACTTGCCTTGTCTGCCGGGGATGTAGTACACTGAATTACAGGCCAATGCAGTTGTTATGTGCTTATTGTACCGCTTTTCCCTGCGTTGGACAACCCCCTTCCATGAAAAAAAGACGGGATTTGGAACAAACCAGCTCACGAGGTGACGGCATGCACACAGCAGGAATCGTAGCGGAATATAACCCCTTCCACTCCGGCCACCGGTACCAGATCCGGCGGACCAGGCAGCTGCTGGGGGAGGACTGTCCTGTGGTGGCAGTCATGAGCGGCAACTGGGTACAAAGCGGCGCCCCGGCCGCGGCGGACAAATGGGTGCGGGCCAGGCTGGCGCTGATGGGCGGCGTGGACCTGGTGCTGGAGCTGCCCACCCCCTGGGCCCTCTCCTCGGCGGAGGCCTTTGCCGGGGGAGCCGTTTGGCTGCTCCACGCCGCGGGGGTAGTCACACACCTGTCCTTCGGCAGCGAGGATGGCCGGATAGAACCCCTGGCCCAGGCCGCCCGGTGCCTGGACGACCCCGCCTTCCCCGCTCTGCTGGGCCAGGCCATGGCGGGGGGTGCCTCCTTTGCCGCCAGCCGCCAACAGGCGGCGGAACAGCTGGCCGGGCCGGAGGTGGGCGCCCTGCTGTCCACCCCCAACAACAACCTGGGGGTGGAGTATCTCCGGGCCCTGGGCCGCTGGGGCAGCTCCATCCAGCCCGTTACCGTCCGCCGGGCGGGGGCGGGCCACAACCATTTCTGCTCCCACCGGCCGGAGCATCTGTCCGCCACCCAGATCCGGGGGCTGATCCTGGACGGGGACTGGCAAAGCTGCCTCCCCTATCTGGGGCCCCAGGCCTCCGCCCTGCTCCAATCCGTCCCCAGGGTCACCCGGGACAGCCTGGCGCTGGCCCAGCGGCTGATCCTGGCCCGGCTGCGGGGGATGGGCGGGGAGGACTGGGCCAGGCTGCCCGACGGCGGGGCCGGTGAGGGGCTGAACCGGCGGCTGGCCCGGGCGGGCCGCCAGGCCGCCTCCCTGGAGGAGTTTTATACCCTGGTTAAGACCAAACGCTACGCCCACGCCCGGCTGCGGCGGCTGGTCCTGTGGGCCTACCTGGGCCTGGACGAAACCAGCCGCCCCCAACACCCGCCTTATCTGCGGGTGCTGGGCTGCACCCCCCGGGGGCAGGAACTGCTGGCCCGGATGCGGAAGGAGGCCGCCCTGCCCGTGCTGACCAAGCCCGCCCATATTCGCCGTCTGGGCCCTCAGGCCCAAAGGCTGTTTTACCAGGAGGCCCGGTGCACCGACCTGTATGATCTGCTGCTGTCCCCCCTTCTTCCAGGCGGGCGGGAGTGGCGAACCGGGCCGGAGCGCTGGGAAGGAGGTCAGGCCCTATGACAAAACACCTCTCCCCCACTCTGCGCAAATGGCTCCCCCCCGTGCTTGTCCCCCTGCTCCTGATCCTCCTATTTCATGGCGTCAAGGGCAATACCCGGTGGATGGACCTTTGGGTCAACGGGGTTATGGCCCCGTTGGAGCAGGCCCTGGGCCGTCTCTGGTCCCTCCTTCCCTGGTTTTCCGTGGCAGAACTGCTTACCGCCTCCGCCCTGACGGCGGGGGTAGTCTGGCTGTTTCGGGCCCTGTATCTTCTGGTCCGGCAGCGCCGCCCCGCCGACTTTGGCCGCCGCGTATTGGCCCTGGGGGTATGTCTGCTCTGGCTGTGGGCGGGGCTGTGCTGGATGTGGAACGCCGCCTACTACGCCCCCTCCTTTACCGAAAAAAGCGGCCTGAACCCCGCCCCTTACTCCGTGGAGCGGCTGGCCCAGGTAACGGAGCTGTTCGCTGAGGAGGCGGCCCGGCTCTCCGATCAGGTCCCCCGGGACAGCGAGGGGCACTTCGCCGCCCAGCGGCAGGATTTGTTTTCCACCGGCAGGGACATTTATGTGGAAATATCCCAGGAGTTTCCCTGCCTGGAGATGGAATCGGTGGCTGTGAAACCCATTTTCTTTTCCCGCCTGCAAAGTATTTTGGGGTTTACCGGGGTGTATTTCCCCTTCACCGGGGAGGCCAATGTGAACATCGACGCCCCCATGTGTATGCTGCCCGCCACCATCGCCCATGAGATGGCCCACCAGCGGATGGTGGCCTCGGAGGATGAGGCCAACTTTGTGGGCGTGGCCGCGTCCGTCACCAGCGGCAGCCCCATTTTCCAATATTCCGGCTACCTGTTTGGCCTGATTCATCTGTGCAACGCTCTTTATCCCGCGGCGCCGGATACATGGGAGGAAATTGTCCAAACCTGCTTCACCCAGGAGATGGCTACCGACTGGAACGACAACAACGCCTACTGGGCCGCCCTCTCCTCCCCCGCCGAGGACGCCGCCGGCCAGGTGTACGATACCTTTCTGAAGGGCAACGACCAGCCCCTGGGCCTGAACTCCTATGGGGCCTGCGTGGATCTGCTGGTGGCCTACTTCGGCCGGCAGCTTGCATAATAAATAATCCGTTGGGGACCTAATGGCTCCCAACGGATTGTTTGTTGTCTCCAGAAGTTTCTTCCCGGCCGCGGCCGGCAGGCCGCGCGCCCGTTTCTCCACGTCCTGCCTCCCGTTATCCGGCGTACAGGGTATCATAGGACACGGTGTGGGTCTTTAAGTATTCCAGCCACTGCTTGCAGTAGCTGCTGCGCAGATGCACCCCGTCGCCGCTGGCGTCCTCTGGCAGCTGCCCGTCCGCCCCGGCAAATACCGGGTTCAAATCCAGGAAGGCCACCTGCTTCTCCTCCGCCGCCTGCTTCATCAGGTCATTGTATATCAGCAGGTGCTTGTTGGTCAGGTAATCGGCGCCTCCCGTGGCGGCAATCACATCCTCGTTCAGGGGGATCAGCCCCTGAATATAAATCACAGCGTTGGGCTGGCAGGCCCGGATGGCGTCGATGGCGGAGCAGTACGCCTTATAAAAGCCCTCGTCATCGTAGTATCCCAGCTCGTTGACGCCCAGGGATAGATACACCTTCCCATACTCCTTCAGCGCCAGGGCTTCCAGCAGGGTATAGCTTACCCCGTCGATGGTCAGGGCCTTCTTGCTTTGGAGGGTAAAAATGGACAGCCCGTTGGATGTCAGGTTCTCCCCACAGCCAATGCCGCTGTATATCATAAAGCCGTCAGTGCGGGAGTCCCCTACGAAGGCGGCGTCCTCAAAGTAGCTCAGCTCCACCGCCTCCCCCTCCGGCACCGGCTGGGAGAAATCATATTGCCCACTGGGGGTGGGCGGGTCTACCGGCTTGGCCGGCGGCTTCTCCTGTTCCTGGGCAGATGTCCCTCCGCCGGTCCCCTTCCCCTGCTCTCCGGTGGAGTCCGCCGGGTTCTGGCCCTGGGCCTGCTGTCCGTGGGACGGGTCGGCCTCCCCCTCCTGGCCGGTTTGCCCCTCCTGGCTGCCGGAATCCGCCCCCTCCTGGGACTGGCTGCCGCTGCTCTGGCTGGACCCGGTCTGGCTGGATTCACTGCCCGGGGTTTGATCCTCCGACCCGCTGGAAGCCTGCTGCCCGGCGGGAGCGCACCCCGCAAGCATGGCGCAGCAGACAAAAACCGCCAGCCAGCGGGACAATCTATTTTCCGACATAAATCGACATCCTCCGCAGTTTTATTCTTTCTGATTTGCAGAGGGGGTTCCAGCCCCCATGCACATGGCGCGCCACCGGTAGATCCAGGGCAGCAGCGCCCGCATCACTGTGGACGCCAGCATGGCCCCCACCGCCAGGGAGGCGGCAAACCCAAAGGTGTGGAGCAGCGTATTGAGAAACATTTCCGTCTCTCCCTCCACACAGTAACGCATTGCATAGTAAATGCCCGCTCCGGGAACCAGGGGCAGCAGGGCCACCTGCAAATAGCCCGTCACAGGACACCGGCGGATGCGGGCCATAACCTCCGAATAGACCGCGATGGCCACCGCCGCCAGAAACGCGGCCACAATATCATCGGTCAGCAGATGCTGGGCCAGCAGGTAAACAAACCAGCCCAAAGCCCCGCCGAAGCCGCAGATCAAAATGCCCCCGCCCCAGATGTTGAACACCAGGCCAAAGGCCACGCAGGCCACAAAGGCCCACAGACACGGCGGCAGAAAGGACAGCAGAATTTCCATATGCACCCTCCCTCACATTCCGATGGCCAGCGAGAGGGCCACACCCAGGGAGATGGCTGTGGCGGTCAAAATGGCGTCCGCCGTGCGGCTCATGCCGGAGATAATGTCGCCGGCCATAATCTCCCGCATGGCGTTGGTCAGGGCCATACCGGGCACCAGCACCATCAGCGTGCCGATGGTGATGGACTCCAGCTGCCGGCCCACGCCCGCGTCCACCAGCCCCATGGCCAGCAGGGAGGCGATGGCGGCGCCAATCAGCGTCCGGAAAAAACCGTTAAAACCCAGTGGCGCCCCAATGTACATCAGCCAAATGCCCACCGCCAGGCCCCCTATACCGGCGCTGACGGCGTCCAGCGGTCCCCCGCCGAAAAACGCGGCAAAAAAGCCTGCCCCCACCACATAGCCAGCCAGGTAAACCCAGTTGGGATTGGCCCGCTTTTTCTGCTCCAGCTCGTCGATCAGCGCCTTGGCCTGCTCAATGGGCAGAGGCTGGGCGCAGAGGCGGCGGCACAGGCCGTTGCACCGCTCCAGCAGCTCAATATCCGTCCCATGGGGCGGAATCCGGCGCATCCTGGTGATGGGGTGCCCCTCCGGCGTGGTCAAACTGACGATGAGGCAGTTTGGGATGGCAAATACCTGGGGCTGCAGCCCGTAGGCGGTAAGCAGCCGGTGGACGGATTCCTCCACCCGGTAAATCTCCGCCCCACTGTACATCAGCTGATAGCCCAGTTCCGTCCCCATATTGAGAAGATTGTCGTAGTCCATGCAGCCTGCCTCCCTGAATCAGGATACCATCTTTCCGGGAAATAACAAGGAACAAATTCATTACAAAACGGGTTTCCTCATTCCGACAGAATCTGAAATAGGCAGCCCCACACGTAGTCCAGATCCTCAAAGGGCAGCTCCTCGGGGATGTGGAAGCACACCCGCTCCCCCTCCCCGGTACAGAGCACCCCGTGTTCCCTCAGGCGCTGCGCAAGTTCCTCCGCCCGCCGGCCGGGGAACCGCGCCGTGAGGCTCCCCTCCTCCTGGCTTACCCGCTCCAGCTCCGGGCTTGCGGCCCCCAGATCCAACAGTCTGGCGCAGAGATGCCGCGTCAGGCGGGCCAGACGCTCCGGCTGTGCCGGCGTCCCGGCTTTTTTATCCAGGCTTACGGTTCTCACAGGCGCACCTCCAAAGGCACATTCACTGCGTAGCCCTCGCTCCGCAGCGCCGTCAGCAGTGTGGTCAGCATACGGGCCGTGTTCCCCCCGGCATCCAGTGTCAGATAGGCGCTGTACCGGTTCTTCCCCAGCCCGCGGACGATGGCCTCTGTATAGCCGGCGCCACTGTCCATCTCATCCGGGATGCCATTCACGGTCTCCCGCCAGCAGATCCATCCCAGCTCCTCCAGCTGCGCCCGCTGCGCCCTGGGCACCAGCGCCACCTGGGTGGTGGTATAGGTCAGCTCCCGCAAAATCCGGTTTCCATCCCGCAGCAGCTGCTGGGTCTGGGCCAGGGTCGCCCCCTCCGCCAACAATCCCACGGTATGCCCCTGGGCCAGTATGCGGTACAACAGGTCGTCCTGCCGCTCCAATTCCTCAGGCGGAAAGAAAAACGCCGCTTTTTTCCTCTGGGCGTCCAGCGTGTCCAGAATGGTCTCCAGGCTCCCAGTTTCATCACAGCGAATCCCCAGGTAGACGGTGGTGATATTCTCCTCCGTGGGTTCCTCGTCCACCTCCGGGATGGTGGGGCCTGTGGATTCATCCGGCGGAACCACCTCCGGCGTCACCGGGGTGGACGGCTGTGTGGCCTGTGTATACTCCCGGTACCGGCGCTCAATCAACCCGCTGGCCGCTTCCACGAACACCTCGTCGCTTAACACCACCCCGTCGTTCTTGATCCGCACCACATATCCCTGGCTGATGGAAATAGTGGAATACGTCAAGCCGAAGTAGCTGCACACCGTGGATACCGGCACATAGGGTACCCCGTTGCGGAGGATGGGCTTCCCGCTGAGCTGGGCGTCCGCGATGGCGTCATAGCAGATTCCCCGGTTAAAATCAAAGGCCAATGCCTGCTTCAGCGTTCCATACAGCGCCAGGATGCCCGACTCCCGGTTGTAGCTGGACGTGATGCCCAGATCCACCCCTGATGTGTTATTGCCGTCAAACACATCATAGGGGACGTACAGCATCCCACCCGACCACAGAGGCATCGGCCGGTTCAGCAGCTCCAGCAGGCTGTCGTTGATAGCGGTAAAATAAACATCCCCAGCCGCCTGGGCTGTGGGTGCCGCCGGCAGTAGAAGCGCCAGCGCGCATACAACGGCGCACAAAAGGCGAAGCGCCCTGTTTTGTTTCACTGCCTTTCCTCCTCCCCGGAATTCCGTCATTTTCTTGCAGGGAGAATTATATCATAGTATAATGTGCGGGGCAACACAGATGGCCCAGAAACACAGGATGGAGGAAACTGGCATGTACTGGGTTTATATGCTCCAATGCGGCGACGGCACGCTGTATACCGGCTCCACCAACAACCTCTCCGCACGCATAGACGCCCACAGCAAGGGCAAGGGCGCAAAATATACCCGCAGCCGGCTCCCTGTTACTTTGGTTTACGCTGAGCCCGCTCCGGATCGTTCCCAGGCGCTGAAACGGGAATACGCCATCAAGCAGCTCAGCCGGACAGAGAAAATCGCCCTGACGCACAGCGCCAGGGCGAAGGTCCTGCCATAAATCAGTTTTGGGGCTCCCCATGTTCCGGCGGCAGCTCCCCTTCGGCGGAAGGCTGTCCGGTTTGCAGCGGCACATATACCGGCTCCGGGTTCATGGGCTGCTTGGTGCCCACGCAGCGGTTAATGGGCGTGCCCAGATTGTGGAATTTTTCCTCGTAGTCCGTCATAACACCGCAAATCCCATTTTCATGGAGGTTTCGCGTCACTTCGGACAGTTCATATCCGGCTTTGGGGAACTGAAACAGGGAATACTCAAACAGATCCCGGTTATCTGTCTTGAAATGGATCTGACCCCCGTCCTGGAGAATGCCGCGGTACAGCACCAGGAAATTCTCATGGGTCAGGCGGCGCCTGGCATGCCGGTTCGACGGCCAGGGATCACAGAAGTTGATAAACAACCGCTGGACCTCCCCAGGGGCAAAATACGCCCGGAGCATGGCCGCATCCCCGTCAATAAAAAAGACATTGTCCAGCCCCATCTCAGCACACCGCTCCATAGCCACAACCATGGCGTCGGCCACCCGCTCAATGGCAATGTAAAGGACAGAGGAGTTCTGGGCGGCAGTCTGGGCGGTGAATCTCCCCTTCCCACACCCAAGCTCCAGCCAAACCTCGGTCGCGTCCGGTTTCAATTCCCTCCATTTCCCCGCATGTTCCCCAGGGTCAGAAATCAGGAAACGGGCGCATCGTTCCATCCGCGGCACCAGGTTTGGTTTTTTTCTCATACGCATAATCCAGTTCACCTCTGCTGCAATTTCGAAAAACATCTTATCATACTCAATCTTCCCTTGCAATCCCTCCCAAACTATATTATACTAGGTCGAGCAGGTCTGTGGTCCGGCTTGCCGACTCCGCTTTCACAAACGGGCTGGCAGCGCCCCCACCCGCCTGTCTTGATTGATTCCACAACCGGGTGTAGCGCAGTTGGCAGCGCGCTTGCTTTGGGAGCAGGAGGCCCGGGTTCGGGCCGTAGCCATTGGAAACCCAGGAAAGCCTTGGGACACATGGGCTGACAGCACTTTCCCCCTCGTCGGTAACTGGTCAAAAACCGGCGTTGACCACATGTTTGACCACAATTGGAAAATTTCATATCCGGGTGTAGCGCAGTTGGTAGCGCGCTTGCTTTGGGAGCAAGATGCCGGGAGTTCGAGTCTCCCCACTCGGACCAACTAAGGTTGCTGAAAAAGATGCAACCCCTGAAACCCTTGCTGCGGCAAGGGTTTCAGCCGTTTCAGAGGGAAAAATCGAGCACCAGCCGAGATGGAGATGCAAAAGGCCATTTTCGTGATGTGGGGTGATTCGAACCTCTGAGCAAAGAGAAAACAGCGAGAGAAGCCCCCGCTGGTAGTTCAAAT
>CASFCW010000067.1 GCA_949293165.1 uncultured bacterium
GGCAAAATGGAGTTGGGAGAACTCCATTGTGTGCATGATATTTGCCGTTATTTCCCCAAATACGACCAGAACCCCTGTTTTCGCTCAATGAAAACAGGGGTTCTTCGACAGTCTGAAAAATGCGGAGCGCCACAGGCGCTCCGCATTTTTTATTCCAGCTCTGAAAAGGCAGCGGCAGGGAGAACGTCGGAAAGCTCCGTAAGGACGGGGGACAGGCCCCCCAATTCCTCATGCCGGGGGCTGCGGACGGACAGGTGGGGGTCCAGCGGCCCGGTGGGCAGGGAGATGGCCCAGCACAGGCCGGGCTGTCCCTCCGGCTGAAGGAGCATGGCGCCGTTGTGCAGCGCCACAATATGCCGGGCGATGGCCAGGCCCAGGCCGGCCCCGCTCTCGGGGGCGGCAGGCACTGCGGAGGAAGCTGGCGGGGAAAACAGGGCCTGCCAGTCCGGCTGGCCGGCGCCGCCGTCGGACACCAGCAGCAGCGCCCGGCCCTGGCCCTGGCGCAGGGACAGGGTCAGCCGGCCGCCTGGCGGCGTGGCCTTTGCCCCGTTGGACAGCAGGGTAAGCAGCAGCTTCCGCAGCAGGGCCGGGTCCCCAGGCGCCAGCAGGGAGACGGGAAGCGCCTGGTAGTCCAGGGTAAGGTGGGACAGCTCCAGCAGGCCGGCGGCTTCTTCGGCGGTGTGCCGGATCAGGCCGGCCAGGTCCAGGGTGACGGGATGGAAGGGGACGCCCTCCCCGGCGGCCTGGGCCATAAACTGCAGGTTGGACAGCAGCCGGGTGGTGCGGCAGTAGGTTTTCCAGAAATCAGGCCGGGAGCCCTCCGTGGATGCCGGGTCCATGAGCTGGACGGTGAGCAGCAGGTCCTGCATCAGGGTGCGGGCCTGCCGGACAAAGCTGTCCAGCTGGCCGGGGGTGACGCCCTGGGCCGGCGCGGGCTGGAGCAGCAGCAGTACGCCGTCAGCCAGGGGCAGGCGGCTGTAGGAAAAGAGGGCGCCGGAGAGGCTGACGGTGCCGGCAGGCTCCGCGCCGCCATCCAGCAGGGGAAGCAGGGGGGCGGGAGGGGGGCAGCCCTGGCGCAGGGCAGGCAGCAGGGCGCAGGCTGCCTGATTGACGCCCTGGACAAGCCCCTCCGATATCTGAACAGCGCCCTGGGGAAATTGTTCCAGGGCGGAAAGAGAAAGCTGGGCCATGGTACCTCCTGGCCGGCAAAGCAGGCCGGCATCCACTGGGATCATCACGATATAGGATGGGTGCTGAAGCGCAATCCTTGCATGGTAAATTCAGTATATCAAAAACCCTGTGGGCGGACAAGGAAAAAAGTCGAAAGATGGCGAAATTTATCCATGGAGTCAGGCGGAGAGGTGCAATTCTTCTCTGCCGTGGACAAAAAAATCAGAAAATTTGGTTAAATTGCAGGGAAAATTATACTACCCAAACAGCCGGAATCAGGATATAATAACCGTGACCTCATTTGCAACCCTTTTGGATAGGAACTTTCATAGAAAAGGAGACATTCAATATGAGCATCAAAGTTGGCATCAATGGCTTTGGCCGCATCGGCCGCATGGTTTTCCGCGCCAGCCTGAACCATCCCGAGATCGAGATCGTGGGCATCAACGACCTGTGCCCCGCCGATTACCTGGCTTATATGCTGAAGTATGACACCATGCACGGCAAGTGCGAGGCTGAGATCGGCTACACCGATTCCGCCATTGTGGTGAACGGCAAGGAGATCCCTGTCTCTGCCGAGCGCAACCCCGCCGACCTGCCCTGGGGCAAGCTGGGTGCTGAGTACGTGGTGGAGTCCACCGGCCTGTTCCTGACCAAGGAGAAGGCCCAGGGCCACCTGGACGCCGGCGCCAAGAAGGTCGTCATGTCCGCCCCCTCCAAGGATGACACCCCCATGTTCGTCTGCGGCGTCAACCTGGACCAGTACACCACGGATATGAATTTTGTGTCCAACGCTTCCTGCACCACCAACTGCCTGGCCCCCATCGCCAAGGTGCTGAATGACAACTGGGGCATCAAGGACGGCCTGATGACCACCGTGCACTCCGTTACCGCCACCCAGAAGACCGTTGACGGCCCCTCTCTGAAGGATTGGCGCGGCGGCCGTGCTGCTACCGGCAACATCATCCCCTCCTCCACCGGCGCTGCCAAGGCCGTGGGCAAGGTGATCCCCTCCCTGAACGGCAAGCTGACCGGTATGTCCATGCGTGTCCCCACCCTGGATGTGTCCGTGGTCGACCTGACCGTCAACCTGGAGAAGCCCGCCAAGTACGATGAGATCTGCGCCGCCATGAAGGCCGCCTCCGAGGGCGAGCTGAAGGGCATCCTGGGCTACACCGACGAGGCCGTCGTGTCCTCCGACTTCCTGGGCGACACCCGCACCTCCATCTTCGACGCCGACGCCGGCATCGCCCTGACCGATACCTTCGTGAAGGTCGTGTCCTGGTACGACAACGAGATCGGCTACTCCAACAAGGTGCTGGAGCTGATCAAGCACATGTACTCTGTGGATCACAAGTAAGATCCCTAAACCCGTATTATGCACGCAGGCCCCCGCCGGTTCCGGCGGGGGCCTGTCTGTTTCTTTCCGCAGCCCTCCTGCAAGGAGTTCCGGCGCCCGCGGGCGACGGAAGAAATTTTAATCCAGTCATTTCCGGCGACATGTGCGTCGGAAATGACACCGCTCACGCAAGGTGGGCCGACTTTTCCGGAAGGAATCGAGGCCTGCCTTGCGTGCAATCCTTCTCGAAAAAGTGGCTGTGCCGCTTTTTCGACGGCCTGAGGCCCCCGCCGGTTCCGGCGGGGGCCGTTTTTCTTGCCTGTTCCCCCTTGCTACGGGGGATGGGATGTGATACACTGTAGGCGATTTCAGAAGCAGAGTAGGACCCTGCGCGTCCAACGCGCATCCGCGCGCCCAGTGCCCGCTGAATGGGGAGTTGTCAGCGGGACGAATAGCCCTATGGCTTACGGTGCAGGGTCCGCATCCCATTGCTGCACAGAACTGCGGAATCCGTGCCTCTTTCTATGCAGCCCGAACTGCATAGAGGGAGGTTTTGCCGTTTTGGAAGAAAATTGCACCTAATTTGCCCAAACGTCATGAAAAAGGAGCCGTATTATGAACAACAGAAATGAAACCGTGAAGAAAATCGCCGTTATCGGGATGCTTTTGGCTGCCCAGGTGGTGGCGGGGATGTTTATTTCCATCCGCACACCGTTGGCCACCATAGGGTTTGCTTTCCTGCCGCTGAGCCTCACCGCCATGCTGTACGGGCCCGCCTGGGGCTCCGCCGCCGCGGTAATGGGGGATTTCCTGGTGGCCGCCCTGGGGCCCTATGGCTACTATCCCCCCATGGCCACCACGGCCCTGCTCAGCGGGCTGACCTTCGGCCTGTTCCTCTACCGCAAGCCGCTGACTATGAGGCGGGTGACCCTGTGCGTGGTGACGGAGGCGGTGGTATGCAGCATCCTGGTGCAGACCTTCTGGATCTCTACCCTGACCGGCCAGGGGTTCTGGGCGCTGCTGCCCATCCGGATTACGCAGAACCTGGTTACCGCGCCGGTGAGCGTGGTATGCATTCGGCTGGTGGGCGACCGGGTGCGGGAGTTTGTTCTTGGCAGGCCTGCGGGAATGGGGGCGCCCCATGTGTGAGCCGGGGCTGGCCCGTTTCCGCCAGGCTTTCGCACAGACCACCGGCAGGGGGGTGTTTTTTGACAACGCGTCCATGGGGCCGGTGGCGCCCCAGGTGACGGCGGCCATGGCCGCCTGCATGGAGCTGCGCCAGGCCATGCCCATGAAATACTACCAGTATGCCGACAAGGTTTTTCCAACCTGCAAGGCCCGGCTGGCCCGGCTGATGGGAGCCCGGCCGGAGGAACTGGTTTTTACGGAAAATGTGGCCTACGGCATTAACACCGCTGCCGCCGCCCTGCCCATAAAGCCGGGAGAGAACGTGATTTTATGTGACCGGGAATTTGCCTCCAATGTCTACCCCTGGCTGGCCCGACAGGAGACCAGGGGCATCGAGGTCCGCATCGTGCCCAACCAGGGGGGGACCCTGACGGTGGAGCGCCTGGAGGAATACGCTGATGCCCGTACCAGGGTGGTAACGGTCAGCAGCGTCCAGTTTTCTGACGGCGCCGCTGCCGATCTGCCGGCAATTGGGGCGTGGTGCAGGGCACATGGGGTTTTCCTGGTGGTGGACTGCGCCCAGTCCCTGGGCGTGCTGCCCATGGATGTGAGAGCATGCTCCATCGACATGATGGCCGGGCTGTCCTCCAAATGGCTGCTGGGCCCCTTTGCCACCGGATTCCTGTATGTGCGCCGGGAACTGATTGGGCAGCTGACGCCCCCCTTCGCCGGGGCGGACAGTGTGTCGGAGGACGTGGATTCGGTGGGCTACGCCACCACCTGGAAGGCGGACGCGGAGCGCTTTGCCTCCGGGCTGCCCAATGCGCCGGGAGTTGCCGGGCTGGACGCGTCCCTGGCCCTGATGGAGGAGACGGGGCTGGAACAGATCCGGAAGGCGGCCTGGGCCGTCAGCGGACGGCTGCGGGACGGGCTGCTGGAACTGGGGCTGGATGTGGCCCCCTGCGCCCGGGAGGAGCGCACCAGGTCCACCATCATCTCCTTTGCCTGTCCCCAGGTGGAGCGGGTTTACCGCCTGCTGCGGGAAAACCAGATTGCCTGCTCCCTGCGGCTGGGCATGATCCGGATGGGCGTGCATGGTTACAACACCTGGGAGGAGGCCGAACAGGTGCTGCGGATGCTGGCGGCCATTAGGGATGGCCGCGTTCCTGAGGGGGAGATGCGATGAATCACAGGGATTACATGGCCCGGGCACTGGAGCTGGCGGCACAGGCCCAGCAGCAGGGCGATGTGCCGGTAGGGTGTGTCATTGTCAAAGACGGGCAGATTGTGGGTGAGGGCCGCAACCGAAGGGAGGAGCGGGGGGACGCCACCGCCCACGCGGAAATGGAGGCCATCCGGGACGCCTGCCGGCGCCTTGGCAGCTGGCGGCTCCACGGGTGCACCATGTATGTTACCCTGGAGCCCTGCCCCATGTGCGCCGGGGGAATCCTCAACGCCAGGGTGGACGAGGTCCGGTACGGGGCAAAGGACGACAAGGCGGGGGCCTGCGGCTCGGTGCTTAACCTGTTTGAAGAACGGTTTAACCACCGGCCCAGGCTGTATCTGGGGCCAATGGAGAGAGAATGTGAAGAAATCCTGAAGTCCTTCTTTTTAAACCTGCGATAAAGGAAAGATTAATGCTTTTGTAACAACTTCTGGTGGTTTTGTTCACATAATCGGGCTACAATTCATCATGTAAGGTGTGAGCGCATCTTTTTCATTCTATCCTCCAACTCAGAAAGCAGCCGGTGGCCAGCCACCGGCTGCTTTCGTCCTGGGGGGCGAAAATGGGGAGATGGCGGCGGTCACAAAAAGTCCTTGAAGATTTAAAACTTATGTAATAATTGTTGGGAGTTTTCGTAATATGTCTTTGGTAGGATAATAGCGGCAAGAGACAGTTCGTTTCATTTTAATCCTCTTTTTCAATGGTAAGGCCCGGATGCTTTGGAGCGGCATCCGGGCTTTGCTGTGCGGACAGGAAACCGGCCCGGAGCGCGTGCATACGCGATCCGGGCCGGTTTTGTGCTTGTATCAGCCGAGGCCGTAGGCCTGGGCCAGCTCCTTGAATTTGGGCAGGGCGCGGAGGATGGTCTCCGTCTGCACGCAGTAGGACAGGCGGAAGTGGCCGGGGGCCCCGAACCCGCTGCCGGGAACCAGCAGAAGGTCGAATTCCTTGGCCCGCTGGCTGAACGCTACATCGTCCGCCTCCAGGCTGCGGGGGAAGAGGTAGAAGGCCCCGTCCGGCTCCACCACGTGGTAGCCCATCTCCCGCAGCGCGGGGACCAGGATGCCGCAGTTTTTCTCGTATACAGACAGGTCGGCGGTCATGTCGCAGCACAGCGAGGTCACCTGCTGGAACAGGCTGGGGGCGTTGACGTAGCCCAGCTGCCGCCCGGCGCCTGCCACAGCGGCATAGACATTCTTGCAGTCGGTCACGCTCTCGGGCACCAGCACATAGCCCAGCCGCTCGCCGGGAAGGGACAGGGATTTGCTGAAGGAGTAGCAGATGATGGTATCCTCGTAAAAGTCGGGAATCCAGGGAGCCTTCTTTCCGTGGAACACAATCTCACGGTAGGGCTCGTCGGAGACCAGATAGATGGGGTGGCCGTACTGGGCGGATTTATCCCGCAGCAGCTGACTGAGCTGGGTCAGGGTCTGGGTGGAGTAGACCACGCCGGAGGGGTTGTTGGGGGAGTTGACCACAACCGCCTTGGTGTTGGGGGTGATGGCCTGCTCCAAAGCCTGGAAATTAATCTGGAAGGCCTCTGTATCCGGGGGAACCACCACAGAGGCACAGCCGGTCCCGGCGATAAAGACCCGATATTCCGGGAAGTAGGGCGCCAGGATAATAAATTCGTCCCCCGGACAGGCCAGACCGTGGAAAACGCAGCACAGGGCGGCGGCGGCGCCCACGGTGATATAGAACTGGTCGGCGGTATAATGCGCGCCGAACCGGCGGTTCAGGGAATCGGCAAACCGCTGACGGGCGCCCTGGTCGCCCTGGGCGCTGGTATAGCAGTGGATGAGCTCCGGCTGCTCCCGCAAAATCCGCATGGCCTGCTCGTTGACCTCCTGGGGGGCGGGTACGCTGGGGTTGCCGATGGAAAAGTCGAATACATTTTCCACGCCAACAACCGCTGCCCGCTGCTTTCCATACTCAAACAGCTCCCGGATGACAGACCGGGCTGTGCCCAGAGCCAGAGCTTCCTTTGAAACCATGGTAAAACCTCCTGAATCAAAACTAAACTGCCGGAAACCGGCAGAGCGGAGCACGTCAAAAATCAGCCCGCTGTTCCGCCAAAACAAGCGGACAGCCCAAAAGGGAAAAGGACCGTCGTAACAGCAAAACAGCCGGCCTGAGGCCATTATATCACGGCCATCTCTCACTGTAAAGCGATAAAATCGGGTGGGATAACACCCCTGGGGCGGGAAAATAGAAAGGGGGATATGATATTTACATTATATCGAAATCAGTCTATAATGGGGAAAAAGAAGGACGCCAGTGTGAATTGGGAAGGGGTGGTGATGAAATGGAGGTATACCGTGGAGAGCCCATTTTATCCCGGATTGTGTATGGCCCCATCCAGGTTTACCGGCGGACGGAAGCGCCGGTGAAGATGCATTCCCGCCGTGGGGCTGAGGAGGAATGGACCCGGTTCTGCGAGGCCAGGGATCAAATTATGGAGCGCCTGGGGCAGCTGTATGCGCTGGTGCTCCGGGACGCGGGTGAGGCGGTGGCGTCCATTTTCTCCGCCCATGCCAGCCTGCTGGGGGACGACGAACTGGAACAGCGCATCCGCGGGATTCTATGTGGGCAGCAGGTGACGGCGGAATATGCGGTGAGAGCGGCGGCCAACGACCTGTCTCTGGAATTTTCAACTGTGGACAGCCCATATATCCGGGCCAGGAGCGCGGATATTCGGGACGTGTCCAATCAGGTGCTTCACCGCCTGATTTGCTGGACGCCGCCGGCCATCCTGACGGCTGGCCCCGCCATCCTGGCGACGGATGATCTGCTGCCCAGCGAATTGATGTCCATTCCTGCGGAAAAGCTGCTGGGCGTGGTTTGCCGGGACGGGAGCATCTACAGCCACACCGCCGCGTTGATGCGCCATCTGGGCATTCCCGGCCTTGCCCTGGTGGATGTGGAAGGCGCCTGGCGGGAAGGGATGGCGCTGCTGGACGGCGAAGAAGGGCGTCTCTATTGGAATCCGGATTCGGCAGTGCTGGAGCGGTACCGCTTGGCGCCGGAACCGGGGCGGAACAGGGGAGATCTGCTGCCCAACAGATAACGGACGGAAAGGAAGCGCATCATGAAACATTACGCCGCAATTTGCTTTGACTTTGACTACACGCTGGGGGACTCCACCGATTCCATCGTGGCGGGCTTCCAGTCTGCTTTCGTCCGCCTGGGCTACCCTGCGCCGGACCGGGAGACGGTACGGCATACCGTGGGCTATTTGCTGGAGGATTCCTACTCCATGCTGACGGGAGATTACAGCGCGGACAACCGGGCGCTGTTTCGCAAGTATTTCATTGAGGTCGCCCGCCCCCGGCAGATGGAGGAAACCATACTCTATCCAGGCGCTGTGGAGCTGATCCGGACCCTGCATGACCGGGGTGTCCGGCTGGGCATCGTCAGCACCAAGCTGGCAGATACCATCCGCTACATCCTGAACCGCTATGGGGTCCTGGATTGCTTTGATTTGGTGATCGGAAGCGCCGATGTCACCAGGCATAAGCCTGACCCGGAGGGCTTACTGATGGCGCTGGACCGGATGAACGCCCGAAAGGAGCGGTTCCTGTTCTGTGGTGATACCGTGCTGGATGCGGAGGCGGCCCAGCGGGCCGGCGTGGATTTTGCCGCGGTGCTCAACGGCACGACCCCGGCGGAGGATTTCCAAGACTGGACGTGTACATACGTCGCTCAGGATCTTCTGGACCTGACCGCTTTCTTAACCGAATAATAATCGGCCCCGGAGGCGTCACGCCGCCGGGGCCGATTTTATGGGCTTACAGGGGCGCTAGCTGGGAAAAATAGGCTGCGACATCAAAGGGCTCCAGCGGGGCGTCCTTCCGCAGGTACAGCGGGTGGTGGGGGTGCCCCTTCCGGGAGCGCTTACCGGCGGTGTACCAGACGGCGTTGCGTCTGAGCCCAACCTGGATCATATCCTCCAGGCACCGGGCCAGATAGCCCCGCTTTTCAATGATGGTGCCCCAGGCCGCCCAAACGGCGGGGGAGCCGGCCTGGTCCAGGGAGAGGATGTAATCGAAGGCCTTCATATTTTCCCTGTGTAGGGCGTCGTTGCACACGGCCTCCATATCGTCCGGATTGGTGGCCCGCTGAGGGTATACATTAAACATGATAAAGCTGTCGTAGCCGTTGGCCTGGGCCACGCGCTGCACAGATTTCAGCGTGTTGTCCAGATTGTCGGGAGCGGCTGTGGAGGGATTGATGCCAATGCAAATCAAAGGGTGGCATCCTCGGGTCCCCAGAATGTAACGGTACTCGGTGTAGAAATTGGGCACATAAAGCCACTTGCGGCAGTCATAGCCGTCAGATGGCTGGCAGGCCTGGTCTAGCGCCTGCTGAAAAGGGAGCAGGGGGAGATCTTGTGTGACGCCGGAGGGAATGTGCATAGCGGGCTCCTTCTGTCTCACTTTGGGAGACGATGCTTTTTCTCATACTATAGCAGGAAACGGGGCGGGAGACAAGGGAGTGCGCGGGGTGTTCCCCGCCTGAAAAAAAGAACGGGGAAAAAGTGAAATAGGTGCTTGACAGATGGAGAAGTTGGTGGTAATATTAACAAGCTGTCCGCAAGGGCGGCACGAAAAAAGGAGCTTACAGGGCTGACTTGGCGAAGGGCTTGAAAAGGTTCGAAAGAACCTGAAAAAAGTGCTTGACAAGGATG